>NZ_JAMYOE010000009.1:0-164714 GCF_040319695.1 Mesorhizobium sp. M0898 | reverse complement strand
TCCCATCAGCCATCGCATCAAGAAATGCGCCTGGAACGACGACTATCTCATCAATGCCATCACTCATATGCGATAGCCCTGCCCTTGAGGGGGAGAAAGAAGCTGACCGCGACCTTGGCGCCCTCTTGCAGCGCTGGAGACTGCCGAAGTCATCGCCGAGAGCGTCCCTTCTCCCCATCACTATACGGGGAGAAGATGCCGGCAGGCAGATGAGGGGCAGCGCCGACACTGATAGTCAGTCGATTTCGACAGGAAGCCTATCGCCGAACAACAGAAAAAGGGCCAGTGGGGCGCCCTTCCGGTTGCATGAAACGGTCACGTCCTCCCAAGCTGGCATCGTGGCCCTCAAAGCCAGCAGCGATGGCGATAGCCGTCGTAGCCGACATAGGTGTCCGAGTACGGGTCGTAGCTCTGGTAGCGATTGAGGCAGCGCCGGACGTGCCACGAGCCGCCGTCTTCCTCGATATAGACGGTGCGCGGCTGGGCCAGCGCGCTGCCGAGCAGGAAGCCGCCGACACCTGCGGCAATGCCGATGCCGAGGTGCTTGTGCTTGTGATGGGCGGCCGACGGCTGAACGGTGCCGACCAGCATGGCGGCGGCGACAGTGGTGGCGACGAGGCCGGAAATGATGGTGCGCTTGAACATGACGATCTCCTTGTTGTGGGAGGCGATCCAACCGCCTCTTGACCATCAGTCGTTGCGGCGGAGAAAAAGGTTCAAACATTTTTCGGGTCTCTTCGGCCGACGGCAACGATCCTGGCTCATGACGCAAAAAGGGCGGCCGAAGCCACCCTTTCGCCAAGTGGATCATCTAATCAAAGGAAGATGATCACCTTCCATGGTGATGATGATGGTGGTGCCACCACCACCAGTGATGCCAATGGTGATGATGATGATGCGTGCCGTGGGCCGACGACGACAGGCGGTGCCGGCTAGGGCGCCAGTGGCGATGGAGACGGTCGCGCGTCGCGGCCAAGTCCCCACTCGGCGAGGCTTTGGCCTACATCGCCAAATACCGGGATGGCCTGAAGCTCTTCCTGATCGCCGGCCGCGTCGAAATCGATAATAACAGCGTCGAGCGAACCATCGGACCGATAGCCCTCAATCGCAAGAACGCACTCTTCGCAGGGCACGACGCTGGGGCCGAGAACTGGGCGACCATCGCCTCGCCATTGAAACTTGCAAACTCAATACTTTTGATCCGCTGTCCTATCTGACGAGCACACTCACCGCCATCGTCAGCGGCCATAAACAATGCCGGATCGATGAGCTGCTTCCTTGGAAATATCCCGCCTTACAAAGGAATTCCTACCCATGGCAGTCGGCCCGAACCAGTCATTGCACAAATGCCTTGCCTCGGATCGGGTTTACTGGCCCATTTGATTTGACGGCCCAAAGTTGCCTCCTCTCCGGTGCTCGCGAAGCGGGTTATGAGGTCGGACGTCGATCCTGCGATCACAGTGGTAAGCCTTGCCGAGATCAGACACGATTTCAACCTCGCAAAGAGCATTCGTCGGACCCACCATGGAAAATCTGATGTAGGCATCCGCAAACCAGCTATGCGGCATCTCATTCGCATCCATAAGCCGCAACACCGCTCCTTGATAGTAGGTAGCCGAGGCGCTGAATTTGGAGCACTCAGACAACGTTGATCCCCTCTGCAGCTGTAGCCGCAACTCCCGTTGACCGGATTCCGTCAGAAAGGTTGCGTATTGCCCCAAGGCCCAGTAGCCATCCAGGTCGTTGTATCTACTGACAAAGCTTTCAAGAATATCGTGGCAAATTCCCTTAAATTGCTTTCTTCTCGGCATTGAAAATCCAACACAGGCGCTGCGCGACAATCTTATGGCTTGAAAGGAAGCATATCGAAATGTTTCGCAGTATCAACGGCCTCAAATCGTCGCCACTGACTGGTAGTGACGCACGTTGCCATAAGGTTCAGCGGCCAATGGCATCTGACACCGAGCGGCCGAATTATCCGAGCAATGTGTGAGGAGCACATCGCTTACAGTAAGACTGCGCTTGGACATGATGATCTCCTCGATCTTTGAATGAGGCGATCATTCGCCTCTGGAGATCGGTCGCGGCGCGGCAGCGAAAGGTTCGGAGGTTCTGAGAATTCTTAGTGAGCGGTTCTTAGTGATTTTCGTTTTGATTGGTAAGTAGTGAGAATT
Source organism: Mesorhizobium sp. M0898 (assembly GCF_040319695.1). Taxonomy (NCBI): domain Bacteria; kingdom Pseudomonadati; phylum Pseudomonadota; class Alphaproteobacteria; order Hyphomicrobiales; family Phyllobacteriaceae; genus Mesorhizobium; species Mesorhizobium sp. M0898. Next base: position 162,540 of record NZ_JAMYOE010000009.1, on the reverse strand, counting down.
CGCGGTTTCACTACTCACTCTCTCGCTCACCCCATCCCGGTGATGTGGCGAAGCCAGAAGGCGAGCGCGATGAAGCCGACGATGGTGGTGACGCCGGTCCAGTCGATATTGGCGTGCTTCAGGTCCTTGATGAGCTTCACCAGGAGAACCCAGGCCACGACGACGAGCGGGAGAATGATGACAAACCTGATCATGCGACTGCCTCGCTGATGCGATTGCACCTTCCATCAATATAGGAAGCGAATTGGCCGTTTTCAGGACGCCCCGGCGGCAGAACCGGCGCGTTCGCCGGGAACCGAAAAACGGAGTTTTGTCTTTACTGGCGCATCAAATATGGTAACCGAAGCGCCGTGCCCTTGTAGCTCAGCTGGTAGAGCAGCGGTTTTGTAAACCGAAGGTCGGCGGTTCGATCCCGTCCGGGGGCACCAGCAAGCAAGGATTGCTTGCGAGGACTTCCCAACGCGCATCGATATCTGGTCATCCCCGATTTCCACAGGGTCGGGCCGTCAAGAGCGGTGGCACATCAGTTCAAACGCATATAACTGCATCGGAAACCATGGGAGTTTCCGTTGGAGCAGAAACGCACGACCGCCCCCTTCATCAACGGCATATTTGGCGGATTTATCGTCTTCGCCTTCGCGTTCGGTTTCCGTTTCCTGCTAAGTCCCGATCCCGATCCAACATCAAGAGCAACGACAAGCCTTTCAGTACTGGCCTTCGCCATTTGTTTCGGCGCAGCCTTCCTCCGCGAGCACCGGCGCCAGATTGCCGCCGCCAGAGAATATATAAGCCGCCCAAGATCGTATTAGGGGCGTACGGGTCGGGACCGTCCTCGTCGGGTCACCAGAAACTTCCGTGAAATTGCTGGCAAAATCTGTCGCCAGACAACGAGTTAGCATCTCATATCTAGAGACGCTGAGCCCGGGCGTGACTTCGCGGTTGCAGAGCCGTCATTTCGGCCCTCTCTCCCGGCCTCGGCCATCTCGTACCATTCGATTAAATTGCTCCTGTGTATATTAGCACTCGCTCAATTAAGCGCGCCGACAATGTCGGTGCGGCGGGCCAAAAACCAAAGGGTGTTGTCATGCGAAGTGATTTCGCCGCGGCGCGCGAGCTTTTGGAGTGCGCACAAAACCGCCTCTGCGGCGCGGATGAAACGAGCCGACGCGTCAACGAGGCCCTCGACGCGCTGATTGAAGAAATAGCCATCGCGGAATTCCGCAAGGCGCCACTGACGGTCGTGCCGTTTCCGCGAGCGCGGCCGCCTAAGCATGTTCGGTAGAGCGCTGATCGCCCGCGTTGACGAAGAGCCGGAAACTGGTGTTTCCGCAATCGCCCGTTGGAGCGTCGTTGAACGACCAAGCCGTTGACGATAGAGTTGCCGGGCAGTGGTGCTCTGAAACTCCGGAACCGATCCATGTCACGCTGTGGAGATGTCTACGAGAACAAGGTGACCGGCGAATATGCGGTCATCCTGCGTGGCACCGAAGACCGCGGCCAGGGACCTGGCATCGCTCATCTGACCGCCCGGCCGGGAGCCGCAGTGGTGGGCGAGCACTTCCACCCGAACCTGACGGAACGGTTTACCGTCCTCCGTGGCCGTCTCGACGCTTGCATCGCCGGGAAGACTTTGTCCCTGGAGCCTGGCCAATCCGCCACGGTCGAAGCAGGCGTCGCACATGATTGGTGGAACAGCAGCAAAACCGAAGAAGCGCATGTCCTGGTCGAAGTCGACCGGGCGCCAGGTGCGGACAATGTCGACCCGAACCGTTTCGAGCTGCTGATCGGCATGCTCTTCGGCCTGGCCAATGCCGGCAAGGTAGACAGAAAAGGTAGACCTTCGCCGCTTCAGGCAGCAGTCATCGCCAGGGAATTTGCCGACGTGATCGTCTTCACGCACCCGCCACCTGCGATTCAGCGAGTGGCGCTGGCGATCCTGGCGCCACTCGGCCATCTGCTTGGCTATCACGCGATCGACCCCGTCTACTGCAAGCCGCACGGGCATGTCATGCCGGCTCCTGAAATCCTCGCTCGAGCAGGCCTAACGGCTGGGTGATCCGGGTCCATACTAGGCGTCCGGCATTTTTATCGGCAGGATGCTGCCATGTCGCGAACTCTGATCGTGGTTGGTCTCAGCATAGTTGCCATAGGCCTGCTGTGGCCTTGGTTGGCTCGGACCGGCCTTGGCAGGCTGCCCGGCGATATCGTGATCGAGCGTGAGAACTTCAGGCTTTATGTCCCTATCACGACGGGGATACTGGTCAGCATCGTGCTCTCGGCCATTCTATGGCTGATCAACCGTTAGGCGATGCTCCGGCTGCGGCGATTTGTGTTGCAGGCCCAACTCGCCCTTGATCTTCTTACACTCCGATCGCCGCCACCAATATCCTGTTCTGCCTGCGTATCGCCGTGCGCAGTTCGGCAATCCTCGCCTCCTCGCGCTTCACGAATTCGATGAACATCATGTTCATGTTGTTGAAGATGAGTTCGCCGAGTGCCGGCCCGTCGATGTCGCGGCGCACCAGGCCGAGCGCCTGCAGGCGGACGATCAGCGCGCGGATCTGCTCGGTCAGGGCGCGGTCCAGCCCGGTATAGGCCTGGCCGAACGGGCTGTCGGGCAGTCGCGTCGAGATCGCCATCGCCTGCCGCCACATCTCCTTGCTGAGATAATGCAGCGAATGCTCGATATAGATGCCGAGCAGCGTATCGAGAGCGTCGCCGACATTGGCCGGCGGGTTGGCGACGACGCCGCGCCCGGCATTCAGCACCTCGTTGACCTCCATCGAGACAATGGCGCCGAGGATGTCGCCCTTGTTCTGGTAGTAATTGTAGATGGTACCGACCGAGACTTCGGCCTGCGCGGCGATGGTCTCGATCTTGGCGCCTTCATAACCGGCATCGCGGAAAAGCGCCGCCGCCGCCTCGATGATGCGGCGGTGCCGATCCGCCTTCTGCCTTGCCCGCAATCCGCTCATAACGGCTGTTTGCCACAAAAACAGAATTGACTCAATTTTAGAATTGGTTCAATTTTTCCTACAAGCCAAAAAGGCAAGGGAGAACACTCGATGTCCGTCAATCCAAAGACCCCCAATCCAACCGTCAGGAATCCGCTTTCCGTTCTGAAGAGCCATCTCCAAGGCGCGTGTGCCGCGGCAGCACTGCTGCTGGCGGCGGGCAGCCTCGCTCAGGCGCAGGATCTCAACGCGCTGATCTGGTGCGATCACGCCGATCCGGCGCTGCTGCAGCCGTTCGAGGAAGCGAACGGCGTCAAGGTCAATGTCAAGGAGTTTGAAGGCACGGGCGCCGGCCTGGCCATCGTCGAACAATCGCAGCCCGGCGATTGGGACGTGATGGTGATCGACAGCATCGACGTACCGCGCGGCGTCGAAAAAGGCCTGTTCGAGCCGCTACCGGAAGACAAGCTGCCGCTGGCTGACCTGTTTCCGCAGGTGAAGATGGATAGCTCCACTGTCGTCGACGGCAAGCGTTACGGCATCACCGAAAAGTTCGGCTACAACACGATCGGCTACAACAAGACCAAGGTCGACCCGGCCGACATGCAGTCGCTTGCCGCGCTGACCGGCGATAAGTACAAGGGCAAGATCGCCATCTACGATTATTACCTGCCGGTCATCGGCATGGCCGCACTGGCGATCGGCAAAAAGACCGCCGACCTGACCGAAGCCGACCTTCCCGCCATCAAGGAAGAGCTGCTCAAAATGAAGGCCAACGCCAAGCTGGTCGGCGAAGTGACCGCCAGCCAGACGGCGTTGGCGACCGGCGAGGTCGACATTCTGGTCGGCGGCGGCGAATGGGTGACGGCGGGGCTGGCCAAGGAAAACCCTGCCCTGGACTTCTCGATCCCGAAAGAAGGCGCCGTGCTGTGGTCGCAGTCGCTGGCAATGTTCAAGGATTCCAAGAACAAGGAGCTGGCGCTTAAATTCATCCAGTACATTATGAGCCCCGAAGGCCAGGCGCGGCTCGCCACCTCGTCCTGCTATTGGGGCATGCCGGCCAACAGCAAGGCGGCGTTGAGCGACGAGCAGAAGAAGATCCTGCGCTTTGACGAGCAGCCGGAATTCCTCGCCCGCGCCCAGTCCTATCCTGCACCGAACGCCGACCTCGACAAGAAGATGCAGGACGTCTGGACCGAAATGCTGCAGGCGCAATGACCGGCTGCCCGTCGTGAACGCCGTCAACAGCGGGCGTGCCCTGCCCTGGGCGTTGGTCGCGCCGGCGCTCGGCTGGACGCTTCTGTTTTTTGTGCTGCCCTTCGTCGCCATGGCGGTATCCAGCCTGACAGCGCATGAAGGCGGCGGCTTCACGCTGTCCAACTACAGCCAGTTCTTTGCCAATCCGTCCTACTGGCAGGCGATGGTGAACTCGCTGCAGGTCACAGCGATCGTCACCGTGATCTCGGTGCTGCTCGCCTATCCTTTTGCCTGGATCCTGGCCGAACAGGTGCCCGAGCGCTGGCAGCGGCTGGCGCTGATGCTGGCGGTGCTGCCGTTCTGGACCTCCTATGTCGTGCGCTCCTATTCGTGGCTGCTGGTGCTGGCGCAGAACGGCGTCGTCAACCATGCGTTGACCGGCTCCGGCCTGTTCAGCGAACCGCTGCAGCTCGCCAATACGCGGCTGGCCACCGTCATCGGCTTCGTGCATTTCTTCGTCATGCTGTTGACGCTGACGATCTTCGCCAATCTGAAGCAGCTCAGCCCCAGCTATCGCAAGGCCGCCGCCGACCTCGGCGCCGGGCCGGTTCGGACTTTCCTGCATGTCGTTCTGCCGCTGACGCTCCCCGGTATCATGGTCGGCGCCTTCCTCACCTTCGTGCTGTGCATCGGCGACTACATCACGCCGCAGATCCTCGGCGGCAACAACGAGCTTTTGATGCCGCAGCTCGTCATGATGCAGATCGGCCGGCGCGGCGACTTTCCGCTCGCTTCGGCGTTGTCGATCATCCTGATGGCGGTGGTCACCATTGCCTATCTCGCCTGCTCCCGCTGGCTGAAGATCGAGCGGGCCTGACCATGCGCGCGCTCATCCGCCTCGTCTCCGGCCTTTACGCCATCGCAATCTACGGCTTCATCTTTCTACCGGTCATCGTTCTGGTGCTGTTTTCGCTGCAGGCAACGTCGTTTCCGATCCCGCCCTTCACCGGACCGTCGCTGCGCTGGTACGAGGCCGTGCTCGCCGACACGCGGCTGACTTCGGCTCTGGTCAATTCGCTGCTGGTGGCGGTCGTCTCCTCGGCTGCCGCCGTCACGTTGGGCTTTCTCTCCGCCTGGGGTTTTGCGCGCTTCGCTTTGCCGGGCTCGGGCCTGATGCGCGGGCTGATCACCTTGCCCTTGACCGTCAGCTATCTCATCATCGGCATGGGGCTGCTGGTGCTGTTCAACTGGGCCGGCGTGCCGAAGTCGCTCATTGCCGCCGGCATCGGCCACGTCGTGATCAACCTGCCGCTCTGCTTTGCCATCGTCTACAGCCAGATGGGCGACCACCAGATCAACATCGAGCGCGCCGCGCGCGACCTCGGCGCGCCCGAATGGAAGGTGCTGCTGCTGATCACCGTGCCCGTCATGGCACCGGCGATCTTCGCCGGTTTCTTTCTGTCGATGACCTTCTCCTGGGACGAATTCGTCATCTCGTTCCTGTTGACGCGCTTCGATACGACGCTGCCGGTCGAGATCTGGAACCTGCTGCGCTCCGGCCTCAATCCCAAGACCAACGCCGTCGGCTCGCTGGTCTTCGCCGTCTCCATCGTGCTGGTGGTATTGTTCGAGCTGATGCTGTTGCGGAGGAAGCCGGCATGAGTGCGCCACTGGTCGATATAAGCTCCGTCTCGCATCGCTTCGGCCAGCATACCGTGCTGAAGAACGTCTCGCTGACGATCGAGCCTGGCAGCTACACGATCCTGCTCGGGCCGTCCGGGTCCGGCAAGACGACGCTTCTGTCCATCCTCGGCGGCTTCGTCACGCCGAGCGAAGGCAAGGTGCTGATCCGCGGCGAGGACTGCACTGCCGTGCCACCGGCGAAGCGGCCGACGACGACCGTGTTCCAGGACTACGCGCTGTTTCCGCATATGAGCGTCGGCAGCAATGTCGGCTTCGGCCTGCGCATGCGGGGTGTCGATGCCGCAACCCGGGCAGCAAGGGCGCGCGAGGCGCTGGCGCTGGTTGGGCTGGCCACTGCCTTCGACAAGAAGCCGCACCAGCTTTCCGGCGGTCAGCGGCAGCGCGTGGCACTGGCGCGCGCCCTGGTGGTCGAGCCGGCGGTGCTGTTGCTCGACGAGCCGCTCGGCGCGCTCGACCTGAAATTGCGCCGGCAGATGCAGGACGAGTTGAAGGCGATCCAGAAACGCGTCGGCACCGCCTTCATCCACGTCACTCACGATCAGGAAGAGGCGATGGCGCTGGCCGATCATTGCGTGGTGATGAATGACGGGCGCATCGAGGACGAAGGACCGCCCGAGCGCGTCTATGCACGGCCAGCGACGCGCTTTTCCGCGACTTTCATGGGCGAAAGCACACTGTTATCGGGAACGGTGACCGAGGCGAAGAGCGGCAAAATCACCGTCACCACGAAGCTTGGGGCGCTCTCGCTGCCCGGCACATTGCCGCCCGGCTTGGCCGTTGCGCTGGCCATCCGCCCGGAGCATCTTGTTCTCGGCGCTGCAGGCGGTGCCGTGGCGCTTGGCATGGTCAAGGTCAGCGACGTCGTCTTCCAGGGCAGCTTCAAGCGTGTGCTGGGGACCTCCACGACCGACCCGGCGCTGCACTTCATCGCCAAGGTCGCGGCCGCATCGGCCGTCCAGCCGGGCGACGTTGTCGCGATATCGTGCGATGCTGGCGACATCATCCTGCTTGCGGACCAAACATGAGCACGCTTCCAATCATCGACGCTCCTGACTGGTACGAAACTATCCGCATGGGCGATGGCGTGACGCTGATCCACGAGCCGTGGATCAAGCCGTTCTTCCGCTGCAACATCTGGCATGTGCGCGGCCGCGACCGCGATCTTCTGTTCGACACCGGCCTCGGCCATTTCAGTCTGCGCCGCCTCGTGCCGCTGGTCACGGAGCGCAAGCTCACCTGCGTGGCCAGCCACACCCATTTCGATCATATCGGCTGCCATCACGAATTTCCCGACCGCTGCGTGCACCCGGCCGAGGCCGAAATCCTCGCCGATCCACGCAACGAATGGACGGTTGCCGACCGCTATGCTACCGACGAGATGTTCGACGGCATGCCGCAAGGCTGGGACACGAAGCGCTACCGGATCCTGCCCGCACCAGCCGGCCGGTTGCTCGAGCAAGGCGACATCGTCGATCTCGGCGACCGTGCCTTCGAGGTCATCCACACGCCCGGCCATTCACCCGGCGGCATTGCGCTCTACGAAAACAGGACGGGCATCCTGTTTTCCGGCGACATCATCTATGACGGCCCGCTGATCGACGACGTCTATCACTCCGATATCGACGATTATGTCGAAACGCTGCTGCGCATGCGCGATCTCGATGTCTCGGTCGTGCACGGCGGCCATTTCCCGAGTTTCGGCAAAGTTCGCTATCGCCAGCTTGTCGACGAGTATCTCGCGCAAAAGCGCCAGGCCGGCTGCCATCTGTTGCAAGCCCGATAAGCACTGGCGCTGTGGCGTCAAAGCGCCCTTTGCGGACAGGGTGTCCCCGCCGCGTCGCCGCAGCGCGAGGCCGTGGGCTCGGGTCTAAAGCTCTTTTCCTCCGACTGGCGCACCAGTTCCGCGAAAGCCAGGGCAAAACTTGCCAGCATCAGGAAGACAATAATCAAGCGTGCCAGCGGCAATAGATCGGCCTCGACTGGTTAGCCCCCACGCCGCCCGTCCGCTGCCGGCTAACATGATCGATCCGGCTTTACGAGAGTTTAAGGCGGGCCTTAACCATCACATCATTTTGTCCTCCGACATGATGCGCGAGTGCGGCTTGTTTGGTCGCCATCTCCAGGCACCTCCCTCCCTTTGCAGAAATGCCCACCCATGCTAACCCGGCGCTGGCGCGGCCCAGCAACCGGTCGCCGCCAATCGGTCGCCAGACGGTCGTCGCCAATCGGTTGTCGTTGAGAGCCATGAGCAAAACCGCCAGCCGTTTCGCCTTCGTCTCATCCGGTACAGCCGACGCCAATGCAGCGCTGGAAAGCCTCTCTGCGCGTTACGGCCAGGCCTCCGTCGAAGAAGCCGGGATCGTCGTGGCGCTCGGCGGCGACGGCTTTCTGCTGCAGACCCTGCGTGAGACGATGAGCACGGGAAAGAAGGTCTACGGCATGAACCGTGGCACCATCGGTTTTCTGATGAACGAATACCGCGCCAGCGGCTTGACCGGGCGCATCGCGGCGGCCGTTGCCGAAACGATCCGTCCGCTGGAGATGCAGGCGGTGACGGCCGAAGGCGAGACGATTTCGGCGCTCGCGATCAACGAGGTCGCGCTTTGGCGCCAGTCGTACCAGACGGCCAAGATCCGCATCACCGTGGATGGGCAAGAGCGGCTGGAGGAATTGCACTGCGACGGCGTGATGATTGCGACGCCGGCCGGCTCGACCGCATATAATCTGTCGGCGCACGGGCCGATCCTGCCGCTCGACGCTCCGCTGCTGGCGCTGACCCCGGTCAGCCCGTTTCGTCCGCGCCGCTGGCGCGGCGCGCTGCTCTCCAACAAGGCGATCGTGCGTTTCGACATTCTGGAGCCGGAAAAGCGGCCGGTGAATGCCGCCGCCGACCACACCGAGGTTAAGGCGGTGACGACGGTCACGGTGAGGGAATCGCCGACGGCAACGGCGACGCTGCTGTTCGATCCCAACCATTCGTGGAACGAGCGCATTCTCGCCGAACAGTTCCGCTACTGAGCCGGCGCGGCGGCCGCTGCGCAAATTAAGCATCGCGATTAAGCTTACGGCTTCACAATCGCACCAATGCCGCCCGTTTGTGTTGACAAATCGTGGGCTTGCGCCTACCTGCAATACCAATCTTGCAGGCGCGCGGCGCTTGCCGCGACTGCATATGTTGCGCCCCCGAACCAGCCAAAGACAGCCAAACTTGTCCTCAGACACCCAGATCGCTCAAGAAGCGTTGACCTTCGCAGACCTCGGCCTGTCGCCGAAGGTCCTTTCCGCAGTTACCGATGCCGGCTACACCGAGCCGACGCCGATCCAGGCTGGTGCTATCCCGCACGCCTTGCTCGGCAAGGACGTGCTGGGCATTGCCCAGACCGGCACCGGCAAGACGGCGTCCTTCGTCCTGCCGATGCTTACCCGGCTGGAAAAGGGCCGCGCCCGCGCGCGCATGCCGCGCACGCTGATCCTCGAGCCGACGCGCGAGCTCGCCGCGCAGGTCGAGGAAAACTTCGTCAAATACGGCAAGAACCACAAGCTCAATATCGCACTGCTGATCGGCGGCGTGTCCTTCGACGAGCAGGACAAGAAGCTCGAGCGCGGCGCCGATGTGCTGATCGCGACCCCCGGCCGCCTGCTCGACCATCGCGAGCGCGGCAAGCTCCTGCTCAACGGCGTCGAGATCCTCGTCATCGACGAGGCCGACCGCATGCTCGACATGGGCTTTATCCCCGACATCGAGCGTATCTGCGAGATGATCCCGTTCACCAGGCAGACGCTGTTCTTCTCGGCGACGATGCCGCCGGAAATCACCAAGCTCACCGAGAAATTCCTGCACGCACCGGTGCGCGTCGAAGTGTCGAAGGCAGCATCGGCCGCCACCAACATCACCCAGCGGCTGGTGAAATCCGGCCCGAAACCCTGGGACAAGCGCGAGACGCTGCGCAATCTGATGAAAGCCGAGGATGCCGAGCTGAAGAACGCCATCATCTTCTGCAACCGCAAGATCGAGGTATCGGAGCTGTTCCGCTCGCTGCTGAAATATGATTTCGACGCCGGCGCCCTGCACGGCGACATGGACCAGCGCGCGCGCATGCAGATGCTGGCCAATTTCCGTGACGGCAAGCTGCGCTACCTCGTTGCTTCGGATGTCGCGGCGCGCGGCCTCGACATTCCCGATGTCAGCCATGTCTTCAATTACGACGTGCCGATCCACGCGGAGGATTACGTCCACCGCATCGGCCGTACCGGCCGCGCCGGGCGCTCGGGCAAATCCTTCACCATCGCGACCAAGTCGGACACCAAATACATCGACGCCATCGAGCGGCTGATCGGCACGAAGATCGAGTGGCATGACGGCGATTTGTCGACGGTCGTTGCCAGCGAAGGCGGCGAGGATGAGGCCCCGCGCCGTGGCCGCGGTGCGCCACGCCGTGCCGGCCGCAAGGACGACGCCAAGGACAGGGGCGAGCGCAAACCGCGTGAACGCCACGCCAGGCGCAGCGAAGAAGCAGCGCCGGAAGCAGTTAGCGAGGAACAGCCGGTCGTGGCCGAAGCCACCATCGCCGACATCGACGAGCGGCGTACCCGCAAAGAGGCGATCCGCTCGGAAAACAGCGAGCGCCAGGCTTCACCTGAACGCAAGGCTTCGCCCGATCGCAACGAACGGCGCGCGCCGGAACGGGGCGACACCAGGCCGCAGCGCGAGCGCCCTGCCCGCCAGCGCCAGGAAGACAATGACGCGACCGTCGGCTTCGGCGACGACATGCCGGCCTTCATGCGTATCGTCGCCAAGGTCTGACACGGCTCGCGCGCGGCCCCGCCGACGCGCGAAGCACCCTCTTTTGAGAAGTACTGCTCTCGGTAATCTTGTGGCGTTGCTGCGAGGCGGTCGATTTTGGTGCTGCCGGCGATCCGTATGCCGCTAGGCTCGCTATATAGCTAAAGATCCCTGAGCTCCAGGCGGGATGCCAGCAGGTCCAGAAAAGCGCGAACTTTGGCTGAGGACGACCTGCCTTCCGGCCACACGGCGTGTATCGGCACCGGCACCGGCTCGAATTCGGTTAGAACCAGTTCCAGGCGGCCATCGTCCACCAGGTGCTTTACCTGCCAAAGCGGCGAGTAGCCCAGACCCAATCCGTGAACCGCGGCCGCATAGATCGATATCATCAAATTCGACCGGAAGGTACCCGCGACCTTCACCGGCCGGGGCTTGCCTTCAATCTGAAACATCCATTCGCCTGGGCGGCCGTCGACGGTTCGTACGATGCATTGATGCTCACGCAATTCGAGCGGATGGGCCGGTCGGCCGTGTTGCTGGAAGTAGGCAGGTGCGCCGAACACCACGCGCCGCAGCGCGCCCAGGCGCTTCGCACGTAAATTGGAATCCGGCAAATTGCCGATTCGGACAGCCAAATCGAGGCGCTCGGCATCGAGATCGACAAATTCATCGGAAAGCTGGAGGTCAACCTCGACCCGGGGATATGTCCGCATATAATCGGCGATGACCGGCACGAGGAAGTCCGGGCCGAACAGAACCGGGGCACTGACACGCAGGATGCCCCATGGCTCCGACCGTCGATTGGCCGCCTGAAGCCTGGCTTCGTTAATTTCCTCGACGGCGGGTTTGATGCGCTGGAAAAAGGCCGCTCCGGCTTCGCTCGGCGTCGAGCGGCGTGTCGTCCTGTGCAGAAGCTCGACCCCGATTGATTCCTCCAATGTCGCCAGGGACCGGCTGACCGACTGCAGTGAGCGGTTCAGCCGGCGTGCGGCAGCCGTCAGACTGCCATGCTCGACAATGGCAATGAAGGCTTCGAAATCATCTATCCGGCTCATCGCTCATCGCTCCTTTCTACCGAAAATCGGGAGAACCTATCGCAAAATCGATCCATTGTAACGAAGTTCGCTAGATTTTATCTTCCCTGCACAGGCCGAAAGGCAGACTCGAAGGAAGGAGATCGTCATGCGAACACCCAGTCCAACGGTCCTGGTCGTAGGCGCCGCAGGCCGCGTTGCCGGTTTGGTGGTGCCTGAACTCGTCCGCCGCAATGCCAGGGTTCGAGCGCTTGTTCGTGACGCCGCGAGTGCCGAAAAAGCCCGGAAAGCCGGCGCATCCGAAATCGCGATCGGAGATCTGCGCAACCATCGGAGCCTTGAGCAGGCCGTGGAAGGTGTCGTCGGTGTCTTTCACATCGGACCGGCCTTTGCTCCCGACGAAGCCGCCATGGGGGTTGCCATGGTTGAGGCAGCGGCGCGAGCAGGCGTTCGAAAATTCGTCTTTTCGTCGGTGATCCAGCCGACCAATACGAGGCTGGAAAACCATGCAAGCAAGGTACCCGTTGAAGCTGCCCTCTATTCGACGAACATGGAGTACACCATTCTGCACCCGGCCAATTTCATGCAAAATATCTCGGCGGCCTGGCCGTCCGTCGTCGAGCACGGCGTTTTCGCCGAGCCGTTTCCAAGGACGGCGAAGCTCGCCCGCGTCGACTATCGCGATGTGGCTGAAGTGGCGGCAATCGCATTGACCGAAGCGCGTTTGTCCTATGCGACCCTCGAGCTGTGCGCCGACGGTATGCACAGCCGCGAAGAGGTCGTCGCCATGATGAGCGAAGCGCTTGGCCGGCCGGTTTCGGCGGGCGAGCCGACATTTCAGGACTGGGCGGCGAAGGCCCGCCTTCCCTATACCGACCGGCAGTTGCAGATGCTGGCCAAAGTACACAGCCACTACGCCAAATACGGCCTCGGCGGGAACAGCCTGACGTTGCGTGCCGCGCTTTGCCGCGAGCCGCGTTCGCTGCGAAGCTTCATTCGGGAATTGGCGCTGCAGACGGCATATGCCGCCTGATCGTCCTCACAGTAACGCTGACGCACATTTTTTCTGATTGGGAGATTTCGATGCAAGCATCACCGGATCGAGCCTTCAAGTTGAGAAAGCTGCCGCCCTCCTACGGCGCGGTGGTGATGCCGTTGGTTCTTTCGATTCTGATGTCCTCGATTGTCTCGGCGGTTTCGACGGCAATCGGCGCAGGCTGGACGAACGGGTTTATAGCGGCCTGGAGCTATGCATGGGGCGCTTCATGGCTTGTCGCGTTTCCCAGTCTGCTGATTGTGCTTCCGATCGTGCGCCGGATCGTTGCCGCGATTGTCGATCAGCCGGCCCGGTCCTGACATCACGAACGAAGGGCGCCGACGGTCGGTGGCCCGGCATAACCATTGGAGCGGCCCCTTGCGGGGCCGCTCTCGGTTCATGTGCTTGCCTCAGGTGAGCGGCGACAGCTGGATCTCGACGCGGCGGTTCTGAGCCCGGCCGGCAGCCGTCGCATTGGAGGCGATCGGACGCGTCTTGCCGAAGCCGGTGACGGCGAAGCGGCGGGAATCGACGCCCTGCCCGGACAGATAGTTGGCGACCGCCAAAGCACGGCGCTGCGACAGGTCGAAATTGTGCTCGTCGCTGCCGGTCGAGTCGGTGTGGCCGAACACGTCGACGGTGGTCTGGCGGAACTTTTTCAGCACAAGGGCCACCGAATTCAGCACCGGATAGAAACCGGCCTTCACCGCGTCCTGGTCGACGTTGAAGGTGATGTCGGACGGCATATTGAGGATGATCTGATCGCCGGTGCGGGTGACGCTGACGCCTGTGCCCTGAAGCTGTCGGCGCAGTTCGGCCTCGTTCTGGTCCATGGTGGCACCGATGGCACCGCCGGCAAGCGCGCCGATGCCCGCGCCGATCAGCGCGTTGCGGCGGTCGTTACCGCCGGCAAGCATGCCGAGCCCGGCACCCGCCAAAGCACCGAGACCGGCGCCGGCAGCGGTGTTGGAAACCTTCTGTTCCCCGGTGTAGGGATCGGTGGTGCATGCGCTCACGAGCACAGCCGTCGCCACGACGGCGAGCACAATCTTTTTCATATGGTGGTCCCTCTCCATTCCACGGCCGCGCAACGGCGCACCGCATCAGCCCTTCCAGCGACTTGTAACATGAAATGCGGCGAAAAGCGGACCAGCAAAAGCCGCTGCCGCGGCTTTCCCCGGCTCAATTCCACACGCCTGCAGCGGCTCGCGCGACCACCGCAATTCGACCGGCTACCAGAGATTCTTGCCGTCGATGACCACCACTTCGACCTTGTCGAGATCGAAATCGTCGAACAGCCGCGAGTTCACGCTGATCTTCGGATTGTCGAAATTCGGCTCGCCTGTCGACCAGTCCGGCGTCTCGGTGAAGGTGCCACAGCCGCAGGTGGCGCAAAAGCCGTGTTTTATGGTTTTCGATCCCCACTGGTAGAACGAAACATTCTCCGGCGGGCTGGTGAGCCTGAATTGCGATGGGGTGTAATAGGCCCACAACGAACCGCGTTTCGAACAGAAGGAACAGGTGCATCGCGTCACTGTCTGCGGCGCTTGCGAGACCTCGAACGTCGTCGCCTTGCAGTGGCAGCTTGCCTTGATCGTCATGGATTGGTCCCTCACAATGCCGCCCGTAAGCAAAGGCAGCATAAAGAAACGCTCCTGACAACTGCCTGTCAGCGACCTGTGAGCCTGCGATGCACAGGTTAAAAGTGCTGGAGTGCCGACCGAAGGCTCATCGATCCAAAGCCGCCGCACACCCCCGGGTCAGCCCGTCGGCAAGCTTTCGGGCGTCATGCGCTAATAGGACGATGGCGGCACGAACAGGCAGATGGTCTTTCCGTCATTGGCACCGGCAACGGAGCACCAATGATATTCGCCGTCGGGCGAATTCTTGATCCGCTTGTCGCTATAGGCCACGACTTCCCCGGTTCCTTTGATGACATAGCCCTCGGGACGTTCGCTGATCGATGTCTGAGAGACCTCGCGGCAATCATAGCCCGAGCAGCAGGAGAAGGGATAGCTCCAGCCTTGCGGCATGGCCGCGGTCGGCTTGGCATCATGCGCCAGAGCAGGCGCCGCAAATGGAATGGCGGCAGCTATCAAAACCACTGCCGCGACAAGTGAATTCAGGAGTCGGCGCGCCGTGCGGGCGACTGGGGCCGGTCTGGTTGTGAGAGCAGGCATGAGCGCAGTTCCTATCAACGGTTGTCAAGCATTTCGCTTGCCCGTTCCCGGAACGTGTCTTCCCAGTGGCCGGATCGTCAGGTCGCAGATACGCCGCGTCCGGCCATAAATGCTTTTTTCCTCCCCAGCGCATGAATGCTGGGCTGATTCCTTGGTCGGCGCAAGCAATTGCTGTCGCAACCGAACGCCGACCTCTGCAGCCGGAACCAACCTGCCGTCCTGATTGACGAAACCTGGTCAACCCCGGCAGCGGGATCGCCAATAACGGGATTTGGCTCGCGCTGGTTCCAGGCTTGGCACCGGCGGCCCGCGGCATCCGCGTCAAAAGCGGAAATCGATTTTTGAAAAATCCGATGAAAAACAAAGTTGTAGAACGACAGGTAAGTGCAAATTGAGAGCTCGTCACTCTCGCGCGATGGCCGTAACTCTCGCGTGATGAACCCACATTCCTGCCGGATTGGTGCCCGGCGGCCTCAGTCGATATCGGCCACCGTTTCGCCGGCGCCACCTTCGATCCGCTGCGACAGTGAGGCTTCCATGAAATCGTCGAGGTCGCCGTCGAGCACGCTCGACGGGCTGGTGCTCTCGACACCGGTGCGCAGATCTTTCACCAGCTGATAGGGCTGCAGCACGTAGGACCGTATCTGGTGGCCCCAGCCAATATCGCTCTTCGACGCTTCGGTGGCGTTCGCCACCGCTTCGCGCTTCTTCAGCTCTTCCTCGTAAAGCCGCGAGCGCAGCATTTCCCAGGCCTTGGCCTTGTTCTTGTGCTGGGAGCGCTCGGCCTGGCAGGCAACCGCGATGCCGGTGGCGAGATGGGTTATGCGCACCGCCGAATCGGTGGTGTTGACGTGCTGGCCGCCCGATCCCGACGACCGATAGGTGTCGATACGGACGTCGGATTCGGAAACGTCGATGTCGATCGTATCGTCGATGACGGGATAGACCCAGACGCTGGCGAAGGAGGTGTGGCGGCGCGCATTGCTGTCATAGGGCGAAATCCGCACGAGACGATGCACGCCCGATTCCGTCTTCAGCCAGCCATAGGCGTTGTGGCCCTTGATCAGCAGCGTGGCGGACTTGATGCCGGCTTCTTCGCCGTCATGCACTTCAAGCACCTCGACCTTGAAGCGCCGGCGCTCGGCCCAGCGCGTATACATGCGCAGAAGCATCGAGGCCCAGTCCTGGCTTTCGGTGCCGCCGGCGCCGGCATGGACTTCCAGATAGCTATCGTTGGCGTCAGCCTCGCCCGACAGCAGCGTTTCGATCTGGCGCGCCTTGGCCTCGCCGCGCATCGAGCGGATCGCCGCTTCGGCCTCCGCGATGACGCCCTCGTCGCCCTCTTCCTCGCCAAGTTCGATCAGGCCGATATTGTCTTCCAGGGCCTGGGTGAGGCCTTTGACCGCGGCAATGCCTTCCTCGACGCCCTGACGCTCGCGCATCAGCTTTTGTGCTTCCAGCGGCTCGTTCCAGAGGCTCGAATCCTCGGCACGGACGTTCAGGTACTCAAGCCGTTTTATGGCTTGGTCCCAGTCAAAGATGCCTCCTCAGCAGGGTGATTGCCTGCCTGATCTCGTCGACAATGTTTTGCGTTTCCGCGCGCATGGCTGGCTGTTCTGTCCTGTTGCTGGATGGCGGTTTGGTGGCGCGATACATAGGGACGGCACGGTCTCCTGTAAAGCGCCGGCCCCTGTAATGTACCGGCCCCTGTAAAGCGGAATGGACCGGCTCGACCATCGTCGTCAAGCCGGCCCGACCCGATGTAGCGATTGTCAGTAGAGCCCGCCGCCGCCCGACTGGATGGCCTGGTTGGCCTGCGGCGACAGCGCCCCGCCGGTGGCGTTGGAGCCGTCCGCACCCATGCCGATCACCCAATAGCTGTCGGCGGGACCGGTACCCGGCTTGAAGGCTTCGATGATGGTTCCGGCGTCGCCCGCGTTGGCTCGCATGCCGGTCTTGCGATTGATCGCAATCAGCTTCATGCCGTCCGGAACCTTGAAGTCGACATTGGGCGTGCCGTCCAGCGCCACGCGCATGAAATCCTTGAAGATCGGCGCGGCAAGGCCGCCGCCGGTCGCGCCCTTGCCAAGGCCTTTCGGCTGATCATAGCCCATATAGAGGCCGACAACGAGGTTCGGCGTATAGCCGATGAACCAGGCATCCTTTTCGTCGTTGGTCGTTCCGGTCTTGCCAGCGATGTGACGGCCGAGCTCGTTGATGGTGGCGCCGGTGCCGCGTTGCACGACGCCCTCCATCATCGATGTGATCTGGTAGGCGGTCATCGGATCGAGCACCTGCTCGGAATTGTCGACCAGCTCCGGCTCTGGCTGGTTCTGCCACTCGGCGGCGTTGCAGTTCGAGCAGCCGCGTTCGTCCTGCCTGAAGACGGTCTTGCCGTAGCGGTCCTGGATACGGTCGATCAGCGACGGCTTGATCGACTTGCCGCCATTGGCCATGATCGAATAGGCCGACACCATGCGCATCACCGTCGTCTCGCCGGATCCCAGCGCCATCGGCAGATACGGCGCCAGGTGGTCGTAGACACCGAAACGCTCGGCATATTCCACGACCAGCTTCATGCCCATGTCGTTGGCAAGCCGCACCGTCATCAGATTGCGCGATTTCTCGATGCCGGACCGCAACGTCGCCGGGCCGGCCACCGTTCCGTCGTAATTCTTGGGCGTCCAGGTCGTGTTGCCGCTCTGGATGGTGATCGGCCCGTCCATGATCACGGAGGCGGGCGTATAGCCATTGTCGAGGGCGGCCGAATAGACGATCGGCTTGAACGACGACCCCGGCTGGCGCATGGCCTGCGTCGCCCGGTTGAACTCCGACTGCGCGTAGGAGAAACCGCCGACCATGGCCAGGACGCGTCCGGTATGCGGGTCCATGGCGATCAGGCCGCCTTCCACTTCGGGAACCTGGCGCAAGCTGTAGCTGTTGTCCGAGCCGTCGTTCTTCTGCACGAAAATCACGTCGCCCGGCTTCAGCACGTCGGCCGGCGACTTCGCCTTGACGGTCCTGCCGTCGACGACGTGGCGCATGGCGAAGCTCATGTCTTCCTTGCTGACGGTGCCTTCGACGCGGTCCTTGACGATTTCGCCGGAGATCTGGCGCGTCGGCTGCAGGCCGATGGACAGGCCGGTGGCCGAGCTGTCGAGCACGACGGCGAGCGACCATTCCGGCACGTCCTCCAACCGCTTGACGTTGCCCAGCGGCACACCCCAGTCGCCGGAAACGTCGATGCTCGTGACCGGCCCGCGGTAGCCGCGCAGCGTGTCGAACTTCATAAGTCCGTTCTGCATGGCCTTGCGGGCAATCAGCTGCATCTTCGGATCGAGCGTCGTGCGGACGGAAAGGCCGCCTTCGTAGAGCGCATTCTCGCCGTAGCGCGCGATGATCTGGCGACGCACTTCCTCGGTGAAATACTCCCCGGCGAAGAGATAGTTGCCGGTGCGGCGCGGCGTGACGCCGAGCGGCTCGGCCTTGGCCTTCTCGCCTTCTTCATGCGTGACGTAGCCGTTCTCGACCATCTGGTCGATCACCCAGTTGCGGCGCTCCAAGGCGCGATCGGCATGCTTGAAGGGATGGTAGTTGTTCGGCCCCTTCGGCAGGGAGGCGAGATAGGCGGCTTCGGCCACGGTGAGCTCGTTCACCGATTTGTCGAAATAGGTGAGCGCAGCACCGGCGACGCCATAGGCGCCGAAGCCGAAGAAAATCTCGTTGAGATAGAGCTCGAGAATGCGATCCTTCGAGTAGGCCTGCTCGATGCGGAAGGCGAGGATCATCTCCTTGATCTTGCGCTCGTAGGTCTGGTCTGAAGACAACAGGAAGTTCTTCGCCACCTGCTGGGTAATCGTCGAGGCGCCGACCTGGCGCTTTCCCGAACCAACATTCTGCAGGTTGACGACAATGGCCCGGCCAAGGCCGGTCACGTCGATGCCGGGGTGATTGTAAAAATTCTTGTCCTCGGCCGACAGGAAGGCCGCCTTGACACGATCCGGGATCGCCTGAATCGGCAGATAAAGCCGCCGCTCACGCGCATATTCGGCCATCAGCGCGCCATCCGACGCGTGGATGCGGGTCGTCACCGGCGGCTCGTATTTGGCCAGCACCTCGTAATCGGGCAGGTCCTTCGACAAATGGCCGATATAGATCGCGACGCCCGCCGCGACCAAAAGGGCCAGCGTCGTGCCGATGCCGAAGAAATAGCCAATGAGACGAATCATACCCGCTCCAGTCCTTGGTTCGGGAATTTCCTAAACGAAGCCGCCCTTCACGCAAGCTTTCGGGACGATCCCAAACCGTAATCGCAAAATCCATGTCGCGACCATGTGGGCAAAATACGGCAGCGCGGGATTTCGGTTTCGAATGCCGGAAATAAAAGCACAGGGTGTTGTCGCCGTGCAACGCTGCTTCAGGTTGTGGGCGCCGGCGGACATTTCAGCCTCCGGCCCCCGTTCCGCTCTTGGCCGAAGCAAACAGGGCAACGGCGTTGGTTATGCTCTGGGTCGCCTTGCTGCGCCAATCGGCGCTGAGCAACTGCGCTTCGTCCTTGGCGTTCGACAGATAGCCGAGTTCGACCAGCACGGATGGAACGTCCGGCGCCTTCAGCACCTTGAAGCCGGCAGAACGCTGCGGGTTGTTGATCAGACCGACGCTGGTGGAAAGCTGGCCGACGAGAGTATGGGCGAAGCTCATCGAAAAATTATGCGTCTCGCGGCGGATCAGGTCGATCAGGATATCGGTCACTTCCTTGCTGTCGTCCTTGATCTCCATGCCGGCGAACTGGTCGGAAAGATTTTCACGGTCGGCAAGCGCCTGCGCCTCGGGATCGGAAGCCTTGTCGGACACGGTGTAGACGGTTGCGCCGCGAATGCCCTTGAGGCTGATCGTGTCCGCATGGATCGAGATGAGCAGGTCGGCCTCATGCTGGCGGGCAATGCGCACGCGGTCGTCGAGCCGCAGGAACTCGTCCGTTTCGCGCGTCAGGAACACGTCGTATTTGCCGCTGGCGGCGAGCTTGTCGCGCAGTTCCATGGCAAAGGCGAGCGTCACGTTCTTTTCGACCGTACCGTTCAGGCCCTCGGCACCGCCGTCGATGCCGCCATGGCCGGGATCGACGACGACGGTGAAACGATGGCCCGGATTGGAGACCGGCCCGGTACCGACCCTGCCGGCCTTGTCGGCGGAGACCGTCGAACCGGTGGTCAGCGCCTGATTGGCGAGCGCTGCGTCGAATTCCCGCTGCGAGGCCGCCGACATGTCGATGGCGATGCGGTAGCCGTTGCCGTCACCGTTCTTGAGCACGTCGAGATTGTCGACGGCGAACGGTCCCTTGCCGGTGAGAATCAGCCGCGATTTCCCCTCGCCGAGCTCGCCGTAACGCACCGTGCGGACAAGGCCGCGCGGCTTTACATCCCTGGCATTGAGGGCAAATCTGGTGGCCGGCAGATCGATGACCAGGCGATTGGGGCCGCGCAGCAGGAACCATTTGATGTCGGGTTCGCGGTCGAAATTGATGACGATGCGCATCTTGGTGGCATCGCCGGCCATCTTGTAGCTTGTGGCGCCGAGCGGTACGTCGGCAGCACGCGAAAGCGGCGAAAGGACCAGGCAAGCCAGGATCAGCGGCAGCAGGCAGGCGGTGCGGAACAACCAGCCTCCATGATGACGGCCCTTGTCTGCGAAGCCTGCCAGTCCCATCTTTCTACCAATCGCTCCCGTTGGCGTCATGCCCGATCGCTTGTCGAAGTGCCCTATTGCTTGTCAAAGTGCTGGCAGGCCGCGAACTCGATTAACGATTGGTATCCAGAGAAGGTTAACCAAGCCTTTTCATGGAAGGCTTGGAACCTGGGCTTCCGCTGCGGAACGGCTTTTTGCCGGCATCGGGAATCGGGGTTGCCTTCCAACCCGCCAAATCATAAAAGCGATGGTGGATCACTGCAATCCTGGAACCGTCCTCCTCCGCAGCTTCCTGCTACAGGTCAGACGCAAGACGGCTCCTTTCGCTTCAGGCGAAGAAGGCATCGGTGATCGCGACGATTTTCGCAGGCGTGCTCCCGTGGCGGGGGAATCGCCTGCGTGAGCAAAACGGCCGGGATTGTCCCGTGCCGGCTCTGTATGAGCAAACAAGCTGGTCCGGTTTTTCCCGGGCTTTGGTTCAAAAGGTTCTGCTGGTGACGATGGCTTCAAGCGCAATCATGGAAAGGTCCGCAACAAACCGCGCCACTACGGCTGCGGGCGGCACCGCCATGGCGCTCAGGCAGCGGCCGGCGGACGTTCAATTGTCCGGCACCCATGTTCCAGGTCCACGGCAGCGGGCATTGCCTCGCAAGCTGCGGCCGACGGCTGCCGGGAGGAAACGAAATAATGCCCAACAAAATGCTGATAGACGCCTCCCACCCGGAGGAAACACGCGTTGTCGTCGTTCGCGGTAACCGTATTGAAGAATTCGACTTTGAATCCCAGGACAAGAAGCAGCTCAAAGGAAACATCTATCTCGCCCGCGTAACGCGCGTCGAACCTTCCCTTCAGGCAGCCTTTGTCGAATATGGCGGCAACCGTCACGGTTTCCTCGCCTTCAGTGAAATACACCCCGACTACTACCAGATTCCGGTCGCCGACCGTCAGGCGCTGCTGCGTGCGGAAGCACAGGAAGCCCAGGACGAAGAGGACGAGGAAGCCGCCGAAGGCGAGGACCGCCAGAGCCGCGACCGTGGCAAGCGCGGACGCCGGCGCGGCGGCAAGAGCCGCGACCGCGGCGAGCACAGGCGCGAGGCAGGCGCGGCCGACGGCGAGAATGGCGAAGATGCCGTCGCAGAAAAGCTGGATGCCGTTGACGACAACACCATGTCCGACATTGCCGGACAGAGCGAGGGTGCCGCCGGGCAGAGCGATGAAGCCGCCGATCGCGGTGAGACCGAGCCGTCCGAAGGCGGTTCGAGTTCCATCGCTGCCAGCGTCGATGCCGACGTAATCTCGGAAGCCGTCCCGCAAGTCGAGGTAAGCGGGCCCGAGACAAGCGGGGCCGAGACAAGCGGCGAAGCAACCTCCGAAGACAATGATCGCGGCATGCTGGAAGAGGTGCAATCCTCGCATCCGGACGATCACGAGGTCGAATCGGTCGGCGCCGAGGACGCGCTGGAAGAAGTGCGCAACCGCCGCAAGCCGGTCCGTCGCCAGTACAAGATCCAGGAAGTGATCAAGCGCCGGCAGATCCTGCTTGTGCAGGTCGTCAAGGAAGAGCGCGGCAACAAGGGTGCAGCGCTGACCACCTACCTGTCGTTGGCCGGCCGCTATTCGGTGCTGATGCCGAACACGGCCCGCGGCGGCGGTATTTCGCGCAAGATCACCAATGCGCAGGACCGCAAGCGGCTGAAGGAAGTGGTCGCCGATCTCGAAGTGCCGCAAGGCATGGGTGTCATCCTGCGTACGGCAGGCGAAAGCCGCACCAAGGCAGAGATCAAGCGCGACTACGAATATTTGATGCGGCTTTGGGAAAACGTCCGCAATCTGACGCTGCAATCCACGGCCCCTGCCCTGGTTTACGAGGAAGGCAGCCTGATCAAGCGCTCGGTGCGCGACCTTTACAACAAGGATATCGACGAGATCCTGGTTTCCGGCGAAGAAGGCTACCGCGAGGCCAAGGACTTCATGCGCATGCTGATGCCGAGCCACGCCAAGGTGGTTCAGCCGTTCCGCGACACGACGCCGATCTTTGTGCGCAACGGCATCGAAGCGCAGCTCGACCGCATGCTGCAGCCGCAGGTGACGCTGAAGAGCGGCGGCTACATCATCATCAACCAGACGGAAGCGCTGGTCGCCATCGACGTCAATTCGGGCCGTTCCACCAAGGAGCACTCGATCGAGGACACCGCACTTCACACCAATCTGGAAGCCGCCGAGGAAGTCGCCCG
This sequence comes from Mesorhizobium sp. M0898, assembly GCF_040319695.1. NCBI lineage: Bacteria > Pseudomonadati > Pseudomonadota > Alphaproteobacteria > Hyphomicrobiales > Phyllobacteriaceae > Mesorhizobium > Mesorhizobium sp. M0898. The sequence continues at coordinate 139,733 of NZ_JAMYOE010000009.1, read as the reverse complement.
GCAATTGAGGCTGCGCGATCTCGCAGGCCTCATCGTCATCGACTTCATCGATATGGAAGAGAACCGCAACAACCGCTCCGTCGAGAAGCGGCTGAAGGATCACCTCAAGAACGATCGTGCCCGCATCCAGGTCGGCCGCATCTCGCATTTCGGCCTGATGGAGATGTCGCGCCAGCGCATCCGCGCCAGCGTGCTGGAATCGACCATGAAGCCTTGCCCGCATTGCGGCGGCACCGGCCATGTGCGCTCCGATTCGTCGGTCGCGCTGATGGTGGTGCGGGCAATCGAGGAATTCCTGCTCAAGGATTCGCGCAGCCACATCACGGTGCGGACGCCGGCGGCGACCGCGCTCTATGTGCTCAATCACAAGCGCGGCACGCTGGTGGAATTCGAGCATCGCTTCGGCGTGACCATCACCATCGAAGCCGATGACGCGGTCGGTGCACAACACTATGCCATCTTCCGCGGCGCGCTGGCCGAAAAGCCGGAAGGCTTTGTCGAGGCGCGCACGTTCCCGGCCTATGTCGAGCCGGAAGAACCCGAGGACGAGATCGTCATCGAAGAGGAAGACGAGGAACCGGTGCAGGCCGAGCAGCCACGCCCTGCCCAGCAGCCGCAGCAGCCAAGGTCCGGCGAGGACGGCGAAGGCCGCGATCGCAAGCGCCGCAAGCGCCGCAGACGGCGCGGCGGCAAGGATCGTGAACATGGGGATCGTGAACATGGGGATCGTGAACACGGGGATCGTGAGCACGGGGAACGCGAACATGGCGATCGCGAGCATGGCGCTGCTGTGGAAGGTGCTTCCGTTTCGGCGCCGATAGACGATGCCTTCGTCGCCGCCGGCGATCAAGGTGCCGAAGCGGAACGTGAAGCGCCGGCCGGTGTTGCCGAAACGGCGGAAGCGGCGGACGACGGTCACGGCAAGAAGCGCCGGCGCGGCAAGCGCGGCGGCAAGCGCAATCGCCGCGAAGAGGGCGAAGGCGAGATCGAAGCCAGCGCCGGCGAGCCGGCCGCCATGACGGAAGGTGCCGTGTCGGAAGCACAGCCCGTGACCGGCGAGCCGGAAGGTGCGCCGCCGGCCGAAGAGCTTGCGGTGCGTGCTCCGGCGAACGACGACATGCCGAGCGCCGAAAAGCCGAAGAAGCCGCGCCGTACCGCCAAGCCGAAGAAAGTTGCGGCGGAAGCAGTTGCCGAGATTGCGGGCGCCGAGACATCGGCTGCCGAGGCCGCCTCCGTGGCTTCCGGCGAGACCGCTGCGCCGGCTTCGCAGGAGACTGAAGTGGCGGCTGCCGAGGAAACGCCGAAGGTCCGGCCGTCGCGGCGCAAGCCGGTACCGGTGGATGCTCCGGTCGTGCCGGTCGTCTCCTCGATCGTCCCGGACGAGGCAAAGACCGACGAGGCAAAGACCGAGGAAGCAAAGGCCGAGGACAAGCCGAAGCGTGCCGGCTGGTGGCAACGGAAGGGCTTTTTCTAAGCCTTTCCGCGCATTAGCCAGACTTTCTGATTAAAAAAAATCCCGCGTCGCCGATCGGCTGCGCGGGATTTTTTTGCCCCAATTCAGGCGACAACACTATGGTGACTATGGCGCGAAGATCGACCAGTTCATCGTCTTCGCCAGTTTTTCCAGCGCGATCGAACCCAGCCTGGAATTGCCGTTGGCGTTGAGGCCTGGCGACCATACGGCAAGCGAGGCGACCCCCGGCACGATCCCCAATATGCCGCCGCCAACGCCGCTCTTGCCGGGAATGCCGACGCGGAAAGCGAAGTCGCCGGAGCCGTCATAGTGGCCGCAGGTCAGCATCATCGCGCCGATGCGGCGGGCGCGCTCTGCCGAGACGACGGAATGCCCGGTCGCCGGGTTCTTGCCGCCATTGGCGAGGAAGCGGCCGGCCAGGGCCAGTTGCCGGCAGCTCATGGCGATAGCGCAATGGTGGAAATAGACGCCCAGCGCCAGTTCCGGCGCATGGTGAAGATTGCCGAACGATTTCATGTAATTGGCAAGCGCGAAATTGCGAAAGCCGGTGGCGCGTTCGGACGCCGCGACCTCGCGGTCGATGATGATGGTGTCGTCATCGGCCAGGAACTGGATGAAGCGCAGGATCTCGCCGATCGCCTCGCGCGGCTGATGGCCGGCAAGCAGGATGTCGGAGACGACGATGGCGCCGGCATTGATGAATGGATTGCGCGGAATGCCGTTCTCGTGCTCGAGCTGGACGATCGAGTTGAACGGATTGCCCGAAGGTTCGCGCCCAACCCGCTGCCACAGCGCGTCGCCGACATTGCCGAGCGCCAGCGTCAGCGTGAACACCTTTGAGATGCTCTGGATCGAAAACGCCTCGTCGGCATCGCCCGCGGTCAGCACGCGGCCGTCATTGGTCACCGCGGCAATGCCGAATTTTTTCGAATCGATCTTGCCGAGCTGGGGAATATAGCTGGCGACGTCGCCGCGATCGGTACGCTCCGCCATTTCGGCGGCGACCTCGCGCAACGCCTGTTCAAGTTGAGGCGCCTGTTCGAGCTCCGGCATCGTCGCCCCCGCTACTTCAGCCAGCGTTCGATACGCGCCATCGCCTCGACCATGTCGTCGTGGCTGCCGGCATAGGAAAAGCGCATCGTGCGATGGCCTTGCAGCGGGTCGAAATCGCGGCCCGGCGTCGCCGCCACATGCGCCTCGGCAAGCATCCGGCGCGCAAACGCCATGCTGTCATTGGTGTGCCTGGTGACGTCGCAGAAGGCGTAGAACGCGCCGTCCATGGGCGCGGCCAAAGCAAAGCCGAGCTCCGGCAGGCGTTGCATCAGGAGCTCGCGGTTCCAGGCATAGCGCGCCTTCACCGCTTCCAGCTCTGGCGTCGCCTTGAACGCCTCGATCGCGGCAATCTGGGACAGTTCGGGCGGCGAGATGTAGAGGCTCTGGGCGATGCGCTCGACCGGCCGCACCAGTTCCTGCGGCAGCACCATCCAGCCGATGCGCCAGCCGGTCATGCAATAATATTTCGAGAAGGAATTGATCACCGTCACATCCGCGCCGAAAGCAAGCGCCGTCGTGTCGGGCGCCGCATAGGCCAGCCGGTGATAGATTTCGTCCGAGATGACGGCGATGCCGAGCTCTTGCGCCGTTTTGACCAGCGCCTCGAGATCGCCGGCGGGAATGACCGCGCCGGTCGGGTTGGCCGGGCTGGCGAACAGCACGCCCTTCAGCGGTTTTTCGCGGTGCGCGGCTTGCAGGTGCTCGGCATGCAGATAGGCGGCGCCGTCCAACTCGATCTCGGCGATGTCGATGCCGAGCGCGGCCATGATGTTGCGATAGGCAGGATAGCCGGGCGCAGCGATGGCGACGCGGTCGCCTGGATCGAACATTGCCAGGAAAGCGAGGTTGAAGGCAGCCGACGATCCGGTGGTGACGGCTATCCGCTCGGGCGAAACGTCAAGCCCGTAATGCTCGCCATAATGCGCCGCGATCGCCTTGCGCAGGCCGGCGAGGCCCAGCGCGTCGGTATAGCCGATGCGGCCTGTCTTCAAGGCATTGGCCGCCGCTTCGCGAACCCCGGCCGGCGCCGGATCGGAAGGCTGGCCGACGGCCATAGAAACGACCGGCAGGCCCTTGGCTTTCAGCCGATTCGCCTCGGCCAGGATGTCCATGGCATGGAACGGTTCGACCGCGCCGCGGCGCGAAAGCGAAACAACCATTTTTCAATCCACCACACTTGTCCACACGTGCCGGCCATGCTGGCCGCGCCGCACAAATGCCCGATTGGTGTGGGGATCACAAGTTCGGTAAGTTTAGGCTGCCGACTTTTCATCCTTCGCCCACTCGTCTACCAGTGGACCTGCCATGTTGAGCCGACCCAAATCGACGATCGCCAGGACAGCGCGCGCCCTCGCGATGCTTTCGCTTGCCGTGGTGGTCGCCATAGCCGGCTCGGTCAATGCCTTTGCGCAGAATGTGCCGGTTGTGCGCGATGCCGAGATCGAGGCGCTGGTGCGCGATTACGCGCGGCCGATCTTCAAGGCGGCGGGCTTGTCGGGCGACGCCATCAACATCGTGCTGGTCAACGACCAGAGCTTCAACGCCTTTGTTGCCGGCCGCCGGCTGTTCATCAACACCGGCGCGCTGATGACGGCCGAAACGCCCAACGAGATCATTGGCGTCATTGCCCACGAGGCCGGCCATATCGCCGGCGGACACCAGCAGAAATTGCGAGAACAGCTCGAGCGCGCCAAGACGATGGCGATCCTGGCGACGCTGCTTGGCGCCGGCGCCATGGTGGCCGGCGCCACCAGCAACAGCCGCGGTCTCGCCGGCGCCGGCATGGGCGTGGTGGCCGGCGGCGGCGAGATGGCGCAACGCAGTATCCTCGCTTATCAGCGCACCGAAGAGATGACCGCCGACCGTTCGGCGATCACCTATCTCAATGCAACCGGCCAGTCCGGCATGGGCATGCTGAAGACGTTTGGCCGCTTCCAGAACGCATTGTCGCTCTCGGGCGCGCAAGTCGATCCCTACAGGATCAGCCATCCGATGCCGCAGGAGCGTATCGCCAATCTCGAAGTGCTGGTGAAGCAGAGCCCTTACGTCGACAAGGTCGACCCGCCGGCACTGCAGCAGCGCCACGACATGATGCGCATCAAGATCGCCGCCTACATGCAGGGCCAGGCGGCGGCGTCGCGATTGATGCGCAAGAACCCCGGCAGCCTCGCCTCACGCTATGGCGACGCGCAGATGACCTATCTTTTCGGCAATCTGGCGTTGGCGCTCACCAAGACCAACGCGTTGATCAAGGAACAGCCGAACAATGCCTATTTCCAGGAATTACGCGGCGACATCCTGATGAAGGCGAACCGGCCGAAGGATGCGGCGGACGCCTATGCCAAGTCGGTCAGCCTCGATCCGGCGCGATCAGGGCTGCTGCCGGTCTCTTACGGCCAGGCGCTGATGGCGATCGGCACGCAGGATTCGCTGAAGAAGGCGGTGGCGCAGATCAACACCGGCCTCGGACGGGATCGCGAAAACGCCGCCGGATACCGCTATCTGGCACAGGCTTACGGGGAACTCGGCAACATCCCGGCCGCCGAGCTTGCAACCGCCGAAGGGCATTTCTATTCCGGCGACTACAAGAATGCGAAAATCTTCGCCATGCGGGCGCAGCAGAGCATGAAGCGGGGTGAGCCGGGCTGGCTTCGCGCGCAGGACATTATAAACTACGCACCATCAGGTAAGAAGAAGTGAACCTTTCGGACGCAGGCTGCGACACAGCCAAACCGGGCGGACCCGAACACAGGCAAGAGGATCGAGGATCATGACAAAGGCAATTCTGCTGGGCACTACCGGAGTGGCAGCGGCTCTCGCCATGCTGGCGTTCGGCTTCGTCGCCGGCAATCCGCAGACGGCGAAGGCCGGCACGGCACAGCTTGCCCAGACGACGTCCTCAGGTACCAAGCTCGACCGTGCCGAAGTCGAAGGCATCGTCCGCGACTATCTGCTGAAGAACCCGGAAGTGCTTCTGGAAGCCCAGCAGGCACTCGAGGCCAAGCAGAAGGAAGAACAGCGCGTCGCCAGTCTCGGCGTCATCAAAGACGCCAAGGACCAGATCTTCAATTCCTCATTCGACGGTGTTGTCGGCAATCCGAACGGCAAGGTCACCATCGTCGAATTCTATGATTATAATTGCGGCTACTGCAAACGCGCCATCGACGACATGCGCGCGCTGACCAAGGCCGATCCGGACCTGCGCTTCGTACTCAAGGAGTTCCCGATCCTCGGCCCGGATTCGCAGAAGGCGAGCGTCGTCTCGATGGCCTTCCATTTGATGAAGCCGGAGAAATACGGCGAATTCCATAATGCGCTACTCGGCGGCCAGGGGCGCGCCACCGAGGCGGCGGCAATCAAGGTGGCGCTGTCGCTCGGCGCCGACGAGGCGGCGCTGCGCGAAAAGATGAAGGACCCGAGCATCACCGAGGCCTTCTCCAAGACCTATGATCTCGCCACCAAGCTCGCCATCACCGGAACGCCGTCCTATGTCGTCGGCAACGAGGTGGTATTCGGCGCGCTTGGCCAGGAAGTGCTGGCCGAAAAGATCGAGGCGGCGAAGGCCGCGCTCTGATCAGCATTCGGGTTTCGATTAGGCTGCGGGTTTCCGGCACGGGCCGTTTTCCGGCTGTTGTGGACGGCGAAAGAACGCACTTGCGCTCTTTTCGCCAGCGTCTATGCCCATTATAGAGGGTCCGGCGCGCCAGCTTAGCCGCGCCGGGAAAGGTCGGCATTTTTTGAAAACGGTTTTCGTCCTGAACGGCCCCAATCTCAACGCGCTCGGCAAGCGCGAGCCGGGCATCTATGGCGGCAAGACGCTTGCCGCGATCGCCGACGACTGCAAGCAGGCAGGTGCCGCACTTGGGCTGGAGATCGATTTCCGCCAGTCGAACCATGAGGGCGACCTCGTCGACTGGATCCACGAGGCCGCCGACAAGGCCGCCGCGATCGTCATCAATCCGGGCGCCTACGGCCATACCTCGATCGCCATTCACGATGCCATCCGCGCCGTCGCGCCGCTGCCGGTGGCTGAGGTGCATCTCTCCAACATCCACGCGCGGGAACCATTCCGCCACGTCTCCATGGTCGCGCCGGTCGCCGTCGGCATGATCTGCGGGTTCGGGCCGCTCGGCTACACGCTGGCGCTGCAGGCGCTGGCTGCACGCCTATGACCGGCCAACAAACAGAAGGCTCGAAAATGTCGATAAAGAAGAACGGTGTTGACCAGCAGCTGATCCGCGATCTGGCGGGCATACTGAACGACACCAACCTGACCGAGATCGAGGTCGAGCTGGGCGATCTGAAGGTGCGCGTCTCGCGGCAGGCGCCGGCCGTCCATGCGGTCGCCGCAGCTCAGCCGGCCTATGCCCCGGCAGCCGCGCAGCCCGCGGCAGCGGCCGCCCCGGCGACGCCCGAAGTGTCGAAGAACGCCGTCGCCTCGCCAATGGTCGGCACCGCCTATCTGGCACCGTCGCCGGACGCCAGGCCGTTCATCGAAATCGGCCAGAAGGTCAAGGAAGGCCAGACGCTGCTGATCATCGAAGCAATGAAGACGATGAACCAGATCCCCTCGCCGCGCGCCGGCACGGTGACGGCGATCCTGTTCGAAGATGCGCAGCCGGTCGAATATGGCATGCCGCTCGTCGTGATCGAGTAGAGCCGGGAACAGGCGAAAGATGTTCCAGAAAATCCTCATCGCCAATCGCGGCGAAATCGCCCTCAGGGTGCTGCGCGCCTGCAAGGAGCTCGGCATCCAGACGGTGGTGGTGCATTCGACCGCCGACGCCGACGCCATGCATGTGCGTCTCGCCGACGAGAGCGTCTGCATCGGCCCGCCGCCGTCGCGCGACAGCTATCTCAACATCCACCAGATCGTCGCCGCCTGCGAGATCACCGGCGCCGACGCGGTGCATCCCGGCTACGGTTTTCTGTCGGAGAACGCCAAGTTCGCCGACATCCTCGCCGCGCACAACATCACCTTCATCGGCCCGACCGGCGACCATATCCGCATCATGGGCGACAAGATCGAGGCCAAGCGTACCGCAAAACGCCTCGGCATTCCCGTGGTGCCCGGCTCCGACGGCGCGGTCACCGAGGACAAGGAAGCCAAGCGCATTGCCGCCGCGATCGGCTACCCCGTGATCATCAAGGCATCGGCCGGCGGCGGCGGGCGCGGCATGAAAGTGGCGCGTAGCGAGGCCGATCTCGAGGTGGCGCTGCAGACGGCACGCTCGGAGGCGGGTGCGGCCTTCGGCGACGACGCAGTCTATATCGAGAAATATCTGCAGAAGCCGCGCCATATCGAAGTGCAGGTGTTCGGCGACGGCGCCGGGCGCGGCGTGCATTTCGGCGAGCGCGACTGCTCGCTGCAGCGCCGCCACCAGAAGGTCTGGGAAGAAGCGCCCTCGCCGGCGCTCAATGCCGAGGAGCGCGCGCATATTGGCGGCGTCTGCGCCAGGGCGATCGCCGATCTCGGCTATTCCGGCGCCGGCACCATCGAATTCCTCTATGAGGACGGCGAGTTCTATTTCATCGAGATGAACACGCGCCTGCAGGTCGAACATCCGGTGACCGAGGCGATCACCGGCATCGACCTCGTGCACGAGCAGATCCGCGTCGCCTCGGGCGGCGGGCTTTCGGTGCGCCAGGAGGATATCCGCTTCCACGGCCATGCCATAGAATGCCGCATCAATGCCGAGGATCCGCGCACCTTCACGCCCTCGCCGGGCACCATCACCCATTTCCACACGCCGGGCGGCCTCGGTATCCGCGTCGATTCCGGCGTCTATTCGGGCTACAAGATCCCGCCCTACTACGACAGCCTGATCGGCAAGCTGATCGTGCACGGCCGCAACCGCGTCGAATGCATGATGCGGCTGCGGCGCGCGCTCGACGAATTCGTCGTCGACGGCATCAAGACGACGCTGCCACTGTTTCGCGACCTCGTTGGCAACGCCGACATCGCCAATGGCGACTACGACATCCACTGGCTGGAAAAATACTTGGCCGAAGGCGAGTGATACAGGGCGAAGCGATGACCCGTCCCTACGCACCCGGTTATCGCATCCCGACCGACCTTTTGCTCAAAGCCTATGCCTCCGGCGTCTTCCCGATGGCCGAAAGCGCCAATGACCCCGAAGTATTCTGGGTGCGGCCGGAGACGCGCGGCATCATTCCGCTCGACGGGTTCCACATACCGAAAAGCCTGAGAAAGACGATCCGCAAGAACCTGTTCGAGTTCCGCATCGATTTCGACTTTGAGGCGACGATCGAGGCCTGCGCTGAAAGGCGCGAGGAACGTCGGTCGACCTGGATCAACGCGCCGATCCGCGAAGCCTATATCGAGCTGCATCGGATGGGCCATTGCCATTCGGTCGAGGCCTGGCACAACGACCGATTGGTCGGGGGGCTCTACGGCGTATCGCTCGGCCGCGTGTTCTTCGGCGAGAGCATGTTCGCCAGGGAGACCGACGCGTCAAAGGCCTGCCTGGTTCACCTCGTCGAACGCCTGAAGGCGCGTGGCTTTGCACTGCTCGATACGCAGTTCACCACCGAGCATCTCAAACGCTTCGGTGCAATCGACGTGCCGCGTGGCAAGTACGAGAAGATGCTGGCCGAGGCGCTGAAGGGCGAGGCCGTGTTTTTTCCATAACCTGGAATGGCTCATCGTTTCACAGGAACGCAATTCCGGACGGAAAGCCGTTCACACTTTCCTGGAATTGCTCTTGCGGCCGGTCAGCCTTTTGCTGCCGTCACCAGCGGCGTCTGTGCGTGGAACATCATCTTCCAGCCATTGACGCGGTGGACATAGCCGGTGCTGACCAGCGCCGCATAGGCTTCGCCATCTTGCCGCGTCGCACGCGCCTCGTAGGTCAGCATGACGATGTCGCTGCCCGGCTCGATGATGCCCTTGAGGTCGATGTCGAGATCGCGCCAGCGGTTCGGGTCCGCGGCAGTTGCGGCCAGATCGGTATTGCTCATCACCCGCGCCATCTGCGGGAAGGCCACCAGGCAGTCGGTATCGGCATTGGCCTTGAAATAGTCGGCACCGCCGCTCCAGAATCCCCTTTCGATGTCGAGAAGTTCGTTCTTGTTGGCCATCATCATGGCAACCTCCTCCGTAGAGAGGCACCAACGCTCGGGCAACGCGGCGGTTCCGCAGGGCGCGGTATCCGCCGCGCACTGACAGATTCTAGTTGGTTTTGGGGGCGGCGGGTGCCGGCACGTCGGACTTCTGCTTGCAGCCCTTCAGCCAGATATCATAGACGGCATGCTCGACGGCGTTGATCCCGGGGCTTTCGGCAAACATCCAGCCGGTGAAGATACGGCGTATTTTCCGATCGAGCGTGATCTCGTCGACCTCGACGAACGAATCCGTCTTCGGCTCTTCGTTTTCGGGCCGCGAATAGCAGATGCGCGGCGTCACCTGCAAAGCGCCGAACTGAACCGTCTCGTCGATATAAACATCGAAGGTGATGATACGGCCGGTGATCTTGTCGATGCCGGCGAATTCAGCGACTGGATTGGTGATGCGCTCGGATACTGCCGGTGCTGCAGGCGCCACCGACGCGTCCGGCGCAGGCGGCGCCAATTCCTGCGCAGTAGCGAGCGCCACCATAGAAGCGAGAACGACCGCGGTTAATCCGCCCGTCAAAATTCGGCTGAACATGCTCATGCAAGGTCCGGTGGTTTGCGCCCGGGTGATTCTCTTAACGCCAAGGCTAGTTGCTGCTGTCGGATCAGCAAACAGCTAAACAGCAATTGTGGCGACAAAGGACCGCCCTCGTGGGACCGCCCCCGTGGGGACCGCGCGCGTGTCGCGGCGATCGATCACGAACCAGGCGTCCAGGCGTCGTAGTCGCCCGTCACCTGCGGACGATGCTGGTTGGTCAGCACCGAGCCTTTCGGGCGATAGGCCGCGGGGCTGCCGGTGAGGTTCGGCACATGCGGCTTTTGCCAGTCGCGTGGCTTGTAGTCTTCGCTTGGCGGCGCAACGTCGACACGATGATGGATCCAGCCATGCCAGCCGGGCGGAATCGCCGAGGCTTCCGAATAGTCGCGGTAGATGACCCAGCGACGGGTGCGGCCTTCCGAATCGACGCCGCCCTCATAGTAGACGTTGCCGACCTCGTCCTGCCCGACCTTCTTGCCGTGCCGCCAGGTGTGGAAGCGCGTTCCCAATGTCTGGCTGTTCCACCAGGTGAAAAACTGCAGAAGGAAAGTCTTCATCCAAATCCTCGTGGCAAGTCCTTGAAGCAAGTCCTCGCGGCGGCTGCGGCGCCTGTTCCTGCTTATGGCGTCACGGCATTGCGAAGGCAAGGGTCTTGCCGCAACAGGCGAGCAAATGGCTGACGGGAAAGCGATACGTTCATGCTATTTTCGCGGCCGTCCGAAGCAGATGAAATAGGTTGTTGGCAACCTTACGCAGCGTTATTCTAGCAGTTGAAGCTTCGTTGCCTCAAGGACGGCAAATGAGAGGGGCTCATGTCATCGCTGGCGGGCACGGCCGGTCGCGCATTGCCGCAGGTCGTTGAGGCGATCTACGATTCGATTGCCGACGTCGACCGCTGGCAGGCGACACTCGAGGCCATCTGCAATCTGGCGGAAGGCCAGCTTGCCATGCTCGCCGTCATCGACACGATCAGCAGCTCCGCGCGATTTTCGGTGTCCTGCGGCGATCCCGCAGTTCTTGAGCCGTTGAAGCATGACTACGGCTCGCAAGTGCCGTTCTATGCGGCGGTTCCCAAGATGGAGATCGACGTGCCGTTCACCGTCGATTCGATCTACGCTTTGCAAGGCCCGGATACGCGACAGAGATGGCTCGAAAGCCGCATCGTGCGCGAATGGGTGCAACCCAACCGCCTGGACGATTTCTTCTGGGTGGCGTTGATGAAGCGGCCGACCCGGATCGGCACGTTGATGGTGGTGACCGACAAGGACAGGCGCCAGATTTCCCGCGAGGATCTCGAGCTTGTCTGCCTGTTGGCACCGCATGTGCGGCGCGCGGTGACCATCGGCGACCTGTTCGAGGCCGAGCGGCGCAAGGCCGAAATCTTCCGCTCCATCATCGAAAGCCTCGACCATCCGGTGCTGATCGTGGCCGAAGACATGACCATCATCTTCGCCAACCCGTCAGCCGAAGCGCTGCTCGCCGAAAACATCTCGGTCGCTAGCGTGCGCGGACAGCTTTCCTTCACCTATGCCAACGCCAACGCCGCGATCGGCCGTGCCGTCCAGCTCGGCACGCGCGACGAATTCGCGCTCGGACCTTGCGGCATCAACATTCCCCTGGCCAGGACGGTGGTTCCGGCGGTGGCCCATGTCATGCCGCTGGCGCGGCGTGAAATCTCGGCGCGCATCTCGCAACGCGCCGCCGCAGCGATCTTCATCGCCGCGGCGGGTTCGACACCGACCCCGGCGCTGGACGCCATTGCGGCGCTGTTCGGACTGACCGCGGCAGAAAGGCGAGTCGCCGGTCACGTTGCCGCCGGCCTGACGCGAAAGGAAATCGCCGCGGCCGGCGGCGTCTCGGACGGCACCGTCAAGTCGCAGCTGGCGACGATCTTCGACAAGACCGGTACCGGCGATCAGCGCGAGCTCGAACTGTTGATGCGCGAATTGTCACCGCCGTTGCGCTCCAGTTGATTTGCGCAGTTTCCTCGAACCGGCGGTGGTCCAAATGACTCGGCCGGTAAGTTTCTCAAACCTTTGACACCATCGTCCGCAAAATCTGGGAAACGAAACCGGCATCGTTGCAATTCGGCCAAAATCATGGTGCGGTCGTTCGCGGTCCAGAAACGCGGCACTATGCTCGGCTGGAATGAAAATGGTTTCTGGCGCGGATCTCGATCTTTGACACCGACATCTACCGAGCGACTGCTCCCCTACCTCTTTCTGCTTGGGCTGATCGTAATCGCGGTCGCTTTCCGGCCACTGCTGCCCGTCGACGAAACGCGATATCTCAGCGTCACCTGGGAAATGTATCTGAGCGGACAGATCTTCGTCCCGACGATGAATTTCGCGCCCTATCTGCAGAAGCCGCCACTGCTGTTTTGGCTTATCGACCTTGTCTGGAACATTTTCGGCGCCAGCCGGCCGGCGGCGATGCTGGTCATCTTCGCCGCCTCCTCGCTCGTCATCTGGCTGACGACGGCGTTGGCAAAGACCCTGTTTCCGGGCCGCGACGACATCGCGCGGCGCATCCCCTGGCTGGTTGCCGGAAGCAGCGTGTTCGTCATCTATTCGACGCTGATCCTGTTCGACCTGTTGCTGACGGTCTTTGTGCTCGCCGCGCTGTTGTCGTTGATTGCCTTTGCCCGCAGCGGCAACCGCTGGCAGGCCGTTCTGGCCGGGCTGTTCATCGGCATGGGCGTGCTGACGAAAGGCCCAGTGGTGCTGATCCATATCGGCGCGCCCATCCTGTTCTACCCGTTCTGGCGCGACCGGCGGGCGGGACTGACGACACCGAACTTCCTCGCTGGAGTGGGCCTGGCCCTGCTCACCGCACTAATTCCGGTGGCGATCTGGCTGGTGCCGGCGACCATCCTGACAAAAGGCAATTTCGTTTATGATCTCGTCTGGAACCAGTCGGCGGGGCGCGTCACCGGCAATTTGCGCAATTCGCATGGCCGGCCGTTCTATTTCTATCTGCTGCTGCTGCCCGTCATGTTCATACCGTGGATCTTCATACCCGAGGTGTGGCGGTTGAAGCTGCGCACGCGGATACGCGGCCTGATCGACGCGAAGTCGCCGGATCTGCGCGCCTTGCGCCTGCTGTCATTCTCGTTCGCTGCCGTGTTTCTGGTGTTCAGCGCGATATCCGGCAAGCAGCCTCATTATGTCGTGCCGATGTTGCCGTTCGTGGTCATCCTGTTCGGCTATTTCATGGCGGAGATCCCGCTCGCCAGGCTGAAGAGCTCGGCCATCGTCATGCTTGTCATTTTCGGCATTGGCCACGCGGTGGCATCGGCAACCGCGTTCAAACGCTTTGATCTGACGCCGCTCGCCAACTTCATCTACGAGCGAAAGGATGCGGACTGGGCCGTGGCTTTCGACTATCAGGGCGAAGTCGGCTTCCTGGCCCGGTTGCAAAAGCCGTTCGAAAGCACCGACAAACCGGAAGAATGGCTTGGCTCGCATCCCAGCGGCTATGTCATCGACAAGGTTTCCAAGGATCCCGGCACTGCAGGGCAAATCGCGTTCCGGCTTCGCGTCGAACGCGGCTATCTCGTCGTGCTGAAGGGACAGCATTGACGATCGTCACCGGTATGCGAGTTCGTCCCCCGCGCGGGAGATGAAGGCGTTGCTGCTTCGTGGTTCCATCGCTCGATAGAACCGGGAGGTATTCATGCGCAAGCTCATCTCGACGACGCTTTTTGCCGTATCGCTCGCTGTGGCCGGCCTTGCCGCCGATCCGGCATGGAGCTTCAAATGTCAGTCCGGAACGATTGGGCAAGGCAGTTGCTCCTGCTCCGGGACCGCCGACTGCACCGATATGCGGCATTCCAAAATGTGCAAGGGCGACCTGAACTGCGGTTCGGGCAAATGCTCCTGCACGGCCGCATTGGTAGTCGACCCCGGCCCGAAAACCCCCAAGCCCAAGGTCGTCGCGCCGATGGCGACAACCAAAGGCGTCGTGAAGCAGTAGATATCCAATCCGAAAGGACGGCGGCTCGACGTCGCTGGGCCGGCCCGATGTTTTCGCGGTTCGTCCCCCATGCGGGCGATGAACCGCTGTCGAAGAAATGGTGTTGTCTAGCCGGAGGGTGGTTTCCAACCGAAAGAGCGAGGATACCATGTTGAAAACCTGCACGATGCTGTTCTTCTGCCTGATGGCGGCCGCCGCGGCCGCCCAGCCGCCGCCGTCGGGGCCGCCGGTTCCCAGTGCGGCACTTGCCCCATGCAACGCCACACAATCGAACAGGCCCTGCAAAGCCGAACTCGGCGTGTTCCTGATCACCAACACCGTCCGCAACTTGGCGCAAGCCAAGGTCGACGCCACCAACGCACAGCTGGCCGCCCAGGGACGATCATCACGCGCATCGATCGAATCGCTGAAGCAATGGCGGCCGTCGCGCTTTGCGACGCAGATGCTGAACCAGCCGAACAGCTGGTTTGTCAAAGTTCCTTACATCCTGACCATCAAAGTCTCGATCCCGGTGACCTCCGACCGCCACATCGGCATTCCCATAGACGTCAACGTCTTCTGCAGCGGCTGGCAGACCGATTCCAGCCAGGTCATCATCCGCTCGCAACCCGGCCCGGCGAGCTTCGAGGGCGGCAACATCCTCGAAGACGTTTTCAACGTCGGCAACTACATCGACGCTCAGGTTCGCAGCTCGTTTTCGGCACCTCTGCCGGTGACGACGCCGGTTCCAAATTCGAAATGCTCGGCAATAGACGGCTCCGACGCCGGCACGCAGGCCACCGGCGATGATCTCATCTTCTGGACGGTGCCGCGGCGCAACCTGGTGGTGACGGACGCCATAGCCAAGCCGACGGTTGAAGTGACCTTCGACAGCCTCACACGCCTGCCAGCCCGCGACTTCCACAACAATGTCGTCTATGCGGAATCCGAGGCCATAAACCTCAACGTCTATGCCAATGAGGATGGCCGTCAGAAGGCGCTGACGATGCGCGAAGGCGACGTGGCTGCGCTGAACGTTCCCGCAGTACGGCTGGACGCGCGAAAATACGATTCGCTGGTCGTCATCGGCAATGTCGACCAGCCGCCGAACGACCCCAGAGACAGCGCCTTCGCAGTAGCGGCCAAGACTGCGGGATTCGGTGCCGGTTCCAAGATCATGCAGATCCCGAAGTGGTATTCGAGGCCGCCGGACCAGTTCAATCCCAAGCCTACATGGATCAGAGTTCCCGGCTATGAGCTGCACTATACGGTACGCTATCTCAACAGCGGCGGGCTGGCCGTCGATGGTGGAACCAGTACGGTCCGGCCTCCAAAAGTCGCCGTTCCGATAGAGACGCTCATCAAGCCGAAAACGCCCTGACGCGGCCGCTCGCGGATGACGGCGGCGGTTCAGACCGCTACCGCCTTCCCCCGCGCGGCAGATGCGGCAGCACCGGCATCATGGCCTGATCTTGCCGGAACAAACGCGCCGCTGCGCCACGAGCGAGCGGCGCCATCGATGGAGACAAACGATGCAGCACCTTCCCCTCACCATGCCCGCCGTCAGGATCATTGCGGCAATCTCGCTGCTTGCCTTCCCGAACTTCCTGCCGCCGGTCACGAGCCCGGCGAACGCGCTGCCGGTCAGCCAATCCTGCCGGATCACCACCTATTACAAGACTGCGGCAAAGGCGACGGAGGTTGGCGTGCGCTCGACGTGCCAGGGCGTCAAAAAATGGGGTGTCACCTCGAAATATTACGAGGTGGAAAAAATCGAAGCCGCCACGCCCCCGCACACGTCGGGCGGCGGCGGCAGCCTGCCGTGCGAGTTTCTCGCTGCCGGCTGCTCCAACCTGCCTGAGAAACGCAACTGAGCGCCAGGCAAACGAGCTAGCCGATCGCCTTCTCCAAAACCAGCGCCGGCAATCCCGAGGCGCCGCCGCAGTCGGCCGTGTTGCCGGCGGGCAAGAACCCCCTCGAGCGGTAGAAGGCGACAGCCGGAGCACTTGCTTCCTCGACCTCGACACGCAGCGTCCGGGCCTCCGGAAAGCTGGCCTCGATCTCGTCCAGCAGCGCCTGGCCGATGCCTTGCCTCTGCCAGGCCGGATGCACGTAAAGCTGGTTCAGCATGACGATCCTGGCATCCGTGGTAGCGGCGGCGAAAGCCATGCCGCCGATGTTTTTGCCGTCGTCGGCGACCAGGAACTCCGAGTTCGGCCGCGTCAGCCGTGCCTTGAGCGCGGCGATAGAATGCCATTCATCGGTGATTTCGGTGACCCGCGGCCCGCCGTAGATGGCATCATAGGTGGCATGCCATGTCTCGACCAGCAATGCGCGCACCGCCGCAAGATCGCGCTCGCCGGCGGTGCGGACGAACATCCTACTCGATCCCGAGCCTGGCCTTGACCAGCTCGTTGACCGCCTGCGGGTTGGCCTTGCCGCCGGTCGCCTTCATCACCTGGCCGACGAACCAGCCGGCCATGGTCGGCTTGGCGCGCGCCTGTTCGACCTTGTCCGGGTTGGCCGCGATCACCTCGTCGACCGCCTTTTCGATGGCGCCGGTATCGGTGACCTGCTTCATGCCGCGGCTTTCGACCAGCTGACGCGGATCGCCGCCCTCGTTCCAGACGATCTCGAACAGATCCTTGGCGATCTTGCCGGAGATGGTGCCTTCCTTGATCAGATCGATGACCGCGCCGAGCTGATCGGGCGAAACCGGAGCATTTTCAATACTCTTGCCGGCTCTGTTCAACGCACCCAGCAAATCGTTGATGACCCAGTTGGCGGCAAGCTTGCCATCGCGACCAGCGGCCACCTTCTCGAAATAGTCGGCGACCGCCTTTTCCGATACCAGGATCGAGGCGTCGTAGGTCGACAGGCCGAGCGAGGTGATCAGCCGCGCCTTTTTCGCGTCGGGAAGTTCCGGCAGGTCCTTTGCCAACTCGTCGATATAGGCCTGGTCGAATTCCAGCGGCAGAAGGTCGGGATCGGGGAAATAGCGGTAGTCGTGCGCTTCTTCCTTGGAACGCATCGAGCGCGTTTCGCCCTTGTTGGGGTCGAACAGCCGCGTTTCCTGGTCGATCTTGCCGCCGTCCTCCAGGATGGCGATCTGGCGGCGCGCCTCGTAGTCGATGGCCTGGCCGATGAAACGGATGGAGTTGACGTTCTTGATCTCGCAGCGCGTACCGAATTCGCCGCCGGGCCGGCGCACCGAGACGTTGACGTCGGCGCGCAGGGAGCCTTCGTCCATATTGCCGTCGCACGTGCCGAGGTAGCGCACGATGGTGCGCAGCTTGGTGACATAGGCCTTGGCTTCATCGGCGGAGCGCATATCCGGCTTGGAGACGATCTCCATCAGCGCCACGCCGGAGCGGTTGAGATCGACATAGGACATCGTCGCATGCTGGTCGTGCATCGACTTGCCGGCGTCCTGCTCCAGGTGCAGGCGCTCGATGCCGACCTCGATGTCCTCGAATTCGCCCTGCCGGTCCGGGCCGACCGAGACGATCACCTTCCCCTCACCGACGATCGGCTGCTTGAACTGCGAGATCTGGTAGCCCTGCGGCAGGTCGGGATAGAAATAGTTTTTCCTGTCGAAGACCGATTTGTAGTTGATCTCGGCCTTCAGGCCCAACCCGGTGCGGATCGCCTGCTTGACGCATTCCTCGTTGATGACCGGCAGCATGCCGGGCATCGCCGCGTCGACCAGGCTGACATTGGCGTTGGGCGCGGCGCCGAAAATGGTCGAGGCGCCGGAAAACAGCTTTGCCTGCGAGGTCACCTGCGCGTGGACCTCGAGGCCGATGATGATCTCCCAGTCGCCGGTGGCGCCGGGAACCAGGCGCTTGGCGTCGGGCGTGCGGGTGTCGATAATGCTCATAAGGGCCTGCATACTGAAATTGCGGATATGCGAGAACGCATATTTTGCTGTGCAACTTCGCTAGTGCAAACCGCCAAAAGAGACAAGCGCAAAGCCGCAAGCGCCGACGCGGCACAGGCCCGCACCTGCCGCGACGAACTGCGATAGCAGCTTGAAAAATCGACCTGCCGGCAACCCGGCCGCCGTCACCTATGCCGTGGCGATATAGGCCCTGATCTCCTCGGCCTCGCGCTCGACATCCTCGATGCGCCGCTTGACCACGTCGCCGATCGACACGATGCCGTCGAGCAGCCCGTTCTTTTCCACCGGCAGATGGCGGAAGCGGCCCTTGGTCATGATCTCCATGACCTCGTTGACGGTGTGGTTCTCATTGCAGATCTTCACCTTGGGCGTCATCGCCGAGCGGACGGCAAGGTCGAGCGCCGCCGCCCCCTCTTTGGCGAGAACCCGCACCACATCGCGCTCGGAAAGAATGCCGACGATCTTGTGATCGCCGTTGGTGATGACCAGCGCGCCGATCCTGTGTTCGGAAAGCATGCGGATGGCTTCGCTGAGCTTTTCGTTCGGCCCGAGCGTCACCACGTCGTGGCCTTTTGCCTCGAGAATTGCCTTAACAGTCATGGCGTCCTCCTCTGCATTTCCTGCCGGCTCCTGCCCTGGCCGGCTTGCCCTGGGATGAACATGGTGCGCCGCGAACGGTTGCATTTCAAGTGCGGCCGTCTCAGGTCTCCGGCTCGTCCGCCTGCCGGGGCACCTGCTCTCGCCGATCAAAAAACCGCAGGCCGAAAAAGCCGGCAAGAAAGCCGCCAATATGGGCTTCCCAGGCGATCTGGCCGTCAATGCCAGGCGCCAGGCCGAAGAGGCCGGTCGCGAGGTTGATCACCATCCACATGGCGAGAAAGGTGACGACGCCGCGCGAGCGCAGCACCGCCGCCATCGGCAAAGGCTGGCCGGCGAAGGCGGCCTTGCCCGACGATCGGTCGATGCGGAAGCCGTAGCGTGCCGCCGCGCCCATCATGCCGGAAATCGCGCCGGAGGCGCCGACCAGCGGCGCCTCGCCAAGCGGGTGCATGGCCCAGAACAGCGCCACCGCCGCCAGTCCGGTCGCGGCGAAGAACAGGCTGAAGCGCAGCGCGCCGAAGCGGTTGGCCAACGGTGAGCCGAAGGCCGCGAGCCACACCATGTTGATGGCAAGATGGGCAAAGCCGCCATGCAGGAAGGCATAGGTAAAGGGGCTCGAAAACGCGAAGAAATCCAGATCGAAGCGGCCCGAATAGCGGATGGGGACAAAGGCAGCCCGGACAAGCAGTTCGAAATCCTGGTCGTCGGTCAGCCAATAGACCCGGATCAGATGGACCGCGACGCAGATGCCGATCACCGCCAGCACCACGGGCGGCAGGTTGAACACCGGTTCGCGGCGCTCCGGTTCGCGGGCGACAGGCCCGCTCTCGCCCTGCTCGATCTCCGGTGGGCTTTCTGGGTCGCTCATATGGCTTGCACTCAGTCGCTGGATTGGACTTGGCGAGCATGTAGATCACGGCCAACCGAATCACAAACGGCGAATCAGCAGCCCCGAATCAAAAAAAGAAGCCGTCCAAGGTTTCCCTTGAACGGCTGGTCGAGCCCCCTTGCTCCCCCTGAACTCTTGACTGAAGTGCTGCCGATCGTCGCAAAACGACCGCTTCTGGAGTGGTTTTGGTGTGCCACGGGCCTGGCCGGCGCGCAACGTAAACCAGTTGTTAACCTTAACCGCCCCGACCCGTGAACAAGTATTAACGATGCTGGCACGCATCCTGCTCCGCAACGCATGTAGGTCTTCGGAGGGCGCCCTTCTGTTCACCGATGGGACATCAGAAGACAGAATGCGCGGAGCAGCATTAGCATGAACCAGACCGGATCGATCACGCTGTTCCATTATTGGAACCGGTTGCGTGACGGACGCCCTGCCCCGAAGCGCTCGGAAGTCGAACCCGCCGACATCAAGTCGCTGCTGGCCGACACGTTCATCCTGGAAAAGGACACGCGCGGCGAAGCGGTGTTCCGGCTCGCCGGCACCAGGCTCTGCGCGGTCTATGGCCGCGAACTCAAGGGGTTTTCATTCCCTTCGCTGTGGCGCGAGAAGGACCAGCGGCTGATCTCGAAGCTGACCGATGGCGTCTTCGACCTGAAATCGGTGGTGCTCATCACCTATGAAGGTTTCAGCCGCAGCGGCCGTTCCAACAGGTTCGAGCTGCTCGCGCTGCCGCTCGACGGCGGTGTCGAGAGCCCGCGCTGCCTCGGTGTTATAAGCGCCGTCGAAAAGCCCTTCTGGCTGGGCGCCGACCCGGTTCTCGACGCGTTGATCGATTCGATCCGCGTCGTCGATCCCGACAAGGAGCCGATGTTCCCGGGGAACCGTCCGGCGATCGAGGTTCCCTCGCTCGCCCCATCGGAATTCGACCCGCCCGAGACGATTTCGGCGCTCGGCCAAGCCCGCCGCATCCGTCACCTGGTCGTCTTCGACGGCGGACGCGAGGAATGATGCCCAAAGCTTAAAGCAACAGCGCCGGGCTTTCCCCTTTGTTAACCTGCTTTGTTGTAGTTTTCCGCTGAAATTCCCCGCATCCATGCGCGGAATGCCGAACGGGGTATGGCAGTGATGAGGTCAGCGGCGGTCGACCATGCGCCGTCCCAAGCTGAAAGGCGTAACTTTCAGCGCGTCCGCGTGAAAATTTACGGACGTTTCATGCTCGAAGACCGCACCGAACATCCCTGCCAGGTGGTCGACATGTCGCCCGGCAACGTCGCGCTGCGCACCGAGCGCGCCGGCCTGGCTGGCGAAAAGGTCATTGCCTATATCGATCACATCGGCCGCATCGAAGGCGTCATCACTCGCACTTTGCAGGATGGCTTTGCGATGACCGTCATCGCATCGGAGCGCAAGAGGGACAAGCTCGCCGCGCAACTGACCTGGCTTGCCAACAAGCACGAGCTCGACCTGCCGGAAGACCGCCGCCATGAACGCGTGGCGCCGCGCAATCCGACGAGCGTGCTGCAGCTTGCCGACGGGCGCCAGTACCAGTGCCGCATCATCGACCTGTCGCTGTCTGGCGCGGCGATCGAGATCGACGTCAAGCCGGCCATCGGCGTCCAGGTGACGCTGGGCACCATGCGCGGCCAGATAGTGCGGCATTTCGAAGATGGCGTCGCCATCGAGTTCGCCGTCATCCAGCGGCCGGAAACGCTCGATACCGAATTCAGCTCGTCGCGCGGCTGACGCGGAAGCGTCAGCACTATAGGGAAGAGAGAGGCTGGCGATCCTTCGCGCCCCCCTCTGTCTTGCCCTCTTTGCCACCACTTGGCATCTCCCCCGCGAGGGGGGAGATCGGCTTTCAAAACGGCTTTCACCAATCTCAAGCGTCGCAGGAATGAGCGGGACGCCGGAACTGCCAATCTCCCCGCTTGTGGGGGAGATGTCCGGCAGGACAGAGGGGGGCGCTGTCCCGCTGTCGCGGATGCACCCAAAGGGCACCCTAACAATTCTATATTCAATTGCGTCAAATTTTATGTTTATTCTATTGGCGTTTTACTTAATGTCTACTTCGCGCTTTTGCGTCAAATAAATCCAGCCGTGTCATTGTCTCCTCAAACGGGGAGACTGAATAATGAACAGGATGAGGGGCAAGCTGTTGCTGGCGGCAATAGCGATGCAGCTTTTCGGTTGGGGGACTGTAAACGCGGCGGAGCCGGCCTTCATGCACACCGGCGGCCGCACCACGCAGCCGGTCGGACACTACGAAATGTGCCAGCAGCTTCCGCAGGAATGCAATCAGAGGACGCCTGGCCGGGCACCCGTCGAGCTGACCCGCAAGCTGTGGGCAACGATCGTCAAGGTCAACAATTCGGTCAACAGCAAGGTCGCGCCGCGCACCGACATGGAAATGTGGGGCAAGGAGGAAGTCTGGTCCTTTCCCAATAGCGGCTTCGGCGACTGCGAGGACTATGCGCTGGAAAAGCGCCGCGAACTGATGAGCATCGGCGTGCCGGCCGGCGATCTGCTGATGACGGTGGTGCGCCAGCGCAATGGTGACGGCCATGCGGTGCTGACCGTGCGCACCAGCCTTGGGGAGTTCATCCTCGACAATCTCCAGCCCAAGGTGCTGTCCTGGACTAATACCGGCTACACCTACCTGAAGCGCCAGTCCGAGCGGAATTCCGGCGCCTGGGTGACGATCAACGACGGCCGCTCCGACGCGGTCGCCAGCGTCCGCTGAGGACGCCAAGGCATGTCGCCCAAAAGTGCGTAGCGGTTTTGGGATAACGACATGCATAAAACAGAGGTTAAGTGCGTCGCATGACTTCGCGCTTTAGGAGAAACCCGGTCGAGTCCCCACCCTCCCCGTCCCCAACGACCGGGTTTAAGGAGCCGGCCCCGTCCCCGGGCCGGCTCCACCATTTCCAAGCAAGCGGTTGGCGCTAATTGCAAAACGGCGCAACATCGCCGTGACGCCTCTGAAACGTGTATGGTGTTGAGATCACCATGCGCAACGCTGCATGATAGTGATGGGGGTCTCAATGGCGGTCACGATCGCGGTAGCTGTAACGGATGGCGACTGGTTCAATCAGTTGCGCCGTCAACCGGAGCTTACTGAAGTCAATTTCTGGTCGCCTTCGCCAAAATCATTCCGAGCTTTGGAACCGGGCGAGTTGTTCCTGTTCAAACTGCATTATCCTATCAACATGATCGTTGGTGGTGGCATCTTCGCTTCGTCGACGATCATGCCGCTGTCACTCGCCTGGGACGCCTTCGGGGTAGCGAATGGCGTGACCGGCCTTGCCGAAATGCGAACTCGCATTCTTCGCTACCGAAAAATGGACCCGGCTACAGCAGGGCCGGTGGAGATCGGTTGCCGAATACTGACACAGCCCTTTTTTCTGCCCGAGAGCCGGTGGTTTCCTCCTCCTGTGTCTTGGGCAAGAAACCTTGTGTCATTTCGAGGATACGGTACAGACGAAGCAGACGGCAGGGCCCTTTGGGAAAGCGTTCAAGATGCGATGGCACCAGCTATTGAATCCACGGGCTTCTCCGAACCCGTACGCTACGGGGAGCCGACGTTGATCCGACCACGGCTTGGTCAGGGAGCATTTCGCCTCGTTGTGACAGACTTGTACGGAAGACGTTGCGCCATAACCAAGGAGCGCACGTTACCAGCTCTGGAAGCAGCACATATTCGCCCTTACGCGGATGGCGGCGAACACTCTGCAAGCAATGGAATCCTCATGCGACGGGACATCCACAGCCTCTTTGATCAGGGTTATGTCACGGTGTCGCAAGACCACCGATTTGAAGTTAGCGGTCGGATCCGAGAGGAATTTGAGAACGGTCGGCACTATTACGAACTGCACGGATCAGAGATCTCACTCCCGGCCAACAAGAGCCAGCAACCGGATGCGGCGGCGCTGCGCTGGCACAATGAGAGCCGATACCTCGGTTAATAAGCATCATACTGACCGACTCGATCGTTAGGCGCGCTGTCTCACGATCGTTTGTGGGATACGAGCTGCCGTTTGCCGTC
The DNA here is from genome assembly GCF_040319695.1 of Mesorhizobium sp. M0898. Classification (NCBI taxonomy): domain Bacteria; kingdom Pseudomonadati; phylum Pseudomonadota; class Alphaproteobacteria; order Hyphomicrobiales; family Phyllobacteriaceae; genus Mesorhizobium; species Mesorhizobium sp. M0898. The sequence continues at coordinate 116,145 of NZ_JAMYOE010000009.1, read as the reverse complement.
GAAACGCTGTTACTTGCCCCTGATACGGAACGCGTCGACAAAGGCGGAAAACGCCGGAGAGGGATGGCGCCGGCTTGGATAGTACAGGTGGTAACCCTGGAACGTTGGGCACCATTTGGTCAGGACTTCCTGGAGAAGGCCACTCTCAATATGTGGAAGGACGAGTTCACGCGGTAGATAGGCCAAGCCCACTCCGTCAAGCGCAGCCTGGATCGCCGGCCCCATGTTGTTAAGCGTCAGTTGCCCCTCGACCCGAGCACTGAACTCACGCGCTCCTTCCCGCAATTCCCAGGCATAGACCGATCCTGACGTCGGCAGCCGGTAGTTGATGCAGTTATGGTCGGTCAGTTCCTGCGGCGTCTCCGGCGGTGTCCGGTGGGCGAAGTAATGGGGTGAGCCGACCACAGTGTAGGTCACGTCGGCTCCGATGCGCACGGCTACCATATCCCGGGCAATGGACTCGCCCAGACGCACGCCGGCATCGAACTGGCGCTCGACGATGTTGTTGAAGGCGTTGTCGACCACCAACTCGACATTGATATCGGGGAAGTCGCTCAGGAACTTTGGCAGCCGGGCGCGGAAGACAATGTCGACCGAATCATCGGTACACACCAGGCGAATGTTGCCGGACGGCCTGTCGCGAAGGACGCCGAGAGCGCTGACCTCAGCCGCGATGCCTTCGAAATGCGGTTCGATGCCTTCCTTGAGGCGTTGACCGGCCGCCGTCGGGGCCACGTCGCGCGTGGTGCGAGACAGAAGACGGACGCCAAGCCGCGACTCCAGCGACTTGATGGTGTGGCTAAGGGCCGAAGGAGTGACCCCGAGCTTGGCGGCTGCTCGGGTGAAGCTCCGCGTCCGGGTGATCTCCAGGAACGCGCGCATTTCGGCGAACTCGTCGCGTGGCATTGATGAGCCTCATTCACAACCACATCAAAATTATACCCGCTAGTCGCATTTGGCCAGCCCGACTACTTAGTTCGGGAACGGACAGGAGACTGCCTTATGACCATCGATTTCGTGCTGGACGAGGCCACTGCTGCTGACAGCGGGACGACCCCATGGTCTGCGGTGGTCTGCCTGTCGCTGCTGACCTTCCTTCTGGTCGGACTGGAGTTCCTCCCGGTGAGCCTGCTCACCCCGATCGCTCAGGATCTGGCCGTCTCCGAGGGTCAGGCAGGCCAGGCAATCGCGGTATCCGGATTCTTCGCCGTGGTTACCAGCCTCTTCGGCAACTCGCTGTTGCGAAACGTCGATCGACGGACGGTGGTTCTGGTCTATACGGCAGTGCTGGCCGCATCGAGCCTGGCGGTGGCGCTTGCTCCCAACTTCCTGGTCTTCCTGGCCGGGCGGGCGCTGGTGGGCATCGCGATCGGCGGTTTCTGGTCACTGTCGACGGCCATTCTGGCCCGCCTGGCCGCGGGACCCGACCTGCCCAAGGCCATTGCCTTGCTCCAGGGTGGCACTGCCTTCGCATTGGTGATCGCCGCGCCCGTCGGCAGCTTCCTCGGATCGCTGATCGGATGGCGGGCAACCTTTTTCGTCACTGTCCCCATCGGCCTTGCGGCGCTCGTGTGGCAGTTGGCCGTTCTCCCGAAGATGCCGCCGATAGAGATCGCCTCGGTGTCGAGCATGTTCGGCCTGCTGCGGAATCGCAGATTCGCCATCGGCATGGGCGCGACCGGGCTCGCTTTCATCGGGCAGAACGCGCTCTCGATCTATCTGCGGCCGTTTCTGGAAAACGTGACGGGCCTTGAGGTCAACACCCTCTCACTGGCTCTATTGGGCGTCGGCCTCGGTGGCGTGGCGGGACTGTCGGTTGTCGGCTTCGTACTCCGGCGGCACCTCACAGCCGTGCTGATCGGGCTGCCGAGTGCACTCGCGGTCTTCGCTCTACTGCTGATTGCCTTTGGACCGTTTGCACGCGCCACGGCCGGCCTGCTGGTTCTTTGGGGACTGTTCGCGACCCCGATCCCGGTGGCGTGGAACACCTGGATAACCACGCTCATCCCTGAAGACCTGGAGGCCGGGGGCGGACTCCAGGTTGCCCTGATCCAGTTCGCGATCGCAGGCGGCGCTATTGCAGGAGGCCTGCTGTTCGACGTGGCCGGCTGGTGGAGCGCCTTCCTTCTCGCCGCCGTCCTGCTCACGGGATCGGCCTTGCTCGCCGCCTCGGCCGGCCCCCGCACCTGAACTCTTTCAATTCTTGTCTAGGAGAATCTCATGTCCGGAGGAATCGAGAACAAGGTCGTCGTCATCACCGGTGCCAGCAGTGGCCTCGGTGAAGCGACGGCACGCCATCTTGCCGCACGAGGCGCTTCCGTGGTCCTGGGTGCACGGCGGTCACACTGCATCGACGCCCTTGTCCAGGAACTGACCGCCGCTGGGCACAAAGCCAAGGCCGTTACTACGGACGTCACCGACGCCGGCCAGGTCCAGAACCTGGTGAACACGGCGGTCCGGGAATTCGGCCGCATCGACGTGATGCTCAACAATGCGGGCCTCATGCCGTTGGCCCCGCTCGAACGGCTCAAAGTCGACGAATGGGACCAGATGATCGACGTCAACATCAAGGGCGTCCTTTACGGCATCGCGGCCGCGCTTCCGTACATGAAGGAGCAGCGATCGGGGCACGTTATCAATGTCTCGTCCGTATACGGCCATGTGGTCGACCCGGATGCGGCGGTCTATTGCGCCACCAAGTTCGCGGTGCGTGCGCTATCCGAGGGTCTGCGGAAAGAGGTGAAACCCTACAATGTCCGCACCACGGTGATCTCGCCGGGCGCTGTCAGCACGGAGTTGCTCGAGCATATCAGCGAGAAGGATATCCAGCAGGGGACCAGGGACTTCGTGAGCAAGATCGCCGTGGGGCCAGATACGTTTGCCCGAACGGTCGCCTTCGCGATCAACGAGCCCGACGACGTCGATATCAACGAGATCTTGTTCCGGCCGACCGCCCAGCCGGTTTGACTTGGAAGGGGTTATGCTTCGGTATCTCAAGGCCCGGCTCCGCCATTTCCGGGTCGGCTAGACCTTCTTCAGCCCCGCCCTGAACCGCCTGCCGTTTGCCACATAATGCGCGGCCGAGGCGCGCAGCCTGGCGACTGCGTCCTCGTCGAGCATCCTGACGACGCGCGCGGGCGAGCCGACGATCAGCGAATTGTCGGGAAATTGCTTGCCTTCGGTGACCAGCGCGCCGGCACCGACCAGCGAGTTGTTGCCGATCTTCGCCCCATTCAGCACGATGGCGCCCATGCCGATCAGGCTGTTGTCGCCGATCGTGCATCCGTGCAGCAAGGCACGGTGGCCGATCGTGCAGCCTTGGCCGACGGTCAGCGGAAAGCCGGCGTCGGTGTGCATGATTGTGTGCTCCTGCACGTTTGTGTCGGCGCCGACGACGATCGGCTCGTCGTCGCCGCGGACGACGACACCGAACCAGAAGCCGGCATTGCGGCCGATCCTGATATTGCCGATCAGCGTGGCGTCGGGCGCGATCCAATTGCTGTCGGCGTCCTCGAAGGCGGGCGCTTTTCCGTCAATCGCGTAGATCGGCATTGCTGTCTCCAGATCGTCTCACACCGACAAGCTGCCAGACCCTAGAAGCGAAGCCGCCCAGGACGCAATGGCGATCACCACCATGCCCAGCGCCAGCGCCCAGATGGTCGCCGTACAGCCGCAGGAGATCAGCCCCAGCACCGAGATGCGACGCTCGCGCCAGGCGTCCAGCGCCTCGTTGGCGAACATCAGCGGCCCGGCGCAAGCCGTTGCGGCGAGTGAGCGCAGCATGTGCTTCGACGATACATAAGGCTGGACGAAGGCAAGCCTGCGGCCGGCGATCAGCTCCATCGCCGATCCGGCCAGGCCGCAAGCCGTCAGCCCAGCCATAAAACTGAATATGATTTGTTCGACCGGGCCCATCTTTACCCTCCGTTTACCATGAAATCGCACAGTCGCCCGCAAAGCTGCGAAGCAAGAGCCGTGCCGCGCCGAGATGTGCCGTTCAGGCACACCCGATGGGACGGCAAACGAGGGTCGCGATGAAGCAGACAGCCGCCACTGAGGGCCCGCAACTCAGCGTCGTCGATTCGACGCTGATGAGGCGGGTGTTTTATGCATTCGCGACGCTGGCACTGGTTTCGGTGGCGATCAGCCTCGGCGGCAAATGGTTCGGCCGCTCGATCGCCATGGCCGGGTACACCGACGACACCACGGTCCACAGGGTCGTCATCGGCAACAACGTCATAGCCGTGCCGGCCAATGTCATCCGCTTTGCCCAGGCCCGGCGCGACGGCATCGCCTCGCGACTCGACCTCTATCTGCGCTATCCCGAGATGGACGGCTACAGCGAGGCTGCCCGCAACGACTTCAACCACACCGGACCCAGCAAGGACATCGTCTTCCTGTCGTTCGAGCCGCAGATGATGTCGCGCGACATGAGCGGCCGCTTCGCGCCGATCTACAGCGCGCTGATCGCCAAGCCGGGTACGCCCGGCCCTGGCGGCACCACGCTTTACACCTTCAGCGAAAAATCAGGCTATCTCAACGAAGTGCTGGCGGTCGCCGATCGCCCCGGCGAGGATCCGTTCGTCGCACGCTGCCTGAGCGGCCCGAGCGCGGACGAATCGCTGGCGCCCTGCGAACGCGACATCCTGGTCGGCGACAATCTCAGCCTCACCTACCGCTTCCCCCGGGAATTCCTGGGCGACTGGCAGGGGCTCGACGCGGCGATTTCTGCCGAAGCAGCGCGTGTGCAGAAGACCGGGCGATAAGCAACGAAACGAGCCGTTCCGTAGCGATCCTTCGCGCCCCTCTCTGTCCTACCGGACATCTCCCCCACGAGGGGGGAGATCGGCCGTCATCTTGGCTTTCGCCAATCTCCAATGTTGCAGGAAGAGCGCAGCGCCGAGGCTGCCAATCTCCCCCTTCGTGGGGGAGATGGCCGGCAGGCCAGAGGGGGGCGCTGTCCCACCGGCGTCCTGCAAGGTTCCGTATCGCCGCAGCACTTGAGGCGTAGCGGCCAGCTAAACTCCCAGCTCAGGCCAGATCGATGTCGAGGATCGCCATCGAGAAATTATAGTCCCCATCGTCCTCGTCCTTGAAGACGATGCCGAGGAACTCGTCGCCGACATAGACCTCGGCCGAATCTTCCTTGCGCGGCCGCGCCTTCACTTCGAGTTTAGGGTTCTGGAAGGTGCGCTTGAAATAGGCGTCCAGCTTTCTGATTTCGTCCGGCTTCAACAGTCTTCTCCGATCGTCGGCTTCTTCGTTTGAGCGCGCTTCTGGCACGTCGACAATGGCCATGTAAAGGCAAGCCGGCGAGAGAACACGGGCAATCGCCTCAGGTTTGCGCTGCGGCGCCGACATCGACAGTTGGTCCGACGCGACAAGCCCCTGCCCGAGCACTCAGATGTCGAAGCTGACGACGTGGTCCATCGTCTGCGATGGCAACAGCTGGTCCATCTGCCGCGAAGGCTGGTCGCAGCCGGTCTCGCCGACGACGCGGGCCGGCACGCCGGCAACCGTCTTGTTGTGCGGTACCGGCGACAGCACCACCGAGCCGGCCGCGATCTTCGAGCAATGGCCGATCTCGATGTTGCCGAGGATCTTGGCGCCGGCGCCGATCAGCACGCCGTAGCGGATCTTGGGATGGCGGTCGCCGCCGGCCTTGCCGGTGCCGCCCAGCGTCACGCCGTGCAGGATCGAGACGTCGTCCTCGATCACCGCCGTCTGGCCGACGACGAGACCGGTGGCGTGGTCGAGGAAGATGCCCTTGCCGATGCGGGCAGCCGGATTGATGTCGGTCTGGAACACCGAGGACGACCGGCTCTGCAAATACAGCGCGAAGTCCTGGCGGCCCTGGTTCCACAGCCAATGCGCCAGCCGGTGCGTCTGGATGGCGTGAAAACCCTTGAAGTAGAGCACCGGCATGATGAAGCGGTCGCATGCCGGATCACGGTCGTAATAGGCCTGGATATCGACGCGCACCGTCGTCGACCAGTCCTTGTCGTCGGCCGCCATCGCCTTGAACGTCTGGCGGATGAGGTCGGAGCCGATGTCCTGATGGGCGAGGCGCTCGGCCAGCCGGTGAATGACCGCTTCTTCCAGGTTTTCCTGATTGAGGATGGTCGAATAGAGGAACGCCGCCAGCAGCGGATCGCGGTTGACCGCTTCCATCGCTTCGTCGCGGATCGAACGCCAGATCGGATCTACCGGTTGCACCCTGGTGGGACGGGAAATCGTAACGCTGTTCATCTGATGTCTCCAGCCATCCAATGTCTCGGCCATCCAATGTCTCGGTTGGCGGCTTGCCTATTCTCCGGCCGCACCTATAAGCCAGATCATAGCACGGGTGAACTCAATTTTCCTTAGTGCTTCGTGAAATGGATTTGGTTGGCGGAATTTCAAGCAGCCATGGAAAACGCAACCTTGATGGACGAGACCCTGAAGCGCGAGCTTTCCGCGCTCTATGAGGCCGAAGATCGCCACTACCACGACCTTGGCCACATCGAGGCGATGCTGGCGCTGGCCAATGATTACAAGGCGTTGTTGCATGATCCTGAAGCAGTCGAGGCAGCGATCTGGTTTCACGACGCGATCTACGACAGCCGCGCCAACGACAATGAGGCGAGGAGTGCCGCACTTGCCGAGGAAAAGCTCGCCGGTCGCGCCGATGCACAACGCCTCGGCCACATCGCGGCGATGATCACCGCCACCGCCGGCCACGAATTGCCGCCCCTTGGCGACCAGCATTCGGTTCGCGACGCGGCGCTGTTCCTCGACATGGACCTGGCGATCCTGGGTGCTGCGCCCGAGGCGTTCGACGCTTATGAACAGGCGGTCCGCCGCGAATATCAGTGGGTCGATGAGCCGATGTGGCGGGCCGGCCGTGCCGCAGTGCTAGAGGGCTTCCTCGCGCGTCCGCATATCTTCCACAGCGAGGAATTCCGCCGGCGCTTCGAAACCCAGGCCCGGCATAACATGGCGCGCTCGCTCAGGGCGCTGGGGCACAGCCCGCGCCGATCGTAGCCCGACGCGTAGGCCACTTGCGTCCGGAAGATTTGCCCGAAATCACGTAAACGCGCCTATGGTCGATGCCATGGCCCACAGCATGAACACCCCGGCGGCAAGCGACGCGCCGTTGACCACGATGCCAGCCAGGCCGAGCAAACGATTGTCGTTTGGACGACCCAGCGCCATCAGCCCGAAGACCGCGCCGGTAAGATGCGCCGATGGCCCGACCAGGAAAAATACCGCCATAAAAAAGCCTGTCACACTGTGCTGGATAAGCACGGACGCGTCGCTCGGCATTGCCATCAACGCGGTGATCGCCATCGCGCCTGCCACCAATGCAGCCAGCGCTAGAACAACGGACCATTCGCCGAACCTGCTTTTCGCAACGACGCCCAGCAAAGCGGCGTCGCTTCTTCCCCATTGTGCCATCGTACCCCCTGCCCCTCGTTCAGCGCGTGGCGGGTTTGAACCGATCCACGCGTCACGCTTAGTTACTCCCGTATCGTTGCAAAACCGCTAAGAACCCCAGCTTCAGGCCCAATGGCCGCTTTTGGGCAGCCATCCATCAAAACCGATGCTCGGCATAAAACTCCAGCACGCGCTGCTTGAAGGTCTTGTCGCCGACCGCCAGCATATGGTCGCGGCCTTCGATGTGAAAAGCCCTGGCGTTCGGCATCAGGGCGGCGAGTTCATCCGGCGAGCCGCCGATGTCGTCCTTGGTTCCCACCGCAATCAAGGTCGGCTGGGCAATGCGGGCAATGTCGGCCTCGCTCAGCAATTCGCGCGAGGTGGCGATGCAGGCGGCGAGCGCGCGGCGATCGCTGCGGGTCTGATCGGCGAAGGCGCGGAACGAGCGGCCGCGCGGATCGCTGGTGCCTGACGGATCGTCGGCCAGAAGGGCGTTGGCTATCGGATCCCAATCGCCGACGCCGTCGACCATGCCGATGCCGAGACCGCCGAAGACCAGCGTCGCCACCTTATCCGGGTCGGAGAGCGCCAGGAAGGCCGATATGCGCGCGCCCATCGAGTAACCCATGACATGAGCGCGTTCGATGCCGAGATGGTTCAAAAGCGCTGCCGCGTCCGACGCCATTTTTGCCGGCGTGTAGTCAGCTTCGTCATAGCTCTTCGACGACGAGCCATGGCCGCGATTATCGAAGGCGATCGCACGATAGCCGGCGTCGTTCAGCGTCTTGAACCAGCCGGGTGACACCCAGTTGACGTAATGGCTCGAGGCAAAGCCGTGGATCATCAGCACCGGATCGCCCTGCCCCGATGCCGGCTGGCGGTCAAGGAAAGCAAGGTCGAAACCGTCATGTGAGAAGAACTGCATCGGCTGAAGATCCTGCCCGCTCAGTCGGAATCGACACTCGGCGCATCGCCCTTGTCGGGCGGCGGCATGGCCGGCCCCGGCGCCGTGCCGATGGCCGGATGGCGCAGCAGGTCGCCGTCCTTAATGCCCTTTTTGGCGGCCGTGCCCGCCTTGAGCTCGAGCACGAAGCGCACCGGTTCGTCCGGCGAGATGATCGCCTCCGACTGCGGCTCGCCTTGCTCGATCGCCCGGATCCGGCCGTCCTGTCCGACGAAGATCAGGTCGAGCGGCATCGGCGTGTTCTTCATCCAGAAACTCACATCCTGCGGCGCGCCGAACACGAACAGCATGCCGTGATTGTCGGCCATGTGCCGGCGGAACATCAGCCCGGCTTCGCGCTCGGCGGGCGTGTCGGCGATTTCCACGGAAAAAGAACGCTCGCCGGCCTTCGTCACCGCGACCAGCGGCGCCGGGTCGACGGGAAGGATCATCGCCTTGCCGTCGGCGGAACTCGGTTGCTGAAAATAGAAGAACGCACTTGCGGCGACGATGAGGAAAATCCCGGCGCAGAGCGCGCCCGCCGTCAGCCGGTTGCTGTGAGCCATATGAAATCCTCGGCCGGAACTAATGCGAGACCGGCAAGGTACCCATATCGGGGTGAATTTCGGCAGCCATAAGGCCTTTGTCGCCGCGTCCGAAGCGGACCAGCACCACCTGGCCCGGCCGGAGTTCGGTGATGCCGTAGCGGCGCAGCGTCTCCATGTGGACGAAAATGTCCTCGGTGCCCTCGCCCCGGGTCAGAAAGCCGAACCCCTTGGTGCGGTTGAACCATTTGACCAGCGCCCGTTCGAGGCCGCTTTCCGGCGTCACCGCGACATGGGTGCGCTGCTCCTGCAGCTCCGCCGGATGCACCGCCGTGGTGACATCCATCGAGAGCACGCGGAAGGCCTGCAACCCGCGCTCGCCCTGCTTGACCAGGCAGACGACACGGGCGCCTTCCAGGGCGGTCTGAAAACCGTCCTTTCGAAGGCATGTCACATGGAGGAGGATGTCGCCCGAAGTACCATCATCGGGAAGGATGAAACCGTAGCCCTTGGCCACGTCGAACCATTTGATGGCGCCGGCGATTTCGATGAGATCGGCCGTATCGGCGCTCTCATCCCGCTTCAACGCATCGTTACCGGCCCCGTCCCGCCCCATGAAAGAGGCCTTTTCCCCCATAAGAACGCCCCCTTTTTTCAACAAACACCGCAACTGATTCTTGGTATCAGATTAACACCGCGGCTTCCGGTGTGTGCAAGACCTGACGTGCCTTTTTTCACGGTTCCGTACAGGAATAGCGGATTTGCCGTTTGCCGGCGCCGGCAAGCGTGGCCAATTGCCCTTTGGCCGGGCCGCCCCTATGTTGCGCCGCAACGCAACATAAGGAGGAAATCATGCGCTATCTGCACACCATGGTCCGTGTCGCCGACATCGATGCTTCGCTCGATTTCTACTGCAACAAGCTTGGCCTCAAGGAAGTGCGCCGCCATGAAAACGAGCAAGGCCGCTACACGCTGATCTTCCTCGCCGCCCCCGAAGACGAGCAAAGCGGCATCAGCGAGAAAGCGCCGCTGGTCGAGCTGACCTACAATTGGGACCCGGAAGACTACAAGGGCGGCCGCAATTTCGGCCATCTCGCCTATGAGGTCGACGACATCTACGCCACCTGTCAGCGGCTGATGGACAATGGCGTTACCATCAACCGGCCGCCGCGCGACGGCAACATGGCGTTCGTCAAATCGCCGGACGGCATCTCGATCGAGCTGTTGCAGAAAGGTCCGGCCAAGCCGAAGGCCGAGCCGTGGGCGTCGATGCCGAACACCGGCAGCTGGTAACCGATCACGCCATCTTGAACGGACGCAGGCGGGCCCTGGTTCGGTTTTCGCGTCCGCATTCCCAAGGAGAATTCATTCATGCCGGCCAGCCATGTCGACGTCGCCACCGAACATGCCAGCCGCTATCTGCAGCAGCTGTGCAAACATTGGGCGCACAAGTTTCCCGTCGAATTCGACCCGAACCACGGCACCATCGATCTGACGCTCGGCCGCACGGTTCTCGATGCCGACCCGGCTGCGCTGCACATTGCAGTGACGACCGATGAAGCCGGCTCGCTCGAGCGCCTGGAAACGGTCGTCGCCGAGCACATCAAGCGCTTCGCCTTCCGTGAAGAGCTGGCATTCGACTGGAAACGCGCTCCGACCGCGTAGACGACCTGTCAACCGCCGGCCTTGGCCATGTCCAGCAGCATCAGCACGGTGCGCCAATTGCGCGCCGTGCCCGGCACCTTCAGAACGCGCGGAATTTGATTGGCAAACACGGATTTGCCGAGCCCGTCAGGCGCATGCAGGTAGAGCACGTCGCCCTTGATCTCGAAGCGTTCTGGCCCGGTGCATTTTTCCGCCAGCCGGGCGACCTCCTCGGCGGTCGGCCGGCGCTCCAGCGCATAGGCATGCAGCTTGGTCGGCTCGCCGGCCACTTCCGGATAGGGATTGTCCGCCGCCAGCCGCTCGAGCCAGCCGATATCGCGCACCATGATGCGTGAATGGAACCCCCATTTCTTCTCGAATTCCGCTTCCAACCGCTTGGTCAGCGTCGCCGCATCGCCATCTGGCGACCGGAACACGGCGTTGCCGCTCTGCACATAGGTGGCGACATCGGAGAAGCCGAGCTGCTCCAAAAATGACCTGAGTTCCGCCATCTTGACAATGCGGTTGCCGCCGACATTGATGCCGGACAACAGCGCGATAAAAACGTTCGCCGGAGCGCTCGGAAGATCGTTGCTGCTCATATGATGAACCCGGCGAGCGTCTCGTTGTCTGTGATGTCCTGGTAATGGACGCTCTCGGCGTCGAAATTTGCCTTGAGCAGGTCGAAATTGCGGCGGTCCTTGGTTTCGATGCCGATCAGCACCGAACCGAAATTGCGCGCCGATTTCTTCAGATATTCGAAGCGGGCGATGTCGTCGTCGGGACCCAGCAATTCGAGGAAATCGCGCAGCGCGCCGGGCCGTTGCGGAAAGCGGATGATGAAGTATTTCTTCAAGCCCTCGAAGCGCAGCGCCCGTTCCTTCACATCCGGCAGCCGCTCGAAATCGAAATTGCCGCCCGACACCACGGCGACGATGGTCTTGCCCCTGATTTCCTTCCTGGAAAAATCCTTGAGCGCATCGATCGCCAGCGCGCCGGCCGGCTCGAGCACGACGCCTTCGACATTGAGCATTTCGATCATGGTTGCGCAGAGCCGGTTTTCCGGGATCAGCCGCACGGTGTCGGCGGCAAACTCCTTCAGGTGGCGCAACGGCTCGCGGCCGATCTCGGCCACTGCTGCGCCGTCGACGAAATTGTCGACCTTGGCGAGCTTGATCCGCTTTCCGGCGGCGAGGCTCTCGCTCAAACTCGGGGCGCCGGCCGGCTCGCAAAAGACGAAGCGCGTTTCGCGGTGCTGGTCGGCGAAATAATGGGTGACACCGGCGGCCAGGCCGCCGCCGCCGACCGGCAGCATGACGATATCAGCCATGCGCGCGCCGGGCATCTGGCCTGATATCTCATAGGCGACGGTCGCCTGCCCTTCGATGATGTCCTTATGGTCGAACGGCGGCACCATGTGGGCGCCGGCAGTTTCGGTGAATTCAAGTGCCGCGCGGTAGCAGTCGTCGAAGAAATCGCCGACCAGCCTGATCTCGACGAACGCGCCGCCGAACAGCCGCGTCTTGTCGATCTTCTGCTGCGGCGTCGTCACCGGCATGAAGACGACGCCCTTCTTGCCGAAATGGCGGCAGACGAAGGCAAAGCCCTGCGCATGATTGCCGGCCGAGGCGCAGACAAACAGCTCGGCAGCGTTGCCGGCGGCGAGCGTCTTGCGGAAGAAGTTGAAGGCGCCCCGGATCTTGTAGGAGCGCACCGGCGTCAGGTCCTCGCGCTTCAGCAGCACCCGCGCGCCGGTCTTCTTCGACAGATAGTCGTTTTCCTGCAGCGGCGTCTCCGGAAAGATCTCGCGGATCGCGGCAGCGGCGGCAGCGACGCGAGAAGAGAAACTGGTCATGGCTGGAGCACCCCACAGGCTAGGCGAATTCGGTCCCGCTATTGCATATCCGGCCTCGCGAAGCCATTGTCCGGCCACCCGAAAGGGTGTTCCCAAAACCTCGTTGGCCGTTAGGAGCGTGTGTTCATGCCTGTCGCATCGGTGGCCCGGAAAACCGTGTCGCTGCCGGAGTTCGGCGAGCCGACGGTGATGCCACTGGTTACGCGCGCCACCTACGAGGCCCGTATAGCGGCACTGGTCGCGCGCGGCGGGTTCGATGCCTTCGTCGTCTATGGCGACCGCGAACATGCGGCCAATGTCGCCTACCTCTGCGGCTACGATCCTCGCTTCGAGGAGACGCTGCTGGTCATCGTTCCCGGTAAGCCGCCGAAACTGCTGGTCGGCAATGAGGGCTGGGGCTATGCCGAGATCTGCGACGGGCCTTACGAGCGCGTGCTCTACCAGACGTTCTCGCTGCCGGCGCAGCCGCGCGACCGCTCGCAAGCGCTGGCCGACATCCTCGTCGGTTGCGGCCTGAAAGCCGGCCAGCGCATCGGCGCCATCGGCTGGAAGCCGTTCGGCCCCGGCGATGCGGGTTTTGGCGAAACGACGCTCGACCTGCCGTCCTTCATCGCCGACACGTTGCGCAGCCTTGCCGGCGATAGGGGCGTGATCGTCAACGCGGCGAACCTGTTGATGAACCCTGCCGACGGCCTGCGCGCCATCAACGAGGCCGACCAACTGGCCGCGTTCGAATTCGCCGCGACCTATTCCTCGCAAGGCCTGCGCAATGTCCTGCAAGGCATCGAACCCGGCATGACCGAATTGCAGGCGGCGCGGCTGATGGGCATCAACGGCCTGCCGCAATGCTGCCACCCGATGCTGTCGGCCGGCGGGCGGGCGGCCTATGGCCTGCCGAGCCCGCGTCTTGACGTCATCAAGCGCGGCGACCCGATCACCATGGCCTATGGCATCCAGGGCTCGCTCAATGCCCGCGCCGGTTTTCTGGTCGAGGACGCGGCCGAGCTTCCGAGGGGCATCCAGGACTATGTCGAGAAGCTGGTTGCGCCCTATTTCTGCGCCGTCGTCGACTGGTACGAGACGGTCGGCATCGGCGTTCCCGGCGGCGCGTTGTGGCAAGCTGTGCATGAGCGCATCGGCGATCGGTTCTTCGGCGTAGCGCTCAACCCCGGCCATCTCATCCATATCGACGAATGGATGCATTCGCCGGTATTTTCCGGCTCCGACATCAGATTGAAGTCGGGCATGGCCTTGCAGGTCGACATCATCCCGGCGACCGGCACCGATTATTTCACCACAAACATCGAGGACGGCATCGCGCTGGCCGACGAGGCGCTGCGCGAAGAGATCGCGGCGCGCTTTCCCGAGGCCTGGCGCCGCATCGAGGCGCGCCACGCCTTCATGACCGACGTGCTCGGCATAAGGCTGAAGCCGGAAGTGCTGCCCTTTTCCAACATTCCGGCGTTCCTGCCGCCGTTCTGGCTTTCGCGCAACAGTGCGATGGCAGTCGCGGGGCGCTGAGCGCATTTCGGGCGCCTGCGACTTACTTCTGCCGCACTTCGCCTGTCCGGGAGGTGCGGCGGAGGTGGATGGGCCTTTGGTCAGGCCGGAGTGGAATTGCTTAAGTGCCCTTGAAGACGATTTGCATCATTGTCCTTGCCGCGCTGCTCGCCGGCTGCGGCGGCCGCCAAACCGAGGAACTGCTCGGCAGCGCCATGATGGCGGTGCCGGTGACGGAAATCGCCGGCAATCACTCGATCTTCATCGCCACGACGCGCAAGCGCTCCGACGATCCCAACAAGGTCTTCGACGGCGAGCGTTCGGCGACGCTGAACTATGCCCGCGTCAACGTCACCGTCCCCGGCATCCACAAGACAGGCCAGATCGAGCGGCGCTCACGCGGCAAGTCGGACGATCCGGCCAAATACTTCATGGCTTCCGAGGTCGTCGGCTACGACACCCAGCCGAAATTCTCCAGCGCCCTCAGCGCCGACATCGCGGCGCGCGGCGGCCGTGTCATGGTCTTCGTCCACGGCTACAACACCGGCTTCGACGACGCCGTCTACCGCGTCACCCAGATCACCCATGACTCCGGCTATCCGGGCACGCCGGTGCTGTTTTCCTGGGCGTCGGGCGCCAAGACCACCGACTACGTCTACGACAAAGAAAGCGCCAGCGTTGCCCGCGACCAGCTGGAAGTGACGCTGAGAATGCTGGCGCAGACCGGCGCGCGGCGCATCGACATCGTCGCCCATTCGCTGGGGACCTGGGTTACCATGGAGGCGTTGCGCCAGCTCGCCATCACCGGCGACCGTGATCTGGGCGGCAAGCTCGGCGACGTCGTGCTGGCCTCGCCCGACATCGACGTTGACGTGTTCAAGAGCCAGATGCGCCGCTACGGCAAGCCGGACAAGCCGTTCATCCTGCTGCTCTCCGACGACGACCGGGCGCTGCGGCTCTCCGGCCTGATCGCCGGTGCGCGGCCGCGCGTTGGCGACTACAAGAACGCCGCCGACCTCGCCAGCTATGGCGTGTCGGTCGTCGATCTCTCCAGCGTCAAGGGAACCGACCGCTTCAACCACACCAAATTCGCCGATAATCCGGAATTGGTGCAGTTGATCGGCCAGAAGCTGCGCGAGGATGACGGGTTTGCCAGCGACCGCGAAGTGACAGACCGCATCGCCTCGGTCGGACAATAGCTGCATTGCGCGGCAGCGACCGTTGACCATTGCCGCACAATCGGAACAGTTTGAACTGGACCGTGCCGGCCTCTGCCTCTATCGAATAGGCCAAGACGTCTCCGGCTCGACGTCGCCTTTGCGGGAGCCCGCGTGATCGTGCCTTCGAAGATCTTTCTCGTCGCTGCGTTCGCGCTCGCGGTTACCGGCTGCGCCGGCCAGAACACGCACGATCTGCTCAACAAGACGACGATCATCGTGCCTGCTTCGGACATTGCGGCGACGCACAAGATCTTCGTCGCCACAACCCGGCAAAAGGCAATGAAAGAGCCCCGGCAGGTGTTCGACGGCGACCGTTCGCCGACCACCAGCTTTGCCAGCGTCGAGGTGACGGTGCCCAAAATCCACCAGCTCGGCGCCATCGAGCGGGTCAAGGGCTCGGCCAACAGCAATCCGGCGAAGGATTTCACGGCGACCGGCGTCACCTTCTACGAAGGCGCCCCGCAATTCGCCAAGGCGGTCGGCGCCGACATCGCCATGCGCGGCGACCGCGCGCTGGTTTTCGTGCACGGCTTCAACAACGGCTTCGATGACGGTATCTACCGGCTGACGCAGATCGCGCACGACACGAAATACCCAGGCACGCCGGTGCTGTTTTCGTGGGCGTCGAGCGGCAAGACGACCGGCTACATCTACGACAAGGAAAGCGCCAATGCGGCGCGCGACGATCTCGAAGCGACGCTGCGCATGCTCGCCAGGAGCCGCGCCAAGAGCATCGACATCATTGCCCATTCGATGGGGACCTGGGTGACCATGGAAGCGTTGCGCCAGCTTGCCATCACCGGCGACCGCGACCTCGGCGGCAAGCTCGGCTACGTCATCCTGGCCTCGCCCGATATCGACGTCGACGTGTTCAAGAAGCAGATGATCCGCTACGGCAAGCCCGACAAGCCGTTCGCCGTGCTGCTTTCGGGCGACGACCGGGCGCTCAGGCTGTCGACCCTGATCTCCGGCGACAAGCCACGCGTCGGCGACTATGGCGACGCGGCCGACCTCGCCAGCTATGGCGTCTCGGTGGTCGACCTGACCAAGACCAAGGGCGGCGACCGGCTGAACCACGCCAAATTCGCCGACAACCCGTTCCTGGTGCAGCTGCTCGGCGACCGCCTGCGCGCCCCGGCCGGCCTCGCCTCCGAAGAGACCGCGCCGGCCCAGCTCGACAATCTCGGCCAGGGCCTCGGCAAGGCCGTCGGCTCGGTCGCCGAAATCGTCATCACCACGCCGTTCAAAGTGCTGACCATCGCCACCGGCGGGTGAGCCGACCTCTGCTGCCAAACGCGCCGGTGATTGGCAGCTGTCAACAAAAACGCTCTGCAGCGATCCTTCGCGCCCCCCTCTGTCCTGCCGGACAGAGGGGGCGCTGTCCGGGCGCTGTCCCTCCAGGGTTCAGTGATTCTTCAAACGAACAAATCAACCTTCTGAAAAGTTGTCACGTCGATCAGGCCGACGTCGGAAATTCTGAGCTCGGGGATGACGACCAGCGCCAGCAGCGAGTGCTGCATGTAGGCGTTGTTCAGCGAGCAGCCCATCTGCCGCATTGCATCGCTGAGTTTGTCGGCCTTGGCGGCGACGATTTCGGCGCGCTCGTCCGACATCAGCCCGGCGATCCGCATTTCGACCAGCGCCAGCTCCTTGCCGTTGGAAAACAGCACGACGCCGCCGCCGACCTCGCCCAGCCGGTTCACGGCCAGAGCCATATCCTGCTTGTTGGTGCCGACGACGATGATGTGGTGGGCATCGTGGGCCACGCTCGACGCCATGGCGCAGTCGCCGATATAGCCGAAGCCGGAGACGAAGGCGTTGGTGACGCCGCCGGTGCCCTTGTGGCGTTCGACCAGCGCGATCTGGCAGACATCGTTGCGGCGGTCCATGGCGACCAGCCCGTCCTCGACGGCAAGATCGGCCTCCAGCGCCCGCGTCGGCGCCTGGTTCTCGATGACGCCGATGACGCGTACCCGCACCTCGTTGGCGCCCAGGGGTGCGGCGATATCGAAATCGCCGGGCTTGAGCTTCCTGCCGAGCTTGACGGTGTTCTTCGCCGTCTTCGGATAGTCGTAGGCTGGAATGTCGATTTCGAGCTTGCCGCCCTTGGCCAGCCTGACGCCGCGGCCATAGACCTCGTCGATGGTCATTTCGGCGAGGTCGGAGACGATCAGCAGATCGGCGAGCCGTCCCGGCGCGATCGAGCCGATCTCGCGCTCCAGCCGGAAATGCTGGGCGGTGTTGAGCGTCGCCATCTGGATCGCCGTCACCGGCTTCAAGCCCTGGCTGATGGCGTGGCGCACGACCCGGTCCATATGGCCTTCGTGCACCAGCGTGCCGGAATGGCTGTCGTCGGTGCACAGGATGAAGTTGCGCGGGTCGAGCCCGCTCTCCGTCACCGCCTTGATCTGCGAGGCCACGTCGTACCAGGCCGAGCCCAGCCGCAGCATCGCCTTCATGCCCTGGCGGACGCGGGCGATGGCGTCCTCGGCGCGCGTGCCTTCGTGATCGTCCTCGGGGCCGCCGGCGACATAGCCGTGGAACGGCAGGCCGAGATCGCGCGAGGCATAATGCCCGCCGACGGTCTTGCCGGCCCTCACCGTCGCGGCGATCTCGCCCGACATCACCGGATCGTTGGCGGCGACGCCGGGAAAATTCATCACCTCGCCGAGCCCGATGATGTTCTCCCAGCTCATCGCTTCGGCAACGTCGGCGACGGTCAGCTCGGCGCCGGCATGCTCCAGCCCCGGTGCCGAAGGCACGCAGGACGGCATCTGCACAAGCACGTTGACCGGCATGGCAACGGCCTCGTCATGCATCAGCCGCACGCCCGGCAGGCCGAGCACGTTGGCGATCTCATGCGGATCGATGAACATCGAGGTGGTGCCGTGCGGGATCACCGCGCGGCAGAATTCCGTCACCGTCACCATGCCGCTCTCGACATGCATATGCGCGTCGCAAAGCCCCGGCACCAGATAGCGGCCGCCGGCATCGACCACCTTGGTGCCCTGGCCGATGGCATGGCCGGCGTTCGGCCCGCAATAGGCAAAGCGGCCGCCGGCAATGGCGATGTCGGTGCCGGCGATGATCTCGCCCGAATGGACGTTGACCCAGCGCCCGTTGCGGATGACGAGATCGGCGGGCTTGCGGCCCATGGCGACATCGACCAGATGCGTCGCCATCTCGGCCCAGGGTTTTGGTTTCGTCGCATTCTTCGGCATCAACAGGCTCCTCTTTGCCCGACTGTGCCAAGCCGCGAGGATTTTGACCAGCGAGGAAGTAAGCGCCGGTGGCGAAACTGCCGATCTCCCCCCAAGTGGGACCCAGCGGGGGAGATGTCGCCGAAGGCGACAGAGGGGGTCGGGCGCCGACCTCTCAAGACCTGGGTTCCTCGCCCACCGCGAAGCGGGGGAGAGGTGGCCGCGAAGCGGCCGGAGAGGGGGCCTTTCATAGAGCGCGGTCCCCCTCTCCGTCTCGGCTGCGCCGAGCCACCTCTCCCCCACTTTCGTGGGGGCGAGGAACCCAAGCTGAAATGAAGCGGCGATTCAACGCTGACAGGCAACTTTGTTCTTGCTTTGTGCCGGCAGCTATGCTACTAATTTGGGTATGGTGCCAATTGGCTCCAACGACCCGCCTCCCGAGGCGGGTTTTTGTTATTGCGCCATTCATGGCAAATGGCCCAGGCGGAATACGATTCCGTTGCGGCCAATCAGCTTTCGTCTCGTTAGAGGATCCTTCTGAATCGACGGTCGCGGAGTTTGACGCACTCCATCGTTCGAGCCTTCGGCCGGTTCACTCAATTCGATCCCGAACTGTCACTTCTTGCTTGGATCGTCTGCCGGGTTGACGTAGGTGATCTTGAATGGCCCCTCGCCATGAACCTGGATGATCGTATCGCTTGTCGTCCAGGCGAAGTGATTCATTCCGGCCGGCGCGACGCCGAAGCCGCCAGCAGTCAGTTCGACACCTTTCGCCTCGTCGAGCTTATCGCCCATTCCAATATGGAAGTTGCCGGAAAGCACCGTTACGTATTCCGTGGTGGGATGATTATGTGCGGCAATTTTGTAGCCGGCGGGTGTCTTCAACCGCAGCACATAGGCGCCCTCCTTTGAGGGGTCTCCAGCGACAACAGCCATTTCCGCGCCAGCGGGAATGACAGCTGGAGCAGGACCCCATTTGATGTCTTTGGCGTTCATCGGCATCTCATCGGCAAACAGAGACGCCGTCCCAACAACCAGCAGTGCCAGGGCAGAGGCAAGCTTGAGCATGACAATCTCCCAATGTCTGTAGAGGACGGCGTCGAGTATCGGCGCGCCGATCCACTTGCCAATTGGAGTCTATCAGGGCAGAGCGCCCGAACGCATCCTGCGAACGGGGGACGCGCATTCGCGGTAGCCGCGGAAGCTGCCGCTAAAAACATTTCCAGGTGAAACGATTTTGTTTGTATCACTGTAGGTGATCGGCCTCGCTAGCTTCCAGTGCCAGATTTGTCGACGGCAGAAGACGGCTTGACGGCCCCTGCCCGGCATCTGAACAGGACTGGCCTGCGGACGTGGCGGAATTGGTAGACGCAAGGGACTTAAAATCCCGTTCTAGTCCGTTGCACCCTCGCAACTAACCCCTCAACGCTTGTAATTCCCCGGTTTGCGCCGGGGTTTTTCATTTCATTTTAATCTCTCCACTCGTGCAACGGATTTTGTGGGAAACACGCCGTTGTGGGAATCGTGTGGCAAAAGGAGAACAGACGTTCATGGCCAAACCAATCCACATCAATCTGCAGGCCGGCACCGACGACGAGTTAGACAACTACGCCAAGGGTGGCTCCAGAAGAGGAAATCGAATTAAATCAGCACAATCTTAGAGGTGCGTGAGGCGGTTTCTCAAACACCAGCACATGACTGCCAAGAGGCGATGTGTGAGTGCTCTTAACCTGGAACCCCTCGTCAGAAAGCGTTTCGATGAATTCGCCATCCGTTCCAGGCGGAACGCGGGCAACGACGTTCGAGGTGCGCCTCACAATATTGGAAAGCACCCTTCGCGCCTTGCCTGGGCCGATGTTGCGCTGCATGTGCTGATAGACGGCCAGCAGCAGGACGATATCGTATTTCGGTAGAAGGATATTGCCGAGGCGCCGGCTGCCGAGGTTTAGGCGATCGAACCTGGCATGTACCGGGGAGCCACTCAACAACATCTTTGCGGTCTCGATGTGCGGCTTGGCAATGTCGATCCCGTGGATCGAACTGGGTTTCAGCTTGGAGATCTCATAGGCGACAACACCCATATTGCAGCCAACATCGAGAATGGATTTCCCAGCATAGTCGATCTCCAATGAGAATATCCCGTCCAGTCTATCCTCCCATGTTCCTGCAAAACCTCTTTTGAACCTTGACCACCACAAATCATATACTCCTAAATTAGAGATCGCCGAAATATAGCGCTCGTTACCTTCTACTATTCATAAGTCGTGGCCAAGAAAAGCCTGCCCCCCACAAAAACACAGAAAAACATCATGGACACCACGTTCAAGGGCGCTGCGAGGCGCCTTGCTGATCTCAACTTGCGGGAAACTAGGCGCTCGCATTGGAGTAGGAGAGGACGGTGTTTAGGACATCGCCTTCAAAGCTAGTCCAGCCAACCCCATTAACGCATCACGACCACGATCTCTCGGCAGTCGCCTGATGGCTCAGAACCGCAAGGGCATCCATCGTCCGATGCAGCACAGCGACCTCTGCGACATCGGCAAGTGGGAGGTCATAGAGGTGTGGCGCAGCATCCGCGAACACATCCCAGGACTGTCCGACACCGTGGTCTACACAACGCGGCATACGTGCTACTCGTGGCAGATCATCCGTGGCATCGACATCCGGCGCGTCCAAATCTGGATGGGCCACAAGTCGATCCAGACCACCCTGAACTACGCCCACCTCGCACCCAATCACTTGCTCGACAACCTGACCGCCCTCGAAGGTGGCGCTGCTCCGAGGCTCGTGGTAGTGAACGGCAAATCCTAAGCCGACCGTGTGGGAAACCATGTGGGAGACCGGTGGGATTTCCCCACAATGTGGGAAGTGGGCGTGGCGGAACTGGTATACGCAGCAGACTTAAAATCTGCCGGTGTTTCAAGCACTTACGGGTTCAAATCCCGTCGCCCACACCAAGCCTCGCAAGGGACTTAAAATCCCTCGATCTCTGATCGTACGGGTTCGAGTCCGTCGTCCGCACCAGCAACATCGGCGCCATTGCGGCCTAAAGCGTGTCGCGTTCGATCGGCCTCATGCGACGCGCTTTAGGTTCTTGTTTTTATGCATGTCGTTATCGCAAAACCGCTGCACACTTTTGCGCGACATGCATTAAGCAAGAGCGTGAACTCGCCGAATACAGGCTGCAATATGCCATTTCTCGACCAGGAGCCGGCGAGCCGATGCGGGATCTGCGATATGCGTATTCCGGCGTCCGCGTGTTCGTTTGCCAGCTTCCAAAGCGCACTCAGGCAAGGGCGGCGGTATCGGTCACACGCATCATCGCCAGCAATTTCGATATGATTTTGTCACATCGGCTGCTATATGGTGGAAAAGGAGTCCGCCCATGCGAACCACCCAGCCGATAAGTATCACCCTCCCGCGCGACATGGCCGAGGCCGTCGCGCGCAAGGTCGACTCCGGCGCGTACGCCTCCGTCAGCGAAGTGCTGCGCGAGGGCGTGCGCGCGCTGCTCGACCGCGACGCCGCCGTTGAACGCTGGCTGCGCGAGGAAGTCGCCCAGAGCTACGACGAGTACAAGGCGAATCCGTCCAGCGCCATCCCTGCCGAGCAGGTCATGCTGCGTATCCGCGACCGCGCCGCCGCGCGGCGCGACGATGCCACTAAGGAATGACGCGCAGGGTTGTATTTTCCGCGCAAGCGGAGCACCGGTTGGATGCGCTGTATCGCTACATAGAGGAATATTCCTCCACAGCCCGTGCGGAATCGTTCGTTGGCGGCACCGTGGCCTATTGCGGGGCTCACCCACCAATCGGGTTCAGCTTCAGGTGCTGGATTAAAATAATCGTTTTGGCGTCGATGATGCGACCGTCGTGGATGCCGGCCAGCGCCTCGTCGAGCGGCATTTCCAAAACCTCGATGTCCTCGCCTTCGTCATGCGCGCCGCCGCCGTCGGAAATGCGGTCGGCGGGCGAATAGCGGGCGACGAAGAACCAGAGCCGCTCGGTCACGCTGCCGGGGCTCATATAGGGCGAAAACAGCCGCTGCACGTCCTTCAGGCGGTAGCCGAGTTCCTCCTCGGCCTCCTTGCGGATGCAGGTTTCGGGATCGTCTTCGTCGAGCAGGCCGGCGCAGGCCTCGATCAGCGGCTCCTTGTGGCCGGTGACGTAGGCCGGGTAGCGGAACTGCCGCACCAGAAGCACCGTCGAACGCTCCGGATCGAAAGGCAGGATCACCGCGCCGTCGCCGCGATCGTAGGTCTGGCGGGTGTGCGTTTCCCATTTGCCGTCGCGCCGGCGATAGTCGAAGACGGTCTTTTTCAAAACCGCCCACTCGTCGGAAAGGACTTCCTCGGAGCGGATGCGAATGCGATCTTCCATGGTGGACTCCCTGCTGCCGCGGCAAGGCGTAGCCGCGAACGGCGGTTCGTGCAATCGGGCCACCAATTGGTCCAGAGCACCGGTTCACCGTCTCGTGTCTGGCGCTGGCACAATCGGCTGCATAAATAGCGGCAACCCTTTCCGGAGTTTTTTATGACCTCATCGCTTTTCCAGCCGATCACCCTCGACGGCCTCACCTTCCCCAACCGCATCGCGGTCGCGCCGATGTGCCAGTATTCGGCCGAGGACGGCTCGGCCAGCGATTGGCACCTCTATCACTGGATGAACCTGGCGATGTCGGGCGCCGGCATGGTCACAGTCGAGATGACCGATGTCGAACGGCGCGGCCGCATCTCGCATGGCTGTCTCGGCCTTTATTCCGAGGACAACGAGGCGGCGGCGCGACGCACGCTGGATGCAGCCAAGCGTGTCGCCGCACCGGGCACGAAATTCGGCACGCAGCTTGCCCATGCCGGCCGCAAGGCGTCCAACCGGAAACCCTGGGAGGGCGGCGGCCCGCTGCATGCCGATCAGGATCCGTGGCCGATCGTGTCGGCCTCGGCGATCGCCTACGACACCGGCTGGCAGGTGCCGCGGGCGCTGGAGGATGACGAGATACTGCAAATCATCGAACGCTTCGCCGAAGCAGCCCGGCGGGCCGAGCGCGCCGGCTTCGACTTCATCGAGCTGCATGCCGCGCATGGCTATCTGATCTTCCAGTTCCTGTCGCCGCTCTCCAACCGGCGCACCGACCGCTGGGGCGGCTCGCTGGAAAACCGCATGCGTTTCGCCGTCGAGATCGCCAAGGCGGTGAAGAAGGCGGTGCCCAGGCTGATGCTGGGCGCGCGTCTGTCGATCAACGAATGGGTCGATGGCGGCTTCGAGGTCGAGGATGCGATCGAAGTGGCAAAAGCGCTGAAGGAAGCCGGCGTCGCCTATCTCTGCTGCTCGAGCGGCGGCAATTCACCGTTGCAGAAGCTGCCCTCCGGGCCCGGCTACCAGGTGCATCTGGCCGAAGCGGTGCGCAAGGCCGTCGGCATCCCGACGCGGGCCGTCGGCCTGATCGACGATCCGAAACAGGCCGAGGCGATCGTCGCCGACGGCCGCGCCGACATGGTGGCGCTGGCGCGCGCCTTTCTTGCCGATCCGCGCTGGGGCTGGCGCGCCGCGGCCACCTTCGGTGAAAAAATCCACCCGGCGCCGCAGCTTGCCCGCTCGGTGACGACGATGCAGCACTGGATGAGGGCGGCGAACTGACGGCGGGTTCGTCTCGCTGGACGGGCCAGCACAGCTTCGCATTGATCCTCTGCCGGTGTAGAGTGGCCGGGGGCCGCGGCTGGGCGCGGCGGGTTGGGGGAGCAGAGACATGTCGTTCAGGGGGATTTCCATTTCGGCCGCCGCCGCGGTGTTGGCCGGGCTGTCGTTCGCCGCACCGACGCCGGCCGGGGCGCAATATTGCGAAGGCACGGTGCACGGCCTTTCCAGGCACTACAATCTGGCGACGGGAAGCGGCTTTCTCGCCGTTCGGGCCCGGCCGAACTCGTCGTCGCGCATGATCGGGCAATTGTTCAACGGCGACCAAACCGAGATCTTCGACCGCCGCGGAAACTGGTACAAGGTCGATTTCGGCGGCCGCACCGGCTGGGCGAATGCACGCTGGCTGCGCAACGACTGCGGCTATTGAGCTATTTTCGCCTGAGCTAAAAAGCAGTTGCAACCAAATCGGCCGCTCCGCGTTGGCGGCGATGATGGACAGCAAGCCATTTGAAAAGCCGGTCGTGGTCGAACTCGGCCATGTCGGCAAATATCGGCAGATCCGCAGCGCCCAGGAGGCGGCGGAGTGCCTGATGACGATCTGGCCACTCAACCGCGGGCCGCGTCATCGTGATGCCCTCGACACTTGCCTAAAAGTGCTGGAAGGTTATCGTTCGACGGCGGATGCGCGCCGGGCACTGATCGAAGCCGCCAGGGAATCGGACGTGCTGGTCGCAGACGACAGGCTGCCGGACGACAGACTGGCCGACGACAGGCTGCATTGAGGCAACGGGCTTTCAACCGGAGGGTTTCATGGCGAAACTGACCTACAAGATCGTCGAGCATGACGGAGGCTGGGCCTACAAGGTCGGCTCGACATTCTCCGAAACGTTCCCCACCCATCAGGACGCGTTGCGCGCCGCGGAGATCGCTTCGGCCGAACAGCAGGTCGCCGGCAACACCGACGGCATCCAGTACGAGGACGCCGACGGCAAATGGCACGACGAGCTCGCCGACGGCCGCGACCGGCCGCAGACCGAGGTTTCGGATTAGAGTGTGCCGATATCCAGGGTGATGCCGGCGTGCTTTACAGGTCGATTTGGTAGCGCTACCGTCTCACATCGCGCGTGACCGGGGAGGAGCCTGGGCGCCGTCGCGGGCCAGGCAGGAAAGCGGTTTCCTTCGAAGTCGTTGCGGGAATCAATCGGGAGGAGATCGATGGCGTCTGTCGCGATCGGCGATGTCTACAAATCATTTGGGACCGTCGAGGTCCTGCACGGGGTCAGCGTCGACATAGACGACGGCGAGTTCGTCACGCTGGTCGGTCCTTCGGGTTGCGGAAAGTCGACCCTGCTCAGGATGATCGCCGGCCTGGAAAAGATCTCGCGCGGCCAGATCGCGATCGGCAAACGTGTCGTCAACAACGTTGCGCCAAAGGAGCGCGACGTCGCCATGGTCTTCCAGAACTATGCGCTCTATCCGCATATGACGGTCGCCGAGAACATGGCGTTCTCGCTGATGCTCAAGGGCGTTCCCAAGACGGAGAGCGATGCCGGCGTGCGGCGCGCGGCCGAAATCCTGGGACTGGTGCCGCTGCTCGACCGTTATCCGCGCCAGCTTTCCGGCGGCCAGCGCCAGCGCGTTGCCATGGGCCGGGCGATCGTGCGCGATCCGCAGGTTTTCCTGTTCGACGAGCCGCTGTCCAATCTCGATGCCAAGCTCCGGGTGCAGATGCGCGCCGAGATCAAGGAACTGCACCAGCGCCTGAAGACGACGACGGTCTACGTCACCCACGACCAGATCGAGGCGATGACCATGGCCGACAAGATCGTCGTCATGCATGACGGCATCGTCGAGCAGATCGGGCCGCCGCTCGAGCTCTACGACCGGCCGAACAATCTGTTTGTCGCCAGCTTCATCGGCTCGCCCGCCATGAACATGCTCAGGGGCGAGATCGTAAGCGACGGCTCGCCGTCATTTCGCGGCGCCGGCGGGATTTCGGTCCCGTTGGCCTCGGCACTTTCCATCGGCAATGGTGAGCCGGTCGTGCTGGGGATACGGCCCGAGCATTTACGGCTGTCCGACCATCAGGGCATCCCGGTCACCGTCGTGGTGGTCGAGCCGACAGGGTCCGAAGTGCAGCTCATCGGCCGCACCGCCGGCGGCGAGGAGATCGTCGCCAACTTCCGCGAACGCCATTCCTTCACGCCAGGCGAAACCATCCGGCTTACGGCCGAGCCTGGCCTCATTCACCTCTTTCACGGCGAAACCGGACAGCGGTTCGAAACGCCCATCGGGCAGTAGGACGGCAAGGACAATAAGCAGGAGGAAGCGAGCATGAAATTCACCAGACGCGACGTGATCCGCACCACCGCCGGCGTTGCGGCGGGAGCCTTGGGAAGCCGGCTCATCGGCTCTCCCGCCTTTGCCCAGGAGGGGTTGAAATACAAGCCCGAGGACGGCGCCAAGCTCAGGCTGCTGCGCTGGTCGCCTTTCGTGCAGGGCGACGAGGATCAATGGCTGGCCAACACCAAACGCTTCACCGAAGCGACCGGCGTCGAGGTCCGTGTCGACAAGGAAAGCTGGGAGGACATCCGCCCCAAGGCGGCGGTCGCCGCCAATGTCGGCTCCGGTCCGGACCTGATGTTCGTCTGGTTCGACGACCCGCATCAATATCCCGACAAGCTGCACGACGTGACGGAATTGGGTGAATATCTCGGCTCGAAATATGGCGGCTGGTACGACGGACCGCACCAGTATGCGACGCGGGAGGGCAAATTCCTCGGCCTGCCTCTCGCCACCATCGGCAATGCCATCGTCTACCGCGAGAGCTGGGTGAAAGAAGCGGGTTTTTCGGAGTTTCCCAAGGACACTCAAGGCTTGCTCGAACTTTGCAAGGCGCTGCAGGCGAAGGGACATCCGGCCGGCTTCACGCACGGCCACGGCGTCGGCGACGGCAACAACTACGCTCACTGGCTGCTGTGGAGCCACGGCGGCCAGATGGTCGACGAGAGCGGAAAGGTAACGATCAACAGCCCGGAGACGCTCAAGGCGATCGAATACGCGCAGCAACTCTACAAGACCTTCATTCCCGGCACCGAAAGCTGGCTCGACGTCAACAACAACCGCGCCTTCCTGGCCGGCGAAGTCAGTGTCATCGCCAATGGGATTTCCGCGTACAACACGGCCAAGATCAACAAGGACAATGATCCGAAGCTGGCTGAAATAGCCAAGGACATTCGCACCACCAACCTGCCGATCGGCCCGGTCGGGAAATCCGTCGAGCTGTTCCAGGTGACCACGGCCGTGATCTTCGACTACACGCCCTATCCCAACGCCGCCAAGGCCTACCTGCAGTTCATGTTCGAGGATCCGCAAATGTCGCAGTGGATCACGTCGTCGGCAGGCTATTGCTGCCAGACGCTCAAAGCCTTCGACAACAACCCGGTGTGGACGGCCGATCCGAACAATGCCGCCTACGCCAAGGCCTCGGCGACGCTGCGGCCCAACGGCTATGCCGGCCCGCTTGGCTATGCCTCGGCAGCGACCATGGCCGATTATGTGCTGGTCGACATGTTCGCCAAGGCGGTGACAGGCCAAGCGACGCCGCAAGAAGCGATGGAAGAAGCCGAGAAGCGCGCAAACCGCTACTATCGCGTTTGAGCCGGGTTAAGCCGGGCAGCCATGCTGCCCGGCTTCGAATCGCGCATGGCCGCCCGGCCGTTCAATGAGACCTTAGAGGAGCCGACCCATGGCCGTGACCTCCGCTGCCGCTCAGCCACGCCGGTCGGCGCTGTCGCGCATTCTGACGTTCGTGTCCGAAAGTCATAACGCGCTTGGCTTCGGCTTCATGCTGCCGGCGGCGGCGCTGCTGCTGGTCTTCCTGACCTATCCGCTCGGACTCGGCGTCTGGCTCGGCTTCACCGATGCCCGCATCGGCCGCCCCGGCATCTTCATCGGTATCGAGAACTACGAATATCTGTGGGATGACGCCGTCTTCTGGCTCTCCGTCTTTAACACCTTGCTCTACACGATCAGCGCCTCGGTCCTGAAGTTTGTGCTCGGCCTGTGGCTGGCGCTTATCCTCAACCAGAACCTGCCGTTCAAGTCGTTCTTCCGCGCGATCGTCCTGCTGCCCTGGGTGGTGCCGACGGTGCTGTCGGCGATCGCCTTCTGGTGGATCTACGATTCGCAATTCTCGATCCTGTCCTGGGCGCTTATGGAAATGGGCCTGATCGACCATCGCATCAACTTCCTCGGCGATCCGGAGAATGCGCGGGCTTCGGTCATCGCCGCCAATGTCTGGCGCGGCATTCCTTTCGTGGCGATCACGCTGCTTGCCGGCCTGCAGACGATTCCGCAGTCGCTCTACGAGGCCGCCACGCTCGACGGCGCCAGCCGCTGGCAATTGTTCCGCTATGTGACGCTGCCGCTGCTGACGCCGATCATCGCCATCACCATGACGTTTTCGGTGCTGTTCACCTTCACCGACTTCCAGCTGATCTATGTGCTGACACGCGGCGGGCCGGTGAACGCCACGCACCTGATGGCGACGCTGTCGTTCCAGCGCGGCATTTCCGGAGGCCAGCTTGGCGAAGGCGCCGCAATCGCGGTCGCCATGATCCCGTTCCTGCTGGCGGCGATCCTGTTCAGCTATTTTGGCCTGCAGCGCCGCAAATGGCAGCAGGGCGGCGGAGATTGACATGACCGCGATCGAAACGAGCAAACGCCCGGAACTCGACGAAGGCGGCATGGGCTACCTGCAGAGTTTGCCGCGCCGCGTGGTGACGGTCTACCTGCCGTTGCTGATCTTCGTCATCGTGCTGTTGTTTCCGTTCTACTGGATGACGATCACGGCGGTTAAGCCCAACCTCGAGATGACCGACTACGCCAATTTCAATCCGTTCTGGGTGGTGCATCCGACGCTCGAGCATATCCGCTACCTGCTCTTCGAGACGTCTTACCCGGGCTGGCTGCTCAACACGATCATCATCTCGACCGCCGCTACGTTCCTGTCGCTGCTGGCTGCGGTGTTCGCTGCCTACGCGATCGAGCGCTTGCGGTTCTCCGGGGCGCGGCAGGTCGGCCTCGCGGTGTTCCTGGCCTATCTCGTGCCGCCCTCGATCCTGTTCATTCCGCTGTCGGTGATGGTGTTCAACCTTGGGCTTTACGACACGCCGTTCGCGCTCATCCTCACCTATCCGACCTTCCTGATCCCGTTCTGCACATGGCTGCTGATGGGCTATTTCCGCTCGATCCCGTTCGAGCTGGAAGAATGCGCGCTGATCGACGGGGCGAGCCGCTGGCAGATCCTCACCAAGATCGTGCTGCCGCTGTCGGTACCGGGGCTGATTTCCGCCGGCATCTTCGCATTCACGCTGTCATGGAACGAGTTCATCTACGCCTTGACCTTCATCCAGTCGTCCGAAAACAAGACTGTGCCGGTCGGCGTGCTCACCGAGCTGGTGCGCTCGGACGTCTATGAATGGGGGGCGCTGATGGCGGGAGCGCTGATCGGCTCGCTGCCGGTGGTGGTGCTCTATTCGTTCTTTGTCGAGCACTATGTTTCCTCGATGACCGGAGCCGTGAAGGAATAGCCGACGTGATTAAGTTCGGAGGTATTCCCCGGCGGCCGGGATGCCCGGGGCGGGCACCCGGCCGGCCGAGACCGTGTTCCGGGAGGGTGTCAGCTGCTGGTGTCGGACTTCGGCGCAAATGCGCGGTCGGCAATGCGTTCGATGAAAGCGACGACCCGTTCCGGCTCGACGAATTGCGGCATGTGGCCAAGCCCCTCGACAGGTTCGAAATCGAGCCCGCTGATCTTTTCCATCAGCGGCCAGCCGTGGATATCGATGCCCAGCACGCGATCGGAAGCACCAAACAGAATGCCGGCCGGCAAGGTGATCTCGCCATAGCGTTGCTCGATGCGGCCAAGGTCGTGCGCGATCGCCACGACATCGGTCGATGTCGCGTAGAAATGGCTTGGCCTGAGCCCGCACCAGCCGCCGCCCTCGACCATATAGTCGGCCGGCGCCGTCTGCGGCGCGAAAATGAAGGCAAGCGTCGCTTCGGCATATTTGAGAGCCGCCGGGATCGCCACCGTACAAGCCATGATCCGGCGCCGCAGCGGCGACTTGATGTACAGCGGGCCGAACTTCTCGCGCGCGTCCGGCTCCAGATGGGTCAGCGGTGCCAGCAAGGCGATGCCGGAAATCGCCTCTGGATGCTCGACCGCCAGCGTCAGCGCGATGGCGCCACCCAGCGAATGACCGACGACCAGCGGCTTTTCCAGCCCAAGCGCGTCGATAAAATGCCGCACGACCTCGGCCTGCTCGGACAGCCGTCCGCTGGCGGCCCTGGCCCGCACCGAATAGCCGGAGCCCGGACGGTCGAGCGCGATCAGCCGATAGTCCGGGCCGAACCGTCCGAACAGCGTGTGGCCGAATTGATGAAGCTGCGCGCCGAGGCCGTGCAGGAAGACGATCGGCCGCCCCTCGCCCGTCTCGACATAATGGATGCGGTTGCCGTCGATCTCGATGAATTTGCCACTGGCCGGCACCAGCCTTTCGGCCTTCGCCGCGATCCGCAGCGTCGCCAGCAGCGGATAGGCTGCCACGACGAGCGCCAGCAGAAACAGCGCGCCGGGTAGCCATAGCAGAATTGATACCGGCATTTTTCACTCAGCGCCCAAACCAGCGCGCAGCATCACCCGCCGACGGCTCCACTGCAAGGGAGGTGGCACAGGTGGATCCGTCGTTTGGCGGCATTGCCGCCGGCCGTTTGCCGCGCTATCTCAGGCGACCCGTTTGCCGGAGCCTGCCATGACCGAAATCGTCACCGCCGCCATGCTCGTCATCGGCGACGAGATTCTGTCCGGCCGCACCAAGGACAAGAACATCGGCCACCTCGCCGAGATCATGACGGCGATCGGCATCGACCTGAAGGAAGTGCGCATCGTTGCGGACGAGGAAGACGAGATCGTCGCTGCGGTGAATGCGCTGCGCACCCGCTATACTTATGTCTTCACCACCGGCGGCATCGGCCCGACGCATGACGACATCACCGCCGATTCGGTTGCCAAGGCCTTTGGCGTGCCATGCGAATACGACGCCAAGGCCTACGCCCTGCTGGAGGCAAGCTACGCCGCCCGCGGCATCGAATACACCGAAGCGCGCAAGCGCATGGCGCGGATGCCGCGCGGGGCAGACCACATCGATAATCCAGTGTCGGTTGCGCCGGGCTTTCGCATTGGCAACGTCCATGTCATGGCCGGCGTGCCGGCGATTTTCCAGGCGATGCTCGACAATGTCGTGCCGACATTGCGGGCCGGCACCAAAATGCTGTCGGCAACCGTGGAATGCCCGTTCGGCGAAGGCCTGATCGGCGGGCCGCTGGGCGACATCCAGAAGGCGCATCCGGACACGATCATCGGCTCCTACCCGAAATATGGCGACGGCAAGTTCTGGACGGAACTGGTGGTGCGCGCCCGCAGCCAGCAGGCGCTGGACTCCGCACGCGCCGACGTAGAGGCTATGGTGGCAGGCTTGATCAAGGAAAGCCGAGTGGGCTGATCGGCCGGCCTGACGGAACCAGCTTCGCGCAGTGACGTTTGTCACGAGTGGGATCGCCGTATGAAGTGAGGGACTGCCATGCGCTTCAAGACCATCGTCGCCATATTGCAGAATGAACCGGATGCCGAGCGCGTCCTCGATTGCGCGATCCCGCTGGCCAGCCGATTCCAGAGCCATCTGATCGGCATCCATGCCGAGGCGCTGCCCGTGCCCTACACCTCTGCCACCGGCTTTCCGGACACCGAGTTCCTGCAGGTTTCCGCCGACATGAACCGGGAGCGCGCCGAGAAGTTGCAGGCCGCCTTTCACAAGCGCATCGAGAATTCCGGCCTGTCGTTCGAGTGGCGCAGTCTCGAGAGTTTTTCCGGCGACAGTGCGCTGACCGGCATCTCGACCGTTCGCACCGCGGACCTGATCATCGCCGCGCAGCGCGAATCGGGCAGCGACCCGAGCGCCGACGTCGACACGCTGGTCTACGATGCCGGCCGGCCGGTGCTGGTGGTGCCGCATTCGGGTTCGCTGGTGACCAGCTTCAAGCATGTGCTGCTCGCCTGGAACGGCAGCAAGGAAGCCGCGCGCGCGGCCTTCGATGCCCTGCCCTTCATTATCGAGGCCGAAAAGACGGACATCGTCGTCATCGACCCGCCCGATACGCTCGACGAGGCGCCGGAAACAGCCGGCGCCGAGATCGCCGCCTCGCTGTCCAGGCATGGCGCGACCGTCAGCGTCTCGGTGCTGAGGTCCGGCGGCGCCTCGGTCGACGACATCATCCAGACCAGGGTCGCCGAGTCGGGTGCGGACCTGCTCGTGCTCGGCGCCTACAGCCATTCCTGGCTGCGCCAGCTGCTGTTCGGCGGCGTGACGCGAACGGTGCTGCGCACCGCCCCGGTGGCGGCTTTCCTGTCGCGGTAGGTTCACAGGGATAGCTGGCGGGACAATCGCTTTGCCGCGCCCTTGCCAAAGCCAAGCCTTTCCAGTTAATTCCGCGCGCATTCCATAGTGTCTGCGCGCGATGCGCGCTTTGCGGAGTGCGCGAAAGATGTCCCTGCCCGAAAAAGCCTTCCCGGTCTCCTGGGACCAGTTCCACCGCGATGCGCGCGCGCTCGCCTGGCGGCTTGCCGGCGCCAACAAGGGGCAATGGAAGGCGATCGTCTGCATCACGCGCGGCGGCCTGGTTCCGGCGGCTATCATTTCGCGCGAACTTGGCATCCGCATCATCGAGACGGTCTGCGTCGCCTCCTACCACGATTATACCAGCCAGGGCCAATTGCAGGTGCTGAAGGAGGTCACGCCGGCGCTGCTCGCCGATGACGGGGCCGGCGTGCTGATCATCGACGACCTCACCGACACCGGCAAGACGGCGGGCATCGTGCGCGCGATGATGCCCAAGGCGCATTTCGCCACCGTCTATGCCAAGCCGAAAGGCAGGCCGATGGTCGACACTTTCGTTACCGAGGTCAGCCAGGACACCTGGATCTATTTCCCCTGGGACATGGGCTTCACCTACCAGAAGCCGATCGCCGACGACCACGCCGGCTGATTCGCGGCAACGCCGCTCATTGCAGCCGGTCGCCCAAGGCACCATCCGCGACCGACAAATGCCGGCGCGATGCTCACGCGGTCGCGCCATTTGGGTGGGACCGGCGCAAATTGGCGCAATTTCGCTGGTCCATGAAAGATTTTTTACTTTTATTGCTCACGATTAGCCTTAAGATTCGTGAGACGGCAAATGATTCTGGAAGCTGGGGCAAGCTTCTCCGATGTTGACGAGGCCAACGACGCACAACCATAAGGCCGAAAGGGTCCGGCGACTCTTAGGCGCGGTGCCGTACCGCCTGCAGGTTGCAGCCCTGCCTTGGCGCGATAGCGGGGACGGCGTCGAAATCATGCTGATCACCAGCCGCGATACCGGCCGCTGGGTGCTTCCCAAGGGCTGGCCGGAAGCAAAGGAGCCGCTTTGTGAAGCGGCGGCACGCGAAGCGGGCGAGGAGGCCGGGCTGCGCGGCACGATCTCGCATCACGAGGCCGGCCGTTATTTCTACGCCAAGCTGCTGGATTCCGGCGAGGAAGTGCCGTGCGAGGTGCTGGTCTTCCCGCTGCAGGTCGACAAGGTCGCCGACCGATGGAAGGAAAAGCGGGCACGCACCCGCAAATGGGTCAGCGCCGCCGAGGCTGTGCGCATGGTCAACGAACCCGACCTCAGCCAGATCATCGCCCATTTCTGCGCGGATCCGCATCGGTTCTCCTGAGTCTCAGTCGCGCATAGCCTATTCGCTCAGGTGCTGTGAACGTCGTTGCCGAAGCGCCTCCACCCAGAGCCGAACCTTCCTCGCTGCGCTCCGCTTCTATCCCCGTTATCCACATATGTGACACACAAGATGTGGGGGTCATAAAAGCTACGCAAACGAATCCTTGACGGCGCAAAACGAGTCGCCTTTTATAGGCCATGCGCTCCTGTTGAGAGTGCGACCGGAAAAGTTTCGAGGCCGGTCTTTTTCCCGGAATATGTGCGTTTTGAGCCGCATTCCCGCCTGTTTACGAGGCCGGCGAAGGCGTGGGATTTTGAAGCCTTGGGGGGCGAAAGGGGAGGATTGTCGGACTTGAATAAATTGTCTGTTAATACTATATTTAGTGTTTGCAGGTAGGTTCGACGCTAGATAATGTGAATTTCCCTCGATCGAGGGCGTTACAAAAAGTTTTCAGTTTTGAGGGACCCACAGGGTCCGTGTGCGCGTTGGACAGCGGCCTCGCAAGAGGTTCGACCGGCAGGGCGGCGGAGACTGTGACGATGAGAGCCGGCGGTTTTCGAACGCCGGCAGATGGCGGACATGCGCGTTTCGTCAAGAGGGCAGAAATCCTCTGGGAAAAGCGCTATATGTAGACAAAAGGGACCGGACCAATGCGCATCGAGCGTCGTTTCACCAAGCCAGGACAATCTGCCTATTCGAAGATCGAATTCCGCAAGGCGCTTTCGGAGATCAAGAATCCGGATGGCTCGGTGGTGTTCCGCTTGGACAACATCGACGTGCCGGCGCAGTTCTCCCAGGTTGCCGCCGATATCCTGGCGCAGAAATATTTCCGCAAGGCGGGTGTTCCCGCACGGCTGAAGAAGGTCGAAGAGACACAAGTCCCCTCCTTCCTGTGGCGCTCGATCGCCGACGAGGCTGAACTGGCCAAGCTACCGGAAGCCGAGCGCTACGGTTCCGAGACCGACGCCCGCCAGGTCTTCGACCGGCTTGCCGGCACCTGGACCTATTGGGGCTGGAAGGGCGGCTACTTCAAGTCGGAGGAAGACGCGCGCGCCTTCCGTGACGAACTCGCCTATATGCTGGCCACCCAGCGCGTCGCGCCGAACTCGCCGCAATGGTTCAACACCGGGCTGCACTGGGCCTATGGCATCGACGGCCCGAGCCAGGGCCACTTCTATGTCGACCCGTTCACCGGCAAGCTGACCAAGTCGAAGTCTTCCTACGAGCATCCGCAGCCGCATGCCTGCTTCATCCAGGGCGTGCAGGACGACCTCGTCAACGAGGGCGGCATCATGGATTTGTGGGTGCGTGAGGCGCGCCTGTTCAAATACGGCTCCGGCACCGGCTCCAACTTCTCGTTCCTGCGCGGCGAAGGCGAAAAGCTGTCCGGCGGCGGCCGCTCGTCGGGGCTGATGAGCTTCCTCAAGATCGGCGACCGCGCGGCGGGCGCCATCAAGTCGGGCGGCACGACGCGTCGCGCCGCGAAAATGGTCATCGTCGACGCCGATCATCCCGACATCGAGGAATTCATCGACTGGAAGGTCAATGAGGAGCAGAAGGTCGCCTCGCTGGTCACTGGCTCGAAGATCGTCAAGAAGCATCTCGAAGCGATCATGAAGGCCTGCATCAACTGCGAAGGCAATGGCGACGATTGCTTCGACCCGGCGGTCAACACCGCGCTGAAGCGCGAGATCAAGGCGGCCAAGAAGGACGCGGTGCCGGAGAACTACATCTACCGCGTCATCCAGTTCGCCAGGCAGGGCTACACCTCGATGTCGTTCAAGACCTACGACACCGACTGGGATTCGGACGCCTATCTCACCGTTTCCGGCCAGAATTCCAACAATTCGGTGTCGCTGAAGGACGATTTCCTGCGCGCCGTCGAGCAGGACGGCGACTGGCATCTCACCGCCCGCAAGGACGGCAAGGTGCTGAAGACACTGAAGGCGCGCGATCTCTGGGAAAAGATCGGCTATGCCGCCTGGGCATCGGCCGATCCGGGCCTGCATTTCAACACGACGATGAACGACTGGCACACCTGCGCCTCGGCCGGTGCGATCCGGGCGTCCAACCCGTGCTCGGAATACATGTTCCTCGACGACACCGCCTGCAACCTGGCCTCGATCAACCTTCTGCCCTATCGCAACACCGACGGCACCATCGACATATCAGCCTACGAGCACACGGTGCGGCTGTGGACCATGGTGCTGGAAATCTCCGTCATGATGGCGCAGTTCCCCTCGAAGGAGATCGCCAAGCTTTCCTACGAGTACCGCACGCTCGGCCTCGGCTACGCCAATATTGGCGGCCTGCTGATGACCTCCGGCATTCCCTATGATTCCGACGAGGGCCGCGCCATCTGCGCCGCCCTCACCGCGATCATGACCGGCACGGCCTATGCCACTTCGGCCGAAATGGCCGCCGAGCTCGGCGCCTTCCCCGACTACGACCGCAACGCGCAGAACATGCTGCGCGTCATGCGCAACCACCGCCGCGCGGCCTATGGCGAAAGAGACGGCTATGAGAAGCTTGCCGTCAACCCGGTGCCACTGGTCGCCTCGGATCTCAAGCAGCAGGAGCTTGCCGAACATGCCAAGGCCGCCTGGGACCGCGCCATCGAGCTCGGCGAGGAGCATGGCTACCGCAACGCGCAGGCAACGGTGATCGCGCCGACCGGCACGATCGGCCTGGTGATGGATTGCGATACCACCGGCATCGAGCCCGACTTCGCGCTGGTAAAATTCAAGAAGCTGGCCGGCGGCGGTTATTTCAAGATCATCAACCGCGCGGTGCCCGAAGCGCTGCGTACGCTCGGCTATTCCGAGGCCCAGATCGCCGAGATCGAGGCCTATGCGGTTGGCCACGGCAATCTCAACCAGGCGCCGGGCATCAACCCCGGCTCGCTCAAGGCAAAAGGCTTTACCGACGAAAAGATCGCAGCGCTCAATGCGGCGCTGAAGTCGGCCTTCGATATCAAGTTCGTCTTCAACCAGTGGACGCTGGGTGCCGACTGGGTGAAGGAGACGTTCGGCTTCACCGATGAGCAGCTCAACGATTTCTCGTTCGAGATGCTGCCGGCGCTGGGGTTCTCGAAGAAAGACATCGAGGCCGCCAACATCCATGTCTGCGGGGCGATGACGCTGGAAGGCGCGCCGTTCCTGAAGGCCGAACACCTGCCGGTGTTCGACTGCGCCAGCCCGTGCGGCAAGATCGGCAAGCGCTCGCTGTCGATCAACAGCCACATCATGATGATGGCGGCGGCACAGCCCTTCATTTCCGGCGCCATTTCCAAGACCATCAACATGCCGAACGACGCAACGGTGGAAGATGCCAAGGGCGCCTACATGCTGTCGTGGAAGCTGGCGCTCAAGGCCAACGCGCTCTATCGCGACGGCTCAAAGCTGTCGCAGCCGCTCAACGCCTCGTTGCTTGCCGACGTCGAAGACGACGAGGACGAAGCCATCGAGCAGCTGATCGCGGCGCCGGCCGCGCAGCGCGCCGTGCAGGTGACCGAGAAGATCGTCGAGCGCGTCGTCGAGCGTCTCTACCGCGACCGCGAGA
This sequence comes from Mesorhizobium sp. M0898, assembly GCF_040319695.1. Lineage (NCBI taxonomy): Bacteria > Pseudomonadati > Pseudomonadota > Alphaproteobacteria > Hyphomicrobiales > Phyllobacteriaceae > Mesorhizobium > Mesorhizobium sp. M0898. The sequence continues at coordinate 78,808 of NZ_JAMYOE010000009.1, read as the reverse complement.
AACTGCCGAACCGCCGCAAGGGCTATACCCAGAAGGCGGTCGTCGGCGGCCACAAGGTCTATCTCAGGACCGGCGAATTCGATGACGGCCGCCTCGGCGAGATCTTCATCGATATGCACAAGGAAGGTGCCGCCTTCCGGGCGATGATGAACAACTTCGCCATCGCCATCTCGCTCGGCCTGCAATATGGCGTGCCGCTCGAGGAATTCGTCGAGGCCTTCACCTTCACCAAATTCGAGCCGGCCGGCATGGTGCAAGGCAACGACGCCATCAAGAACGCCACGTCGATCCTCGATTATGTCTTCCGCGAACTCGCCGTCTCCTATCTCGGCCGTCATGACCTCGCCCATGTCGATCAGTCGGACTTCGACAAGACTGCGCTCGGGCGCGGCATCAACGAAGGCAAGGCAACGCCCTTCTCCAAGGGCCTGACCCGCGGTGCCTCGCCGGTCAAGCTGGTGTCGGGCATGGGCGCCGAGCCGAAAGGCTTTGCGGGTTCCGGCTCCGGAACTCCGGCCCGTACCGCCCCGACCGCCTTCTCCGGCTCCAACGTGCTGACGCTGAAGCCGGCCAGCGACGAAGCCATCGCCTACAAGCGCGACTACGAGGAGCGCGCCAGGGAACTGGTCGAGGACATCGTCTACGCGGAAGCCTCCGACCCGACGGAGCTGTTCACCGACGAGGCGGCGAAAGAAGCAGCCGAAGCCAAAGCACTTGCCGCCAACCGGCGCCAGCAATCACTGATGCAGGGCTACACCGGCAACGAATGCTCGGAATGCCATAACTTCACGATGGTGCGGAACGGGACTTGCGAGAAGTGCGATACTTGTGGGGCTACGAGCGGGTGTAGCTGAGGGGCTGTAGCAGTCTGATTTCAAGGAGGGGGATCTCCACGATGATGTGTACATACAACCGACCCAAACCTGATGGCTTGGGTCACCTGTTCCGAGGATTACATGTCCAGAGGCTCATCCGCTAAGCCTGTCTCCGTCGCTGTTATTCGACCTGGCCTTCTCCCGTTTATGCCGGTAGAGAGACAGGTTGAACTTTTCCCCCTAACCACCCTGATTGAGATGCCAGATACGACTGGTACTGCCGACGCATGGGGACGTGTTGAAGCGTCAGACTCGCATCTTTATTTGGTCAAGACAGACGAACGCGGTGGGAAAGCAATTCGAGCATCCGAGTGGGTTGGAACGCGCTTGGCTGAAGAACTCAATATGCCTTGCCCCACACCGAAGATCATACAGCTTTCGGATGGCCGATTGTGTTTCGGGTCTCGGATAATTTCCGGAATTGCGGACGTAGCGAAGACATCGCAGATACTGACTTCCGTCACGGTCGGGACTGGCGTAACACCCATTCTTGGGCTGCAAGCACTCTTGAGCGCCTTGTATGCGTTCGACATGTTCACGAACAACGTGGACCGCCACGATGAAAACTACCTTTCGATAGAAGACAGAGGCACGCGGCGCTTCTACGCCATTGACTTTGGACGTTCACTCTTCTGGCATGGCAAGCTCGATAATTTTCCGACAGCGACCCAGCTGACGAGGATCACATTTAAGAAGATCGTACAAAGACATGGCTACGATCCGGCTGCTGCGAACGCGATGCTTGATCGACTTGCTGAAATCGGCTCAGACAAAATATCAGCTGCGTTTTCGTCGATGCCGGATTCATGGCTTGAGCAAGCTGCAAGAGTGGAGTTTACTAGTTGGTGGGAGAACGGCGAGAGGCAAAGGCGCATAGATGCGCTTCGCAAGGGCTTATCTGATGCCTCACTCATATAAGTTCGCCATTGTGCGGCTTGAACCCAACGACGGTCGAGGAGAACGGCTGAACCTCGGCATAGTTGTGTTGCGGAATGATAGCCTAGACGTGCGTGTGACGCGAAGTCTGGACCGAGCACGCGTATTGTCGGCTGCACTCGATAAGCAAGTGTTAGTCGATCTATTTTCAAACTTCAGGGATATTGACGATCGCGCTAGGCGTGAAGGCCCAATTACTGAAGAAGAAAGGTTTGGTCGCCTCGCGCGATTGGGACCACTTTCAGTCGTTAAGGCTGGACAGTTTATGGCTGATTCACAACAGGCTTATGAGAGCCGGATATCAACCGTTTTAGAACGATTGATCGAACCAGAGCCGGCTCCTCGAAAGGTGAGGGAGAAGCGTACACGGCTGTATAGTCAAGTGAAGAGAGTTTTGAAGGACCAGAGAATCCTCGCTCGAAAGGAAGAGGGTCTTGATTCCCATCGTTTTGTCGCTGGATACGAGCTCGACGATGGCCTTGTCGCTGATCTTGTTTTGCGGAACGGCGCCTTCCATGTCTTTGAAACAGTGGACGCCTCTGGTGATGAAGCGTCTTTTCGAAAAGCTGTGTCAGAAATCGCCATCTCGGCGCTGGTGATCGAACGGGCAAAAATGCGGTTTGGAGAAAAGTCAACAAAAGCGCGCTTGATCTATTCGACGTCTGCCGCATTGGAAAAGCTTGCCCGGCCCTCGCTTGATGCAGCAGCTCATCAGGGCATCGAACTTGTAAATTGGGCTAGTCTAAACGATAGGAATAGTTTCCTCATTACCGTTTCCCCTCTTGCCCACCCGATAGAAGATGGAAAGGGCAGGCAATTTGCTTCAATCCTTCAAGAGAAACTCTTCCATTAACGATCGCAGCGAGTAAACTACTCCGCGTCGGCCACGTCCTGCCGTCCGCCAACCCAGTCCGGCCAGGCATTCTCATCACCATGGAAGACGTTGAGGTCGATGCGGCCCCGCACCCCGTGCGACAGGCCGGAGCCGAAGTATTGCCAGAACAGCAATTTGTGGCCGGGTTAGACCAGAAACAGCATCCTCAAGCAGTCCGGTCTGAAGGAGTGACGACATGCGATACGCGGTGGTGATTGAAAAAGCCGGAAACAATTTTTCCGCTTATGTGCCGGATCTGCCCGGCTGCATCGCCACCGGTGCGACGGTGCCTGAGGTTGAAGCCGAAATTCGTGACGCAATACGCTTTCATATCGAAGGCCTGCGGGCCGATGGGCTGGATGTACCCAAAGGGGGTCAGCCTGGCGGAATATGTAGAGGCGTAGAAGGTGCGATCTCCCCTTCTACCCTTGTGGGAGAAGGTGGCCTCGCGAAGCGAGGTCGGATGAGGGGTGCTCCAGCTTGGCACCGGCGGCGCTCCGTCCAACACCCCTCAACCGTCTCGGCGCTCCGCGCCGAGCCACCTTCTCCCACAGGGGGAGAAGGGAAGAGCGCGCTACCGCCAAGGCTGCAAACTCTCGTCCCGTACGTAGGCGATGATGGTATCGCAGACGGCGTTCAGATCCCGCAGCACGTCATCGTTCCAGAAGCGCAGCACGCGAAAGCCCCTCGCCTTCAATTCGGCATCCCGCTCCCGATCATAGCCCGAATCCGCGTGCTGGCTGCCGTCGATCTCGACAATCAGCCTGCCCTCGGCGCAAACGAAATCGGCGATGAACCGGCCGACCGGGACCTGACGCCGGAATTTGATGCTGTCGAGCTTGCGTCCGCGCAGCTCATGCCACAGGCGGTCTTCCGCCTCGGTCGGCTCGCGTCGCATAGAGCGGGCGAAACGACGCTTGGTCGGCGCGACGGGCTGGTGCGGCATGGGACGAGGGTATCCAATCTGGGCATGACGTCCAAGGAATTTGAGACCAAGTGTGGAAAACCGAGCGCTATCCCTTCTCCCCTTGTGGGAGAAGGTGGCCTCGCGAAGCGAGGTCGGATGAGGGGTGTTCCAGCTTGGCACCGACGGCGATCCGTCCAACACCCCTCAACCGTCTTGGCGCTGCGCGCCAATCCACCTTCTCCCACATGGGGAGAAGGAAGAAGCTGCCGCGCTACTCCGCCTCGGCTACCATCTGCCTTCCACCAACCCAGTCGCGCCAAGCCTTCTCATCGCCGTGGAAGACGTTGAGGTCGATGCGACCCCTCACCCCGTGCGACAGGCCGGACCCGGAATATTGCCAGAACAGCCATTTGCGGTCGGGATAGACCTTTGATGGGTGCGCCGCCACAGCGCGCAGCCAGAATGGATAATCGGGGAAGGCGCCCCTGAGATTGTCACGATAGAAGTCGGGCGCGGTGTAGATGATCGGGCGCTGGCCGTAGTGGCGCTCGAGCTTGTCCATGAACACCTGCATCTTCTCCAGCACCTTTTGCCGCGACGGGCGGCGCTTGCAGCTGGATTCGCCGTTCCACTCGACGTCGATCACCGGCGGCAGCGCGCCCTCGACCCTCGGCACGTTGCGGATGAACCAGTCGGCCTGCTCGCCGGCGGTGCGGCACCAGTAGAAGAAGTGGTAGGCGCCGCGCTTCAGGCCGGCAGCGTCGGCATTGCGCCAGTTCCTGGTAAACATCGGGTCGAGATGATCGCCGCCGTCGGTGGCCTTGATGTAGGCGAAGTTGGCGCCCTGGGCGCGCAGCTTTTGCCAGTTCACATTGCCCTGCCAGCGCGAAACGTCGACGCCGTGGACGGCAAGGCGCCTCGGCGAGGAGGATTTACCGAAATTGATCGGCTTGGCGTCGCGAAAACCATAGCGCGTGACCGGCTCGGCAAGCATCGCCGGTGCTGCGCGTGTCAGCCGCTTCGGCGGCGCCATCAGCGCGATCACCTCGGCCGGCGGATCGATGCTTTGGTCGGGTACGTCCATCGCGACCTGTTGTTCGTCCTGCTCCTGTTCCGCGAAGGCTGGCGCAGCATCAGTTTTCGCCACGGATGCCACCGGCGCGGGTGGCCGCACAACCGAGCTGGTGGTCTCACTGGACGGCACTTGCAGCGCATCGACGCCGGAGGTCGACGTGCAGCCGGCAAGGCACAGCGCTGCGATCGAGAAGATGACGACGCCTGATAACCGCATCTGGACCTGTACGCAAAACACAACAGACCGTAGGCAGGACAACGCCGCCGGACAAACCAAGCTGGATTCCTAACAAGAAACTACCAACAAAGTTTGAATCGAATTGTTAGGGCTTTGCATCGGGACGTTGGCCCGGACGGAGGTGCGCTATCCCCCAGCGTTCGGCCACCTGGCTGCCTCGCAATCCCGCTTGACAACTCACGGCATGAGATTAGTCTCCGCTAATCTTACGGTGTAAGGCCATACTTGGGAGGAAGTCATGCAGCCCGCCGCCTTGTCAGAATTGCAGCCCGTAGCCCCGCCCGAGCCACACTCGCCCGCCATCGGGATCGACGAGATATCTGGCGATCTCAGCCGCGTCATCGAACGCGCCGAGGTCGATGCCTGGCTCGATCTCTATCGCGCCGCCCCGGCAGACTTTGCCGCAAGGCAAGGCCTTGCCATCGCCGAAGATGGCGATCTCGTCTGGACCACCTGCACGACGATCCCGTTCATCCATTTCAACTGCGTCAAGAATTTCGGTGTCGATAGCGCAGCCACCGAGAGCCGGCTTGACGCGCTTCTGGCGCATTATCGCGAGGCCGGTATTCTGAGGCCCTGGTTCTACACCAATCCACATACCGAGCCGGCGACGCTCAGCTGCTGGCTCGAGGCGCGCGGCCTGCAGCGTCAGGGCGGGTGGGAACGCATATTTCGCGACGCCGCCCCATTGCCAACGGAGCCGCTTTTCCCGAAGAAGAATGTCTCGGTCGAGCGGGTGACGCCGGCAACGGCAAGGGAATGGGCTGGGTTCATCGACAGCCAATATCGGTTGCCGACCTCACCGTGGTTGCTGGCGCTGGCCGGCCGACGCGGCTGGCATCATTACATGCTGCGGCGGGACGGCGCGGTGGCGGCGGTGCGCTCGATGTTCATCGGTGTCGACGGCATGGCCTGGAGCGGCATCGACGCGCCGGTTCCCGGCATCATGGCGCCGAGCTTCGACCTCGATGCAATGCTCGGCGAAGCGATGGTGCGCGACGGACTTGCGGGCGGTGCAAAACTGTTCGTGACCGACATTGAGGCGCCGCAGTCCGAACGCGACGGGCCGGCCTACCGCAACTATGCACGCCTCGGCTTCAAGCTTGCCTATTTCCGCAGCCATTACAGCTATTTGCCGGCAAATTCCGGCTGACCGTTTCAAGACCCTAGCCGCACAGCCACAGCTTGTGGCAGGTCGTGGCCATCAGGTGGGCCGGCGGTACAAAACGATCGTTGACCGCCACATCGTCGTCCGCCCGGCGGACCTTTTCCTCGAGCAGCGTACGAAGTTCTGCCGGCTGCACGCGGTCGCGCTCCATCACCAGCTTGATCATCGGATCGCTCAAGAGCTCGTCCAGGGTGTTGATGCTGTCGTTCATTCCGTCGCCTCCTCGACTGCCGCCCGCACGCAATAGATAGGCAGCAATGATGGCCCGCCAATGACGCTTTGCCGGCTATCTCGTGTCGCTTCGGATTAAATTTTTGTCCAGATTTCACCTCAAGCCGGAGGTGGCGCGCCTTCATATTGCGGCAGGCCGTCATCGATCTGCACCCAGGGCTGCTTCGAGGCGGTCCAGATATGCATCTCAGGCCTGAACACCGATGGATCATCGAGGGAGCCGGTGGTGATGCCGATGATGCCGCCGGAATCGCGTCGGGAAAACATCGTCGTGCCGCAGCGGGGACAAAAGCCGCGCTTGAGATCGGGCGATGAATTCACCGTCGCCAGCGGTCCGTCGACCGTCACATCGTCGATGCGGAACAGCACGCGCGCGTTGAAGGCGGCACCCAGTGCCTTCTGGCAGAGCCGGCAATGGCAGACGCGCTCATTGATCGGTGCCGCCTCGGCACGGTAGCGCACCGCACCGCACAAACACCCGCCCTGATATCTTGCCATCGCCCGTGTCCCTTCCCTGCGAGGATAGGCGATACCTATCGATAGGCGTGGCAGCGTCAATTGAAAAGCTTTGATGGCGCCATCTAAAGCTGTGACCCGGCCGATCCACGATTGGCCCGATGCGTCGGCCGAGGCCTCATAGATGAAAACCGGCCATCGCGCAGGAGACGGCCGGCAGACAATTGACTGGGCGTCAGTTCGTTTCGTTGACGACCTCATCCCAGGTCTTGACCTTGGTCTCGCCATTGAGGAACGGCAGCGTGGCAGCTGTCAGTTCCGGCGCGAAGAACACGTCGTAGTGGGTGCGGTTCGGCAGGATCGCCAGGCGGTTTTGCGACAGGTTCTCGCGCATCCAGCCGGCGTCCTTCAACCCGCCGCCAAGCATCTGGTAGAACTTGATCTCGTGCTCGGGCCGGTACATGTCGCTGTCGCCGAACACCAGCATGACCGGCATTTTCAGCTTCGGCACGTCGGCGGAATAGTCGTAGTCCTTGCGCATATAGGCGCCGAGCTGGTCGAGCAGTTTCGGAAAATCCTCCGGATGCGGCGCGACCGCGACATAGGATTTGTACATCGGCGTGTCCGTCATCATGTCGGCCATCGCCGCGCCGACTTGTGCCTGCTGGCCACGCATTTCGGCGTAGAAGCCGTCCGCGGCGTAGCCGGTCGAGACCAGCACTAGGCGGCGCACCGTTTCGGGATGCTGCACGGCCATGCGGAAGGCGACGCCGCCACCCAGCGAATAACCCATGACGTCGATCTTGGCGTAGCCGAGTGCCTTGACGATCGCCGCCATGTCGTCGCCCATCGCCTCCAGGCTGAGCGGCCGGTCGCCGAGCGCGGTGCGGCCATGGCCCTGCAGGTCGACGCCGATCACGGTGCGGTTCCCGGTAAGCTTCGGCAGGATCGGCGCGAACATGTCGGTCGTGCCGAGACCGCCATGCAGCAGAAGCAGCGGCTCGCCCTTGCCATAGACGGCGTAATAATAGTTCAGGCCGTTGATCGGCAGCAGGCCGGATTTTTCCGGCGTCGGCAGTGTTGCGGTTGCGGTCGTCATGGCGGGCTTGGCCTCCTCTGCGTTGATGGTGCCCGGCGCGGCAAATAGCGCGGCGGCCGAGGCGAATATGGCGAAAAATACCGATCTGGACACGTCAGTCTCCCTCTCCCGTTTGCATCAAAGTCGCTTTGCGACCTCCTCAAGCTGTTCGGCGCACTGGCCCCAGCCCTCGTGAAAACCCATTTTCTCGTGCTGTTCGCGGTCGGCGACCGACCAATGCGCGACGCGGGCAATGTAGCGGGTCTTACCCTCGCCCTCGTCCTCAAAGGTCAGCACGACCGTCATGAACGGCTTTTCGGACGGCTCCCACGCCTTCGTATAGGCATCGGTGAAGACGAGCTTTTTGCCCGGTACGACTTCGAGGAAGATGCCTGGATTCGGGAACTCCTTGCCGTCGGGATCGGCCATGACGACAAGGGTGGAGCCACCGGTCCGCACATCCATTTCGGCGCGCGGCGTCATCCACGGCTTCGGCGAGAACCATTGCGTCAACAGCTTTGGCTCGGTCCGGCAGCGATAGACGTTCTCGTGCGGCGCATCGATGATGCGCGCGAGAACCAGCTCGCGGTCGGAGTTGGGGGCGATGTCGAGCTTGGTGGTCATGGTGTTTCCTCACACGTCGGTTTTGGCTTCCGTGTCTAGGACGAACCGACACGACGCAAGCCGACACGGCCCGCGAAAAAATCCGCGGGACAGGAGATTCGAACGACGGAAATAAGTGGCTTCAGTGGCGCTTGGCTTGCACCAGATAGGCGTCGATCTCGGTCTCGCCGAGCCACTTGGCCGCTTCCAGCCGATGCAACCCTTCGACCAGGATATGGCGCTTGCCGTCATGGCGCACTTGGATCGGCATCTTCATGCCGTTTTCCAGAATGTCCTCGGCCAGATGGCGGACGGTCTCGGGATGCAGCGTCTTTTTGCGCGCCGTCGGCACGTAGATATCGTTGACCCTGACCTTTTGCACTCTCAGCATGTCGGCTCCCGTGGCGGACAAGGCCGCGTTTTGTGAGATAGTCTGTTTGTCCGGCAACGCCAAGGGAGCGCCCGGCAATGGCTGGCCCGATCGTTTCCAATTGACGCTTGGCCGGCGGATGGCCGAAATGGCGGCCTTCGACCTTAGCGGTGTCCATGAACCACCTGCCGACCGAGTTTCCCGATTTCGGACTGACGCCGGAGCAGCGAGGCCAGGCGGTGCGCAGCCATTACTGGGAATGGCCGGGGATGGATGGCGGGCGCGGCGAAATCTGGTGCTACAGCGACCGTTTTTCCTACCGTCCTGGCGAGATGGTGGCACTGCATGTCAGTTCGACGGCCGTCAGTTTCGGCATCGCGATCATCCGCGACGGCGGCGCGGAAACGACAATGTTCGAAGGGACCGGAATCGCGGCGCGCTGGCAAGATACGCCGGACCAATGTTCGGTCGAAGGCTGCGGCTGGCAAGCGTCGTTCGAGTTTCGCATCGGCGACGACTGGCCGTCCGGCGCCTATCGCGTGACGCTGACAGCAGATGGCCGGGACGGCAAGCCGATCCGCTGCCACCATCTTTTTATCGTCGCGCCACAGCCCGGCAAGAAGCCTGGCCGTGTGCTGCAGGTGGCTGCCACCGGCACCTGGCTCGCCTACAATACGTGGGGCGGTTCCAACCATTACGAAGGCATCACCGGGCCAGGCCGGGACCAATATGCACGAATGGTGTCGACCCAACGGCCGTGGTGCCGCGGCTTCGTCGTGCTGCCCAGGGACGCGCCGCGCGTGCCGCTCGAAGTCGCCGTGCCGCCAAAAACCGTGCCGCGCTATCCGCACATGGAATGGGCCTTTGCTACCGGCCATTCGAAGAAATACGCCTCGTCCGGCTGGGCAAGCTACGACAGCCATTTCTTCCGCTTCGCCGAGCGTGCCGGCTACGCCGTCGATCTCGCCAGCCAGCACGATCTGCATTTTTCGCCCGACATTCTCGACGGCTATGACTGCGTCGTCCTGGTCGGCCACGACGAATATTGGACCTGGGAAATGCGCGATGCGGTCGACACCTATGTCGAGCGCGGCGGTCATGCGGCGCGCTTTGCCGGCAATTTCATGTGGCAGACCAGGCTGGAGGACGAAGGCCGCCGGCAGGTCTGCTACAAATACTGCGCTCGCGCCGAAGACCCGGCCTATCGCGGCGGCGATATAAGGCGCGCCACCAATTCCTGGGAAGCGCCGGAAATCGGCCGGCCGGGTGCCGCGACCTTCGGTCTCAACGCGACAAGAGGCGTCTATGCCGGCTGGGGCGGCTGCGCGCCGCGCGGCGTACGCGGCTTTCCGGTCTACCGGCCGGAGCATTGGGCGTTTGCCGGCACCGGCATCTACTATGGCGATCTGCTCGGCGCCGACAGCCATGTCTATGGCTACGAGGTCGACGGGCTCGATTTCGAGATCCGCGGCGGCCTGCCCTACCCCACGACCACTAGCGGTGCGCCGGACGGCCTGCAGGTGCTCGCGGTCGGCATGGCGAGCCAGGTCGAGGAAAGCGCCGACATTGCGTTCGAGGACCAGTTTCTCGGCGACGAGGACGGACGCTTCACCGCCGAGACGCTGTTCGGCGAGGCAAGCGATGCCAACCTCGACAAGGTCAAACGCGGCAACGGCATGATCGTCAATTTCCCGCGCGGCAAAGGCGAGGTGTTTCACGCCGGAAGCTGCGAATGGGTTGCCGGCCTGCTAAGGCAGGATGCGATTGTCGAGCGCGTCACCAGAAATGTCCTTGACCGCTATCTTGGAAAGCCATGACATGTTGAAGTCTCCTGCCCCGGAAACTCGCGAAGCCTCGCATCTGTTTTATCTATCCAGCCTGCGCCGGCCGATGATCGACCGCGCCGAAGGCATCTACATGTGGACGCAGGATGGCCGCCGCTTCATCGACGGATCGAGCGGTCCGATGGTTGCCAATATCGGCCACTCCAATCGCAACGTGCTCGACGCGATGAAAAGGCAGATGGACCGCGCCACCTTCGCCTACCGTCTGCATTTCGAGAACGAACCGGCAGAGGAGCTCGCGCGGCAGCTGGCGGCCAAACTCCCTGAAGGCATGGACCGCATCTTCTTTGTCTCCGGCGGCTCGGAAGCGACCGAATCCTGCATCAAGCTGGCGCGGCAATGGGCGGTCGCCACCGGCCAGCCCAGCCGTTGGAAGGTGATCTCGCGCTTTCCCTCCTATCATGGCGGCACGCTCGGCGCGCTCGCCGTTACCGGCGACGATGCGCTGTCCGAAACATTTGTGCCGATGATGCAGATGATGCCGACCGTGCCGGCGCCCATCGCCTGGCGCGACCGCGACAATCTTTCGATGGAACAGCGCGGCATCCGCTACGCCGACATGCTGGAGGAAAAGGTCCTCGCCGAGGGACCGCAGAGCGTGCTCGCCTTCATCATGGAGCCAGTCGGCGGCGCTGCCACGGCAGCACTGGTGGCGCCCGACAGCTACTATCCGCGCATCCGCGAGATCTGCGATCGCTACGGCATCCTGCTCATCCATGACGAAGTGATGAGCGGTGCCGGCCGCACCGGAAAATTCCTCGGCGGCGACCACTGGAACTGCAAGCCCGACATCGTCGCGCTGTCGAAGGGGCTGGGCTCTGGCTACGCGCCGCTCGGCGCGCTGGCGGCACCGATGCGGCTGGTGCAGCCATTGCTCGCGTCGGGCGGCTTTCAGCACGGCCACACCTACGCCGGCAACCCGCTCGCCTGCGCCGCCGGGCTCGCCGTACTCGGCGAAATGGACCGTCTCGGCCTGATCGCCAATGCGGCTGACATGGGCGAGCTTTTGATGGACGAGTTGAAGCGATTGGCGAAGCGGTTTCCATTCATCGCCGACGTCCGTGGCAAGGGCCTGCTCACCGGTGCCGAGATGCTTGCGGATCCCGACACTCTGAGGCCGATCGAGCCTGCAAACAAGGCCACCCAGCGGCTGCTCGACCTCGCCTATGAGCGCGGCCTGATCATCTACGGACGCAAGGTCAAGGGCGGCGTCGACGGCGACAATTTCATGGTCGCGCCGCCGATGATCGTCACCGCCGCGCAGATCGGCGAGATCATATCCATCATCGGCGACTCGCTCGAGGTGCTGGCCGGCGAGCTCGACCTGCCGGTCGAAGGCTGAGAGGCGAACCATGGCGTCGCGAAAAGTCATCATCACCTGCGCCATCACCGGGTCGGTGCACACCCCGTCGATGTCGCCGCATCTGCCCGTGACGCCAGACCAGATCGCCGCAGACGCGATCGCCGCCGCCGAGGCCGGCGCTTCGATCCTGCATCTTCATGCCCGCGACCCTAGGGATGGGCGGCCGACCGCCGACCCCGAGGTGTTCATGCAGTTCCTGCCGCGCATCAAGCAGGCGACCGATGCGGTGGTCAACATCACCACCGGCGGATCGTCGCTGATGACGCTCGACCAGCGGCTGGCCGCGCCGCTCAGGGCCGAGCCGGAAATGTGTTCGCTCAATATGGGTTCGATGAATTTTGCGCTATTCCCGATGCTCGTGCGGCCGCGAGAATGGCAGCACGAATGGGAGCCGAAGCTGCTCGAGGCTACCCATGACACGATCTTCAAGAACACCTTTGCCGACATGGAGACGGTGCTCGAGAAGCTCGGGCGTGGTTGCGGCACGCGCTTCGAATTCGAGTGCTACGATGTCGGCCATCTCTATTCGCTGGCGCATTTTCGCGATCGTGGACTGGTGTCCGGACCTTTATTCATCCAGTTTGTTTTGGGCATTCTTGGCGGCATCGGCGCAGATCCAGAAAACCTGATCCATATGAAGCGCATCGCCGACAAACTGTTCGGCGACAGCTACCGGTTTTCGGTGCTGGCCGCCGGACGCCACCAGATGCCGATGATCTCGATTGCGGCGGCGATGGGCGGCAATGTCCGCGTCGGGCTGGAGGACAGCCTCTACGACGGGCGCCAGCTCGCCAAGTCCAATGCCGACCAGGTGCGCCGCATCCGCGGCGTGCTCGACGGATTGTCGCTGGACGTCGCGACGCCGGCCGAGGCGCGGCAGATGCTGGCGCTCAAAGGCGGCGACCGCGTGGCGTTCTGAGATGCGACCGTGACCAACCCACCGTCAAGAGACATTGTCATCCGGCCCGGGACCGTCGAGGACGTCGAAACCATCCACGCCGCGCTCCTGCGGCTCGGCGCGCATGTCGGCGCACATCAGGAGATCACCTCGACAGCTCAGGATCTCCGCACCTATGGCTTTGGCGAAAAGCCTGCCTTCTCGACCTTGATCGCCGAAATCGGTGGCGAATTTGCCGGGCTTTGCCTGTATTTCCCGATCTTCTCGACATGGATGGGACGGCCCGGCGTCTATGTGCAGGACCTCTATGTCGAGGACCGTTTTCGTGGCCGCAGGATCGGCGAACGCCTGCTGCGCCGAGTCGCGGCGCAATGCCGGAAGAACGGCGGCGCCTATCTCAGGCTGTCCGTCGATACCGACAACGAGACCGCCAAGGCTTTTTACGAACGATTGGGCATTGCCTGGTCCAGCTACGAGCAGGTGCAGAAGATCGTCGGCGACGCCTTTTTCGCTTTTGCCGATGCACCGGAGGAGCCAACATGAAAGCCTTCTATGCCGAAGAACAGAAGCGCCACGACCCGAAGGCGTTCCTCTCGAGCGGCGCGCCGCAGCCCAATCCGGAAAAGCCGGAACGGGTCGAGCGATTGTTGGCCGGCGCAAAGGCTGCCGGCTGCACGATCGAACGGCCGCGGGATCACGGGCTCGGCCCGATTGCGGCGGTGCATACGCCGGAATATCTCTATTTTCTCCAGCATATCTTCGCGCGCTGGCAGCGCATCGAGGGCGCGTCGGCCGAGGTCATCCCCAATATCCATCCGATCGCGCGGAACGGCTCCTATCCGGCCTCGGCGGTCGGCCAGGCCGGCTACCACATGGCCGACACCGCCTGCCCGATCTCCGGCGAGACGTGGCAGAGCGCGCTTTGGAGCGCCTGGAGCGCGGTTGAAACGGCCGCGGCGGTGATGTCGGGAGCGCCGGCCGCCTATGCGCTGTGCCGGCCGCCCGGCCATCACGCCTTTGCCGATGTCGCCGGCGGCTTCTGCTTCGTCAACAATTCGGCCGTCGCTGCACAGGTTCTGCGCAAGCAGGCGGCGCGGGTGGCGATCCTCGATGTCGACCTGCACCACGGCAACGGCACGCAAGGCATCTTCTATGCCCGGCCGGACGTGCTCACCGTGTCGCTGCATGCCGACCCGGTGCGCTTCTACCCGTTTTTCTGGGGCTATGGCGACGAGCGCGGCGAAGGCGCCGGCCTCGGCTACAATCTCAACCTGCCGCTAGCGCGCAAATCCGGCGACGCCGCGTTCCTCGAAGCGCTGGCGATGGCGTTCCAGCGCATCAAGGCCTTCTCGCCCGATGCGCTTGTGGTGGCGCTGGGGCTAGACGCCTTCGAAGGTGATCCGTTCGGCGGGCTGTCGGTGAGCACGCCTGGTTTTTCGCGCATTGGCGAGGTGATCGCCGGGCTCGGCCTGCCAACGGTCATCGTCCAGGAAGGCGGCTATCTCTGCGACGAGCTCGGCGACAATCTCACCGCCTTCCTCACCGGTTTTGGCGGCACCCACAAGCGATGATCCGCCCGCGAGGGCCGCTCAGGATCGTTCCTGCCGCAGCATGGCGACAACGCGGTGCACGCTCTCCAGCGTCTCGTCGATCTCGGCTGCAGTGTTGTAATGAGCGATGCCGATGCGCACCACGCCCTGCTCGGCCGGAATGCCGAGCTGGTGGACGATCTCCCAGGCGTAGTTGTGGCCGGACCACAGGAAGATGTTTTCCGCATTCATCTGCCGCACGATCGTCTCCGGCACGATGCCCTCGACGGTGAACGACACCGTCGGCACGCGCTCATTGATCCGCTTCGGATCGGTGATGCCGTGGATGGTCAGGCCGGCAATATCCGACAAGCCATCGATCAGTTGTCGCGTCAGCGGGTTCTCGTAAGCGATTGAAACTTCGAAGGCCTTGGCGATTTTCAGCCGACGCGATCCTTGCGCGCCGGCTGCCGCGCCCAACTCGGCAAAATAATCGACAGCTGCCGACAGGCCGGCCATCAATTCAATCTGCGGCGTGCCGAGCTCGAAGCGCTCCGGCAAGGCATTGGACGAGCAACGGCATTTATACGGCTTAAGCGCATCGATAACGTCCAGCCTGCCCCACAAAATCCCCATATGCGGGCCGAAGAACTTGTAAGCCGAGCAGATCAGGAAATCGCAGCCGAGGTTTTGGACGTCGATCAGGCCATGCGGCGCGAGCTGGACGGCATCGACGTAGACCAACGCACCAGCCCGCCTGGCGATGCCGGTCAACGTCTTCACCCGGTTGATCGACCCGGTGAGATTGCTGGCGTAGTTGAGCGCGACGAGCCGCGTCCTCTCGGAAAGCAGCGCGGCGAGCGCCGCCTCTTCGATCTGCCAGCTCTGCTGGTCGAAGGGCAGCCAGCGCACGACAAGGCCAAGGTCTTCTGCCAGTTGCAGCCAAGGCGAGACGTTGCCCTCATGGTCCATGCGGGTGAGGATGATCTCGTCCCCGGGCCTCATCGTGCGGCCGAGCGTTCGCGACATGTGGTAGGTCAATGTCGTCATGTTGGCACCGATGATAATTTCCTGCGGGCTCGCAGCGCCGAGAAAATCCGCCATCGCCAGATGGGCCTCGTCCCCGATGCCTTGTGCTGCAACGGTGGTGTCGAAGAAGCCGCCGAGGTTGGCATTCGTGGTCAGCAAGCAACGCGATACTGCGTCGGCCACCGACTGCGGCACCTGCGTGCCGGCAGGATTGTCGAGATAGATGCGCCGGCGGCCCTTGTCGGTCAGCGACAAAGCCGGAAATTTCGCGCGCACCGCGTCGATCCAGAAGTCCATGGCTGTTCCCCTCTCCTTATGACGATCGGACAACCGCGTCCCGACGCATCAAGGGCACGGATTGCCGACGCGCTGGTGGATCGCATCAACGGCTTTCTGCATGTCCTCGGTCCAGACCACGTCGGCGGAAGAGAGCGCCATTTCGAGTTGCGAAATGGTGGTGGCGCCGATGATGTTCGAGGTGACCAAGGGCCGGTTCGAGACATAGGCATTGGCAAACAGCGCCGGCTCCATGCCGAAGGTGCGCGCCAACCGGTTGTATTCGAGCTGCACGTCGGCAGCATTCGGAGTCTCGTAGCGCTGGCCGCGGTTGAACAACTGCGAGCGCGAGCCCTGCGGCCGCGCGCCATGATCGTATTTGCCGGTCAAATAGCCTTGCGCCAGCGGCGAATAGGCAAGCAGCGACACCTGCTCGCGCTCGCAGACTTCGGCAAGGTTCACCTCGAAGGTGCGATTGACGAAATTATAGGCGTTCTGCAGCGAGGCGACGCGCGGGCCGAGGCCCTTGTCGGCTTCGGCGATGAAACGCATGACGCCCCAGGAATTCTCGTTCGACAGGCCGAAATGGCGGATCTTACCGGCCTTCACCAGTTCATCAAATACGGCAAGCGTCTCGGCGATCGGCGTCTCTCCTTCCGGCACGCCGGCGGCATCGGAGCGTCGCGGTACGGCGCCGATGCGGTTCGGATTGGCGCCCCACGGCACGTCGCGTTCCGGCCAATGGATCTGATAGAGGTCGATGTAATCGGTGTTGAGCCTGGCGAGTGACTTATCGATAGCGTCGAAGATATCGGCGCGCACCAGCTTAGACGGGCGGTCGCCGCGAAACCAAGTGTTGGCGGTGCGACCAACTACCTTCGAGGCGATGATCACCTGGTCGCGATTGCGCTTCGCCTTCATCCAATTGCCGATGAATGTCTCGGTACGGCCTTGTGTCTCCGCCTTGGGCGGGATCGGATAGAGTTCGGCGGTGTCGATGAAATTGACGCCGCGAGCAAACGCCAGATCCATCTGGGCGTGACCGTCCGCCTCGGTGTTCTGCTGGCCCCAGGTCATCGATCCGAGGCAGATTTGCGACACGAAAAGATCGGTCTGGCCGAGACGGCGTTTGTGCATGGAGTTTCTCCGGCGGGAATTTTGCGCGGCTGCGCGAGGAGGAAGCAATAGCATACAGGAAAGCGTCGCCCGCTTCCAAGCCCACGGATGGAAGGTCAGACGACTTTCCCGGGACGCCGGCGGACAGGGTTTATCCCTGCGGCTAATAAAAAGCCGGACTGCATTTTCATGCAGTCCGGAAGTTCGCCAGGAATGGCGAGGAAAAAACCGGCCAAGTGCCGGCATAGACGCCTACGGTCAAAGCGCCGCAGAAGTTTCGCCGGACCAGCCGAATTATGTCAAAAAAGATCAGGGCAGCATGGCTGCCATGCGAATGCTGCACTGCACAATCGTCATGATCTGCTTATATTGACCGCCTTGGAGGTTCAATAAGGGGCTTGAATCATGGGATTCTTCACTGAAATGTTCGCTCGTCCGCGTCCGCGGGAACAGCTGCGCTATCGAGCGGCGCTGGCGCTGCTCCATTCGATGAGCAATGCCGATCGCGCCGATATCGGCGTTAAGCCTGCCGATTTCCCGCGCATCGCCCGGGAAATGTCCCTGCGCTAAACAACCGTGAGATATCCGCCGTGGCGGATATCTCCCGAGCGGATCTCAACGCGATCCGAGGAAGATCGACTTGCCCAATGGCACGCCGTTGTGGCGCAGGATGTCGTAGGCGGTGGTCAGGTGGAAATAGAAATTGGGCATGGCGGCATGCAGTAGATACTGCATCCCCGGCATCGAAACCTCGCGTCCCGCAAGCCGCAGTTCGACTATCCTGTCATCTGAACCATCGAATTCGGCCGCCGAAAATGTCGCGAGATAATCGAGCGTCTTGGTAAGGCGGGCCTGCAGATCAGCGAAGTTCGCCTCATTGTCCTCGTATTTTGGCACCTCGCGTCCCGCAAGCCGTGACGGGGCGCCTTTGGCGTGATCGGTGGCAATCTGTACCTGCCTGGTCAGGGCAAACATGTCCGGCGCCAGCCTCGCCGTCAGATACACCTGCGGATCAATCTTGCGATCAGCCGCATTTTGCTCGGCAATGTTCAGCACATTGGCTAGTGCCTTCAGCCTCGCCGAAAATACCGGCACGGATGCTTCATACATTGATATGGTCACAAGAAATCTCCACGCGGCCCGACTGCCGAGGGCGAGAGGTAGCGCCTTCGCAGGCGATTGTTCAAGCGTCACCACGTCGCCGCAATCGATATGATAGGATTTTTCATCGAGTGGAGGTTCCCGATGAGACGCGCCCTTTTTGCAGCGACCGCTTTTGTGTCTCTTGCCATTGCCGGCCAATCGGCGCTCGCCGCAGACGCGCCTTATATCGATGACAGGTCGAATGCCGAAGCGGTCATCCGGTCACTTTATAGTGCCATCAGCCGGCACGAATTCGCGCGCGCCTGGGATTATTTCGGCGACACCAAGCCGGCCAAGGATTTCAATTCCTTCGTCAAAGGCTATGACAGCACGGACACGGTCGAAGTCAAAACCGGTGGCGTATCCGAAGACGGGGCTGCCGGCAGCATCTACTATAGCGTTCCGGTCGCCATCCGGGCGACGGCCAAGGACGGCAGCGAAAATGTCTTTGCCGGCTGCTATACGCTGCGCCAGATCAACGCCTCGATCCAGGAACCGCCATTTCGCTCGATCTTCATCGATAAGGGTGCGCTGAAACCCTCAAAGGCCGATTTCGAGGATGCGGTGCCGGCAAGCTGCGGCGAAGGACCGCCGCCGCCGAAGAAGGACGCAGCGCTTGAGCAAGCCAAAAAGGCGTTTGCCGCGACTTATGGCGACCAGTGTGACAAGGATCTTTTGGCGCAGGAGCCGGACATTTTCTCGATCCACTATAAGGGCAAGGATGCGTCTGCCAGTGATCCCGAAAGCGAAACGCGGCTTTTCCATTTCGCCTGCTCGGCCGCGGCCTACAACGAAAACTCGATCTATTACATGAGCGACGACGTGCTTGGCGTGAGACAATTGCAGTTCGCCGAACCTGAGATGGACATCCGCTACGAGAACAATGACAGCGACGGCAAATTGCTGGGCATGACCATAGTTGGCTTCCAGACCTCCGGCTGGGCAACTAATTCCGATTACGACGAAGAGACCAAGACGATCACCAGCTTCAACAAATGGCGTGGCATCGGCGATGCCTCTTCATCAGGGACCTATCTGTTTCGCAACGGCGATTTTTCCCTGGTCCAGTACGATGTCGACGCGTCTTATGACGGCGAGGAAAATCCGCAGACGGTCGTCGACTACAATACCGCGCCTTAGGGAGCCTTCGACAACATCCAATTGAGCGTGCCGCGCCAGTCGGTCATGCGGATAGGGGTGCCATGCGTGCCGGTCTCGAAGCGGACGAAGCGGGTCGGATAGGCTTTCGATTTGGCCAGAATCGATCGGAAGAAGGCTTCCTGTTTCTCGATTGGAAACACCGGGTCCTTGCTGCCCTGGCCGAAGAAGACCGGCACACGACGCTTGAAGGCGGGGCTTGAGAAGAAACTCTCGTCCCATAGCGAGCCGAGCAGCAGCAGCCCGTCGATGCGCCCGCCGGTGTCATGGCGGGCGGCCAGCTTCCAGCATATTGAGCCGCCCATCGAGCCGCAGGCGACGAAGATTTTTGCGCTCGGCGATTGTTCGGCATAGTGGTTGATCAGCGCGGCGATCTGGGTCGCACCGGTGTCGCCGAAATCGGAAAAATCCGGCGACAGATAGAGGCCGCCATTGCCGGCCATCAGGTTCTTGATGCGGTTGAAATTGCCGCCGAAGGTGAAGTCGTCAATGCCCTGCTTGCGGCTGCCGCCCTGCCCGTGCAGATAAAGCACGATGATGCTGGCGCCCCCGGTCTTGCCGACGGCAATATGGCGGACATCGCCTGCATCGGTCGGCAGCAAGAGATCGTGCTGCACCTTACGCACGCCGGTGTCGGAGTATTGCGCGTGTACACGACGCTCAGGCACTTCGTCACGAGCGTTGATGTCGCGCAGCTCACGATAATCGACAACCGTATAGGCGCCGTTGCTCTCGGACGAGAGCGTGCCCGGGTAGGCGAACAGATCGTCCTTGAAGGGTTTGAGTTCGAGAGCGTTGGCGTAGGCGGCACAAGAGAGCGACAAAAGAATCGCCATCAGCAGGGCCGGGAGGCCGAAGGGAGGCAAGCGGAACCGGAAGCAGGAACGAAAGGCCATCCCTCAGCCATGCGTTTTTCGGCTTCGGTTTGTCAATCCTGCAGCACGCCGCCGGCGCCTTCCAGCGCCTCGCGCGTGTCGACGTCGACGGCTGCCCCTTCGCCGATCTCGACATCGATGACGTCTAGCCCTTCGGCCTCGACCAGATGGCGGGCGCCGGTATCGCCTTCGAGGTGAGCGATCGCGGCAAACAGCGAACGCGGCAGCAGCACCGGATTGCCGCGCCGCCCGTCATGCGAGGCCCGCACCACCGATCGGCCTTCGGACCTGCGGAACGCCTCAATCAGCCTGTCGAGGTCGGCCGAGGCGACGCCGGGCATATCGCCGAGGACAATCATGGCGCCGGCGGCGTCGCCGGAAATCTTGGCGATGCCGGCCTTCAGCGACGAAGACAGACCCTCGCCGAAATCCGGATTGTCGGCGAAGGTCACATCGAGGCCAGACAGTGCATCGCGCACGCGCTCGCGCTGGTGGCCAGTGACGACGATAGTGGCCCCGGCTTTCGAACCGACCGCGCGTTCGGCAGTGCGACGGACCAGCGGCTTGCCATCGAAGAGCGCCAAGAGCTTGTTCGGCCCGCCCATGCGGCTGGAGCGGCCGGCGGCCAGAAGCACGATCTCGACCTTTGGTTCGGCTTTGGCCGGCAATGGCTCGCGCGGCTGCGGCCGCGTCGGAATTTCCATCAACAGCCCGCCGACACCCATGCCGGCAATATCCCTGGCGGTCACGTCGAGACCGGCGATCAGCCGGTCAAGCACCCAGTCGAAGCCGTTCTCCTTGGGACTGCGGGCGCAGCCCGGCGCACCGATGATGCGCTTGCCGCCTAGAGTGCCTAGCACCAGCAGATTGCCGGGATCGACCGGCATGCCGGCGCGGATGACAGTGCCGCCTGCCTTTTCGATGGCAGCGGGAACGACGTCGCCGAAATCGGCCATCGCCGAGGCGCCGAAGATAACCACCATATCGTTGTCGCGGATCAGCGAGGCCGCAGCCTCGGCGACGGGGATAATTTCATGCAGGGTTCGACGCTCCGCCGTCAGCCTGCCGCCCGAACGCGCCAGGCGCGCTTCGGTGACGCGCAGCGTCTTGTCGAGCACGCTGGGTTTGATGCCGGGCAGCACCGTCTGGATGACGCCGACGCGCACCGGCTGATAGGCGTTGACCGCAAATATCTCGCCGCCGGCGCAGATCCTTGCCACGGCATCGACCAAAGCGGAGGCGACCGCAAATGGGATGATCTTCACCGTTGCTACCATCTGACCTTTTTCGACCGGCGCATGCTGCGCGAGCGTGGCGATGGTGATCGTCGGATCGACGGCGTTGATGGCGTTGATCATCGCCGCGTCGACGGTGAACATGCCGGCAGCCTGCGCGTGGAGGTTGACCCTGCCGGTCGCGGCGGGCTTCGCCTCGATGTTGCGATGGATCATGGATGCGGCGATCTTTTCGGCAGCGACGTCCTCGCTGAGATCATCGGGCGCCAACACCGCCGCTACGACCTCGGAAATGCCAGCGGCCTTCAACAGGGACACATCCCCGGCGCTTAGCCTGTGCGCCTTGCGGAAGCGGCGCTCTCCGGCTGTGGTGGCGTGCGCCAGCACTGCCCCTTCGGCCGCATCGATCGCAACGGGACCAAATTTCACGCGACCGCGCCTTTGGATTCGAGGCCGCGGGAGCGAAAGGCGTGGATCGCTTGCGCCAACACCGCGACGGCGATCTCGGCGGGGCTGGCGGCGCCGATGTCGAGGCCGATCGGGGCATGAATGCGGGCGATCTGGTCGGCGGTCGCTCCCGAAGCCAGCAGGCGTTCCACACGTTTGGCGTGGGTCTTGCGGCTGCCGAGCGCGCCGACATAAAAGCAGCCGGCGTCGAGCGCCGCCTTCAGCGCGGAATCGTCGATCTTCGGATCGTGGGTGAGAGCAGCCAGCGCCGTATAGCTATCGAGCGGCTGACGCGTCAGCACATCCTCTGGCCATTCGGCATGCAGCGCGATATCGGGAAAACGATCGGGCGTGGCAAAGGCCGTGCGCGGATCGATGATCTCGACAGGATAGCCGGCGATCCTGGCCATCGGTGCCAGCGCCTGGCTGATGTGGACGGCGCCGATCACCACGAGGCGCGGCTGCGGCAGATGTGCGTTGAGGAAGAAGGTCCGTCCCTCAGCTTCGACCGAACCGGAATTGCCCGTGCGAAATGCCTTGGCGATGGCCGCCCCGAGTTCGCCGGCTACCCGGTCGCCCTCGCGCACGACACGGTCGCGGCCGTCGTCGAGATCGGTGACCAGGATTGCCGCGCGGCGGGCGCGGCGTTCGGCGTTGAGTGTCTTCAGCGCATAGGGATCCATTCGAGATCAACCCAATCTTTCTACATAGACCTTGATGCGGCCGCCGCATGACAGGCCGACTTGCCAGGCGGTCTCGTCTGCGACGCCGAATTCGAGCATTTTGGCCTTGCCGCTATCGATAACATCGACCGCCTCGGTGACCACCGCGCCTTCGACGCAGCCGCCAGAGACTGAGCCGTGGAAATTGCCTTCGGCGTCGATGACCAGGTGGCTGCCGACCGGGCGCGGCGCCGAGCCCCAGGTCTCGACCACAGTGGCAATGGCGACATCCTTGCCGTCCTTCATCCAGCCCTCCGCGATGATCAGCGGGTCGCGGGCCTCATCGAGATAGATACTGCGTTCCATGATTTTCTCCCTGGCAGACATGTGGTTATGCGACGCGCTTCACGCCAGCCTCGATCCACGGGCGCGCGTCGACCGAACGCATAAAAACAGCACGGTTGCCAGCGACCGGTCCGCACATAATCCGCACGGGTTAACAGATCGAGCGTCTCGTCGACCGTCCGCGGCGTCGGACGCGGTTTTCAACTCGGTCATTCTGTTTTCGCGGGCGCGGCCATCTGAAAGCCTCTACAAAGCGTGGTAGCCGCGGTTGTGATAGATCAGCGGCCGCAAATTATCGCCGATGCGCAAACCTGTAACTTGGCCAAAAAGCACACGGTGGGTGGCCAGATCCTTGGAGTCGATCAGTTCGCAGTCGAAGACGGCGAGCGCGCCCTTCAGCGTCGGCGCACCGGTCGAGATCACATCCCATTCGGCCAACGCGAAACGCTCCTCGACCGGCAGGCCGGTAATGCCGGAAAAGCCGATCGACAGCGGCTCCTGATCCGAAGCCAGCGTGTTCAGGGCAAATTTGCCGTTTTCCACGAACGGCTCGTTCTTGGGATTTTCACGATTGAGGCAAACCAGGATGGTTGGCGGCGTGTCCGACACCGAGCAGGCCGCGATCACCGTCGCGCCGCGCCTGCCGGCAGGGCCATCGGTGGTGACTACATGCACATGGCCAGCAAAATGGGCCATCGCGTCGCGGTAGGCCTGCGGCCCGATGTCATTCTTCTTCAGCACCGATGATTTTCCACTAGTCAGAACCAACCGTTATATATGGGGGGATATTGCAGGCCACAAGCGAAGTGCTTGACCCATATCCCGAATTCGCGTGTTGCGCCAAAGCTGGCCAGCCTTTAGGTCTTGACGGCATTGGCGCCGGCAACCACGCGACCGGCGTGGAGGAATTCTTCGCTCGCATGCGACGTTCGACAACCACAATAGCGGTGCTGGCCTGGCTCTCGGTCGCCGGTGGTGCGAGCGCCGAGACGCTGCTGGTCGGCGTCGCGGCTCCTTTGTCGGGGCCGTCGGCGATCCTCGGCAAACAGATCGAGGCCGGCGCGACAATGGCGGCTGAAGCTGACGGTACCGAGATCAGGACGATCGATGACGCCTGCACGGCCGACGGTGGCGCCGCCGCCGCGCGGGAATTCACCGCGGCCAAGGTCAACGTCGTCGTCGGGTTTTTGTGCACCGACGCAATCGAGGCGGCTCTGCCGATCCTCAAGGATGCCGGCATACCGGTGATCACAGTCGGCGTTCGCACGGAAAGCCTGACCGACCGGCGCGCCAAGACCGGATGGCCGATCTATCGTCTCGGGCCGCGCGGCGACGACGAGCGCAATGCCGTCGCTGCCATCCTCACCCGCCTATGGCAGACCGAGCTGTTCGCCATAGTCGACGACGGCACGATCTATGGCCGCGAAATGGCCGAGACGTTTCGGGCAGCCGCCGAGCAAGCGGCGCTGAAGCCGGTTTTCGTCGACACGTTCCGGCCGCAGCTCGATAACCAGATTGGCCTGATCGGCCGACTTAGGAAAGCCGGCGCAACGCATGTCTTTGCCGGCGGCGACGGCGATGATGTCGCCATTATGGGCCGGGATGCTGGCCAGCTAAATACCGGCATGGTGTTTGCCGGCGGCGAAGCGTTGCGCGCGCCGCTCGGCGACATGCCTTATGCCGTCGGCACGCTGATGATCGCGCCGCCCGAATGGGCCGATGTCGCCGACCCCAAGGTGCTGCAGAGCTTTGCCGGACAAAACATCGTGCCGGAAGGTTACACGCTGCCCGCCTATGCCGCGGTCGAGATCGCCAAGTCGGCTTCAGCATTGACGCAAAGCTCCGGCGAGAGGCTGGCCAACGTGCTGACCGCGCATGACTTCACCACGGCGATCGGACCGATCCGCTTTGACGAAAAAGGTGACCTGACGCAAAATTCTTATCGAGCCTTCCGTTTCGACGGCGGCCGTTTCGTGCCGGCGGAGAGCCAATGATGTCCAGCACAGGGATGTTCCATACGGGTCCGCGCAATCTCATCACCGACGTCGCCGGCCTGCGTGTCGGCAATGCGGCGAATGCCAAGCTGAAATCCGGTGTGACCACCGTCATCTGCGACGAACCGGCCGTGGCCGGCGTGCAAATCCTGGGCGGTGCGCCGGGCACCCGCGAAACCGACCTGCTCGAGCCGCACAATTCGATCCACGCCATCCATGCCCTGGTGCTTTCGGGCGGGTCTGCTTTTGGCCTCGACGCCGCGTCGGGGGTGCAGGCGGCACTGCGTGAAAGGGGCATCGGCGTCGAGGTCGGCGGCTTTCGCGTGCCGATCGTGCCGGCGGCGATCCTGTTCGACCTGCGCAATGGCGGCGACAAGGATTGGGGCCGGTATCCGCCTTACCGTGACCTTGGCTACGAAGCCGCGCAAGCCGCTGCGATAGACTTTGCGCTCGGCACTGCCGGCGCAGGTAGCGGGGCTTTGAGTTCCGGCCTGAAGGGCGGGCTCGGCTCGGCCTCGACAGTGCTGGACAGCGGCGTCACCATCGGCGCGCTCGCCGCCGTCAACCCGACCGGCTCGGTGACGGTCGCAGGGACCCGCCATTTCTGGGCGGCGCCGTTCGAGATCGGCGACGAGTTCGGCGGGTTAGGCTATCCCCACCCGATGCCTGACGATGCCAGAAAGGTCCTGCTGAAGTTCCGTGACAAGCATGCGGCAGAACAGGCGGAAACCGGCGCCAACACGACCATCGCCGTGATCGCCACCGATGCGGTACTCACGAAGGCCGCCGCCAAACGTCTGGCGATATCGGCGCATGACGGCTTTGTCCGTGCCATTTGGCCGACACACACGCCCGCAGACGGCGATCTGGTCTTCGCGCTGGCAACGGGCAAGAGCGGCATTGAGCTCACACCCAACGATGCCGTCGATCTCTACGCCGCGGCCGGCGCCACGATGGCACGCGCCATCAGCCGCGGCGTCTTTGCCGCGACGCCGGCCGAGGGCGATCTGTTCCCGGTCTGGTCGTCGCGCTGAACGCGCAACGCTCATTCGGGTGAGCCGTAGTCAGACTGGATTATGATCAGGTGGGTTCGGATTTTTCTTCCTCGAACGTGACCGCAACATCCGAGTTTGCCGACAGCCGCACCTTCTGGCCCTCGACCTCGGCGACAAGGCTGAGAGGAATGAAGTGGTGATGGCCCCTGTGAGCGCCCTCGCCGCTGTCGCGCTTGGTCAGCTTTATGCGATCTCCGTCAACCTTGTCGACGGTACCGACATGGACGCCGTCGGCGCCGATCACTTCCATACGTTCGCGAATCTTGGCTGCATCAATCATTGGGGGTCTCCCTTAGAGCGCCGCGCGTCCCTTTGAACGCGCAAAGGACGCTCTAAACATTTTTGAATCAATGCATCGCGCCTTCCGAAAATCGATCCTGATTTTCGGAAGGCACGATGCGGTGAAGTTGCCGACAATAACAAACGACGGCCGGATTGGATGCATCGACTTTGTGTTTCAGTCAGCACGATCTTTTGACGGCATCGTAATAGGAATTTGAGGGCGTCGACCGTCGGAATGGAAAGCCCCATGCGAAATCTTGCCCTGTTTGCAGTCTGCCTGCTTGCCCCGCTTGCAACTTTGGCCGCCGCCTTCGCAGGCGATGTCGCCGAGCTTGAGATCCTCGGCTTCAGCAGTGATGGCGGGGTCTTTGCCTTCGAGGAATACGGCGTCCAGGACGGATCGGGATTTCCCTATGCGACACGCTATTATATCGACACGGCCGACGACAGTTTCCTGAAGGGCTCGCCGATACGTGTCCGGCTCGACGACGAGAATGCCACGGTGGCCGCAGCGCGGCTGCAGGCCCGGCAAAGGGGCGAAGCGATCGTCAGTCAGGCGGAACTCACGGCAAATCGCGGCATCACCGCCGGCTTCAACCCGGTGACCGAGCTTTCTGCCGATCCCTTCCGCATGGTGGTCAATCCGCGCCCGATCTTCTCGCCGGTCGACGATCCGCTCGAGTTCCGGCTCGACCAGATCGGCATGAATGACACCGAACGCTGCCAGAGCCAGGGCGAGATCAATGGCTTTCGCCTGCTGCGCATCGAGGCGAAGGATGGCGGCCAGACGAGGATCATTCACGAGGACAAATCGATCCCGCAAAGCAGAGGCTGTCCGAATGGCTACCAGATCGGCGCGGTTCAGACATTTTCGCTGGATAGCCTCAGCGCTTATGCCGTGCTGATCGCGGTGCGCCAATACGGCTTCGAAGGGCCGGACTATCGCTGGATCGCGGTAACCGGTCGCCTGTGACGTTCCCCGCCATGCGCTATCGCGCTCTGCGCCGTCTCCGCCGTGCTCTGCCGTCGCTGCGCACCGCATTTGCCGGTGCCTTGCTGTGGGCGGCAGCGATGGGCGCCAGCGCGCTGCTCAATCTGCTGCAGTACGATTGGGAGACCCCGGCAAAGGTCCGCTTCGTCTCGCTGCTTTATGCTGCCGGCGGCGCGCTGGCCTTCCCGGTTGGGCTGTTTCTGGCGCGGCTCGTCTCGCTCGGACGCCACTGGGAAATCGCCCTCGCCGCCGCCTTCGTCTGCCTTCTCGCCGCGACAATTACCTTCACCGGCGGCCTCTTTGGGCTGCAATACCGCTCCTACTATGTCCAATGGCATGCACCCGCGCTCACCATCACCTGGGTTTTCCAGTTCGTGTTCACGATGTTGACGGCGCTTTACCAGTTCGTCGTCCTCGGCATCCGGCTGTATTTTCCGCTCGGTTTCGTTGCACTCGCTGTCGCCAGTGTCTGGTTTGCGCGCCAGCAACGTTGAGCATTTTGCCTGCCTCTGTTAGGACGCGGGCAAATGCTCTCACAAGTCAGGACCGACTGATGATCCCTCGCTACTCCCGGCCGGAAATGGTGGCCATCTGGTCACCCGAAACCCGGTTCCGTATCTGGTTCGAGATCGAGGCCTACGCCTGCGACGCATTGGCCGAGCTCGGCGTCATCCCGAAGGAGGCCGCCAAGACCATCTGGGAGAAAGGCGGAGCGGCGAAGTTCGACGTCGACGCCATCGACGAGATCGAGCGCGTCACCAAGCATGACGTCATCGCCTTTCTCACCCATCTTGCTGAATTCGTCGGGCCGGATGCCCGCTTCATCCACCAGGGCATGACATCCTCCGACGTTCTCGACACCTGTTTTGCCGTGCAGCTCACCCGCGCCAGCGACATCCTGCTGGCCGGCATTGACGGGCTGCTTGCGGCGCTCAAGCGCCGCGCCTTCGAGCACAAGGACACCATCACCATCGGCCGCAGCCACGGCATCCATGCCGAGCCGACCACCTTCGGCGTCAAGCTGGCGCAGGCCTATGCCGAATTCTCGCGTTGCCGCGAGCGGCTGGTGCACGCACGCGAGGACATCGCCACCTGCGCCATCTCGGGTGCGGTCGGCACCTTCGCCAATATCGACCCCTACGTCGAAGAATACGTGGCCAAGAAACTCGGACTGAAGCCCGAGCCGGTGTCGACGCAGGTGATTCCGCGCGACCGCCATGCGATGTTCTTCGCCACGCTCGGCGTCATCGCCTCGTCGATCGAGCGGCTGGCGATCGAGGTGCGCCATCTGCAGCGCACCGAGGTACTCGAAGCAGAAGAGTACTTTTCACCCGGCCAGAAGGGCTCGTCGGCGATGCCGCACAAGCGCAACCCGGTGCTGACCGAGAACCTCACCGGCCTTGCCCGCATGGTGCGCTCCTTCGCATTGCCGGCAATGGAGAATGTGGCGCTCTGGCACGAACGCGACATCTCGCATTCCTCGGTCGAGCGCATGATCGGGCCCGACGCGACGGTGACGCTCGATTTCGCGCTCTCACGCCTGACCAGCGTTGTCGACAAACTGCTCGTCTACCCCGACAACATGCTGAAGAACATGAACAAATTCCGTGGCCTTGTGCATTCGCAGCGCGTGCTGCTGGCGCTGACGCAAGCCGGTGTTTCGCGCGAGGACGCCTACCGGCTGGTGCAGCGCAACGCCATGAAGGTGTGGGAGCAAGGCGCTGATTTTCTTGAGGAACTTTTGGCCGACAAGGACGTTGTCGCAGCCTTGCCCGAGGCCGAGATCCGCGAGAAATTCGACTTGGGCTATCATACCAAGCACGTCGATACGATCTTTAGCCGAGTGTTTGGAGAAGCCTGATGATTTCGTCGGCCGGAGATTTCGATTTCCTCGCCCTGCCCGGGCGCGGCAATTCCGGGCCGGATCATTGGATGTCGCATTGGTGCCGGGTGTTCCCCAATTCGAGCCGCGTGCTGCAGGCCGAGTGGGACCGGCCAAAGCCTGAAGACTGGATCGGCCAGGTGGATGCCGCGGTGGCCGCCGCACCGCGCCGCGTCGTGCTGCTTGCGCATTCGCTGGCGGTGGCGACGGCGGTGAAGTGGGCTGCCGGCGCCAGTCAAAGCCAACTCGACAAGGTCGCGGCGGCATTCCTGGTTGCCGCGACCAATGTCGAGGATACCGATCCCTCATTCGACGCGGTGCGCCCGTTCGCGCCGATGCCGCTGAAGCGCCTGCCCTTCCCGACATTGGTGGTGGCGAGCCGCAGCGACCCACGCGTCACCTTCGACAAGGCGACCGCTTTTGCCGCAGCCTGGGGCGCGGATATCGCCGATGCCGGCGATCTCGGCCATATGGGAAACGAGGCGCGCCTGGGCGTATGGCCAGCGGGCCTGCTCATGCTTGGCCGCTTGCTCGAAAAAGCGAACCTCTAACCTACGCCTTACCGGGAACCGTCCTTATTACCGTGCCCCACGGATCCTCGCGGGTGGTCTCGCTTGCGGCATTGTCCGAGCGCATCTCGACCCAGGCCAAGCCGGAGCGGGCGGGATCGCGGCGACCGGCGCCGGCGCTCTGCCACGCATTTGCGCCAATGTGGTGATGATAGCCGCCGGACGACAGGAACACCGCCGCGCCACCGTATTTTGCCACAGTGTCGAAACCGAACTCCTGATGCCACCATGCTTCGGCTTCTTCCGGGCTGCCGACCCGCAAATGGACGTGGCCGATAATGCTGTTTTCCGGCGCGCCCTGCCAGCCGGTGTCGCCGGCCGGCACCTCGGCAACAACCGACGGAATGTTCAGCCGCTCCGTCGCCATCGCTATCTTGTCACCGTTCCATTTCCAGTCCTGCGGACGGCGGTCGGCATAGATCTCGATGCCGTTGCCTTCCGGATCGGTTAGGTAAAGAGCCTCGCTGACCAGATGATCGGATGCGCCCTCGATGCCGATCTTGCCGGCGATGGCGTGATTGATCCAGCGGCCGAGATCGGCCCGGCTGGGTAGCAGGAAGGCGGTGTGGAAAAGACCGGCGCTGCGCGGGTCATCGGGTTTCGCGGCCGGATCCGCTTCGATGTCGAGCAAAGGGCGATGGACTGCGCCGAGCGTAATCGTGCCGCCGGCGCGGCTCAGTTCCTGCAAACCGACGACTTTGCGATAGTAGGCAGCGAGATTGTCTGCATCGCGCGCCCGCAAGCCGACGCGGGCAACGCTGACCGGGGTCGTCGCGGCAAAAGGCAGTTCGCTCATCAAAGTGCTCCGTTCAGGCGGCGCTCGACAAGCTTCCAACACAGCAATCCGGCGCCATCAATCATTCTACGCCATGTCCGTGCCAAAATCTCGGAACAGCCATTCTTCTTTCCTGGCGACAGATCGTTGATCGCGATCGTTCACACAAGAGCGCAAGAAGCGAACAGGGTGTTCACAATAGCGAGCAGAACCGGGCTCATGAGCGGCCGTTTGCGTGTCGCTGTTTAGTTCATATCCGGTTGCACCCGACAGCGCCTCTCGCTACATGCGCGCCATGAAAGTCAGGGAAGCAGATATTCTCATCGTGCCGGGCTACACCAATTCCGGCCCTGATCATTGGCAGAGCCGCTGGCAGTCGAAACTATCGACAGCGCGCCGCGTCGAACAGGCGGAATGGTCGAAGCCGGTGCGCGAGGATTGGACGGCCGGTGTCGCCAAGGCGGTTAACGAGGCCGAGCGGCCGGTCGTCATCGTCGCCCATTCGCTTGGCGTCGCGGCGGTCATTCAAGCATTGCCTCGGTTCGAGAGGCCGGTCGCCGGCGCTTTCTTCGTGGCGCCGCCCGATGTCGCCAATCCAGAGATAAAGCCGAGGCACCTGATGACCTTCGGCCCCTATCCGCGCGACCCGCTGCCGTTTCCGTCGGTGGTGATCGCCAGCCGCAACGACCCGTTCTGCGCCTTCGGCGTCGCCGAGGACATTGCCGCGGCGTGGGGCTCGCTGTTCATCGACGCCGGGGATGCCGGTCATCTCAACACGGATTCCGGCTTCGGCCCCTGGCCTGAAGGCTCGATGACGTTCGCGAAATTCCTCACGGATCTCTAGAGCGGTTCATCGTTTCACGGAAACGGCGAACCGCTCTATCTCTTTGTTTTGACGCAATTCCGGACGGAAAACCGTTTCACACTTTTCCTGGAATTGCTCTAGGAAGCGATCGAATCCCTGACGCTGCTCAGCAGGGTCTTTGCCCCAAGCGAAATCAGCGAATGCTCGGAACCCAACGCCAGCAGCCGGTAGCCCATCGACACCACGCGACCGGCAACGGCCGGTTCCATCACATAGATCGCCGCATGCTTGCCGGCCTTGCGGGTGCGCTCGGCGATCGAGGCGACGGTCTCCATCATGCTCTCCAGCGTCGAACTGACGGTGGTGCCCTTCGACCAGGCGATCGAGAAATCCGACGGGCCAAGGAATATCCCGTCGATGCCCGGCGTGTCGAGGATGCCGTCGAGTGAATCAAGCGCGGCGCGCGTTTCGACCATGGCGAACGCCATGGTGCGCTGGTTGCTGTCGCGCAGCCAGTCGGCATAGTCGCCCTTGCCATGGCGCGGAAAAGCATAGGTCGGCCCCCAGGAGCGCTCGCCGAGCGGCGGGTATTTCATGGCGGCGGCAAACAGCTTTGCGTCCGCCACTGAATTCACCATCGGCGCGATCACAGCTTCGGCGCCGAAGTCGAGCGCGCGGCTGGCCATGTCGAAGCGGCCGACCGGGATGCGCACCAAAGCCGGCTTGTTGGCGGCCAGCACCGGCACAAGCCCGCGCAGCACGCTGTCCTCGTGATGGCCCCCATGCTGCATGTCGAGCGTAACCGCGTCGAATCCTTGCCTGGCCAGTATCTCGACCGTCAAGGCATCCGGCACGCCGGACCATGCGGTGAACAGCGTCTCGTCGACCGCAAGGCGTGACTTCAGGGACATTGGCGATTTCCTCTTTGCTTGCAGCAATTCAGCCGGAAATGACCGCAAAGGCAAAGAAAAACCGCGCGGTTAGGCCAGGCGGTCGATTGGTCCAGCATTCGATCGGTACCGGCTGAAAAATCAGGTGTTCTTGATCTGCTCGATCGCCTGCGCCATCAATTCATCCATGGTGCGGCGGATCTGATGGTCCGACTGGTCGATGCCCGCCGCATCGAAATCCTTGCGTATCTTGCGGA
The DNA here is from genome assembly GCF_040319695.1 of Mesorhizobium sp. M0898. Taxonomy (NCBI): domain Bacteria; kingdom Pseudomonadati; phylum Pseudomonadota; class Alphaproteobacteria; order Hyphomicrobiales; family Phyllobacteriaceae; genus Mesorhizobium; species Mesorhizobium sp. M0898. The sequence goes on along the minus strand of NZ_JAMYOE010000009.1, from coordinate 46,578 downwards.
AAACGTCGTGATCGCCGGCTTCCTCGATGTCGCTGACGACCACTTCCCTGGCATAAGCGTCGGCATCGGTGCCGGATTTGCCGAGCTTTTCGGCAGCCCACAGGCCGAGCGCTCTGTTGCGGCGTGCCGCAGCCTTGAACCGAAGTTCCTCGTCGAATGCGAATTTGCGCTCAAAGCCCTCTTCGCGGTCTTTCATGCTGCTCATGGCATCCCTCCGTGAAATCCGATTCGTTGTGCCAATATGTGTTGCCGGAGCACAAACCAAAAGGGCGCAGGCCGGTCAATATGCTACATTGCTTGCTGCGCTGCGGCATTTCGGTGCCCGAAAGCGGTTGATTGAAAGGATTTGCCGATTGAGCAAACAGTGCGATTGGGATAGACACCGGCATTGAACCCCACCGTCGCCGTCTTATTTTAGGCAGACGGACAGGAACTGGTCGCTTGCCGCCTGCCCGCAAATCCAGAGAAAAATCAGATGAAAAATCGCCGCCGCATTTATGAAGGCAAGGCCAAGATCCTTTATGAGGGACCGGAGCCTGGCACGCTGATCCAGTTCTTCAAGGACGACGCTACCGCTTTCAACAAGAAGAAGCATGAAATCGTCGATGGCAAAGGCGTGCTCAACAACCGCATTTCCGAGCACATCTTCAACCATCTCAACCGGATGGGCATTCCGACCCACTTCATCCGCCGGCTCAACATGCGCGAGCAGTTGATCAAGGAAGTCGAGATCATCCCGCTCGAAGTGGTGGTGCGCAACGTCGCCGCCGGCTCGCTGGCCAAGCGCCTGGGCATCGAGGAAGGCACCGTGCTGCCGCGCTCGATCATCGAATTCTATTACAAGGCCGATGCGCTCGACGATCCGATGGTCTCGGAAGAGCACATCACCGCCTTCGGCTGGGCGAGCCCACAGGAGATCGACGATGTCATGGCACTGGCCATTCGCGTCAACGACTTCCTTTCCGGCCTGTTCATGGGCGTCGGCATCCAGCTCGTCGATTTCAAAATCGAATGCGGCCGCCTATTCGAAGGCGATATGATGCGCATCGTCGTTGCCGATGAGATCTCGCCGGATTCCTGCCGGCTGTGGGACGTGGCGACACAGGATAAGCTCGACAAGGATCGTTTCCGCCGTGACATGGGTGGGCTGGTCGAAGCCTATCAGGAAGTTGCCCGCCGCCTCGGCATCATGAACGAGAACGAGCCGCCGCGCCCGGCCGGACCGGTGCTCGTCGCATCGACCGACGGCGTCAAAGGCAAGCCACATTGATGGCTTGCCAGCTCAACAGGTGAACAGGAGCATGTCCAGCATGATCAAGGCCCGCATTACCGTAACCCTCAAGAACGGCGTGCTCGACCCACAAGGCAAGGCAATCGAGCATGCGCTGTCCGGAATGGGTTTCGGCGGCGTCGGCCAGGTGCGGCAAGGCAAGGTTTTTGATATCGAGCTTGCCGAGGGCGATAAGGCCAAGGCCGAGGCGGATCTGAAAGCCATGTGCGACAAGCTTCTGGCGAATACGGTGATTGAGAATTATAGTGTGGCCATTACCTGAGGTTGTCCCGGAGGGTAGATGACCGAGATCGATGGAAGCCTGATTTTTGAAGTCCTCAAATCCATTCAGTCGCGGCTGGACAGGATGGATTTGACACTTGGCGAAGTAAAGTCCGAGTTGGGTTCGATCCGTGGTCATCTCATCGCCACCGAGGGCGATGTGAAGAACATTTACGGTGTGCTGGCGCGGCAGGACGATCGCCTTGGGCATAGCGAACGCCGCTTAGAGCGCGCCTAAAACGAGAGCCAGTTTGTACAGCCCGTGAATTCCTGCGGCCAAAAAGAGGCCCGCCACTACCACTGCCGATAACTTCCATCGTCGAGCCTGGGTTGGCCGCCTCACACCGCCGTATTTAGCATGAATGTCCAGTATTTCGGCATGCAGCCCCGAGTCAGTTGGCAAATCGTTATGGTTTCGACGGAGAGCTATCGCTCGAAAGCACAGAATATCCATCATAATAAGCATCCAAGACCCAAAACCAAGCCAGATGCTCATCACGTAAATGCGAATAAAATTAGTATTGTGACTCTGTAGGCATGCGTCAGCTATGCTCAATCGCCGCCCGAAAAATCTGCGGCCTGTTGAACTTAGCCAAAACCCGTCGTCGTTCATCGCCATTGCCAGCAAGATGAGAATGAACGCAGATGTCCCAAGCAGAAGCTTGAGATATCCGGCCCTGTTCGCAGCGTCTCGAACACAAACCACGGCAAGGCACGCCATGAGGCCCAGAAGCACCAGGCAGATCGTCAATGCATAGGAAATCTGCGCCATGATCAGATTGGCAAAAGACGAGGAGCACCGCCCGAGATCGACTTTCAGAGAAAGCGCTTTCGAAAACGCCGTCGCAAAGGTTGCGTCAGCTTGAGAAAAGAACGCATAGATAAATGCGGAAACAAGCAGGACAATCGCACCGGAGACCCCGGCGGCCCAGTGTCGGTCTTCGAATTTCAGTTCCCAGCCGCTCTTCAAATGCGTTCGCCCGGTTTGCCGTCGTTAAATAGCCCAAAAGCCTTAACTGCCGCTTGACCCGTGAATACGCCGCCGATACGCCAAACTTGGATATGCCTCTTGATTCAATTGGACACGCCATGAAATCAGCCGTCGTCCTGCTCCCCGGCCTCAATCGCGACCGCGACATGATCGCGGCGCTGACCAAGATTTCCGGCACGCCGCCGGTCACCGTCTGGCAGACCGACACCGAAATTCCCGATGTCGACCTGATCGCCATTCCCGGCGGCTTTTCCTTTGGCGATTATCTGCGCTGCGGCGCCATTGCCGCGCGCATGCCGGTAATGCGGGCTGTCGCCGAAAAGGCGGCCAAGGGCGTCATGGTCATCGGCGTCTGCAACGGCTTCCAGATCCTGGTCGAGGCAGGCCTGCTGCCGGGCGCATTGATGCGAAACACCTCGCTGAAATTCGTCTGCCGGCAAGTCAAGCTGCAGATTGCTAATGCCAACACGATGTTTACCCGCCGCTATCAGCCGGGCCAGGTCATCCGCGCGCCGGTGGCGCACCATGACGGCAATTATTTCGCCGATGCCGAAACGCTGGCCCGCCTCGAAGGCGAAGGCCAGGTGGTGTTCCGCTATGCCGAAGGCACCAATCCCAACGGCTCGATCAACGACATTGCCGGCATCGTCAACGGCCGCGGCAACGTGCTCGGCCTGATGCCGCATCCCGAGAACCTGATCGAAGCGGCGCATGGCGGCAGCGACGGCCGGGCGCTGTTCGAAAGCGCGCTGGGCATCGCCGCTTGATACCTTCAATTTTCCTCCTGGAGCCACGGTCATGAAACTCTATTCGCGGCCGTTGTCGCCCTATTCGTCGATCGTGCGGGCGTTGGCCTACATCAAGAACGTGCCGCTCAAGCTCATTGCACCGCCGCCGGGGTTTCCCATCCCCGAGGCATTTCGTGCCATCTCGCCGTTGAACCGGATTCCGGTGCTGATCACCGGCTCCGGCGAAACGATCGTCGAATCGGTGGTCATCGCCGAATATCTGGAGGAGCGCTTTCCCGAGCCGGCGCTGCTGCCGAGGGACTCGAAGGACCGGGCGCTGGTGCGCATGTTCGCCCGCATCACCGACCTCGACGTGCTCGCCCCGACCATGAAGCTGTTCGAGCTCCATTTCGTGCCGCAGCGCAACGAGGCGGAGATCAAGGCACAGTTCGCCCGATTGCATCACGGGCTTGCGGCAATCGAGGCGCGCATGGCGCATGGCCCGTTCGCGCTCAGCGACGACATCTCCTTCGCCGATGCCTGGCTGACGCCGACCCGCTTCGTCTTCAACAATTTCAGGGCGACGATCGGCCGCCCCGACCTGCTTGATGGCTATCCGAAATTCGATGCCTATGAGCAAATCGCCCTGCAGCATCCGGCGCTGTCGCGCGTCTGGGGTGAGATGACAGACGGTCTGAAGGTGTTTCTGTCCGAACTCGAGATGGGCGCCGCTTGACCATGCGATCGACACTCGCCCGCCTCGCCCTCGCCGCTTCCGCCGGTCTTGTACTCGCCTCCTGCCAGTCAGGCCCGAAGAGCGCGCCGGCGCCGGCGGGCAAGAGCGCGTCACTGCTTGCCATGGAGCAGGTGGCAATAGCTGCCCACAAATGCTGGATCGCCAGCAAGGACCCTGCCTTCAAATCGTACCAGATGGCCAACGAGCTGAATTCGTTCAGCGGCACGCCGCGCTTCCTGCTGGTGCCGGCCAAACATTATGGTGGAAAGCCGTTGCTGGTCGTGCAGGCGCAAGGCAATTCGAGCCGCGTCGACGTGTTCGGCCCATTGATGGCGGAACCGCTCGGCGCCCGCATCGGCTCGGACATTGCCCGCTGGCAGGCGGGCAATCCGGCCTGCGGCGCTGCTGCCTAGCCCAATGGGTCGCGTGCTGCAGATCATCGGTCTGGTCGTCGGCCTGGCCGGGCTCGTCCTGCAGCTCTGCATCACCGTCCCGGCATCAATGGAAGCCGGCCGCGGCTTTGCCGGCTCGCTGGTCTTCTATTTCAGCTTCTTCACCATCCTGACCAACATCGGCGCGGTGCTCGTCCATGCCTCGTTGCTGTCGTCGACGGGTATGCATGGTTTCCGGCCTTTTCCGCGCCACGGATGCGGGCGGGCGTAGCCGTCGCCATAACGCTGGTCCTCATCGTTTATGCAACGGTCCTGGCGCAGCTTTGGCAGCCGCAAGGGCTGTTCCTGCTCTGCGATGTGCTCCTGCACTATGTGACGCCGGTGTTGTTCGTGCTGTGGTGGCTTGTGGCAGGCGCCGACGGCTCGACGCGGTGGCGCGACATCTCCTGGTGGATGATCTATCCGATCGCCTATCTGGCCTACGCGCTGCTGCGGGCGCCGATTGCCGGTGAAGTGCCCTACCCGTTCCTCGATCTCGCCAAGAACGGCGCGACCAGCGTCGCCGTCTCGGCTCTGGCCATCACCGGGCTCTTTCTGATGCTGTGCATTGTGGCGGTGCTTGTGGACCACGGTGTCACGCGGATCAGGGCGGCGGGCATCCGCTAAAGTGCGATAGCCGCCCCGTCGAACTTCTCAGTCCCAGAACGGCCTCAGCCCCTCACGATGGGCATCGCAGCGCGAAATGCCGATGTCCTTGAGCTGATCGTCGGTCATCTCGAGCAGGAGCAGCCGACTGCGCCGGCGCTCCAGGAGACCGCCGATCCATCGGGCGAATGACGTGACCACTTGCACGAGCCGGCGAACATAGGATCTCCGGCCTGAAGGACCGAGTCCGGGCAATTCAGCTGCCGTGCTATGGATTGTGCCTATTGTACCCATTTTCTTTCTTACCAAAACTGCAATTGTGCCCTTTTGTATCGCCCGTTTTATATGTATTGACTCTCATTTCGGTGCAATGTAGAAAATTGTCACCATGACAACTTGGCTTCCAGACCTTACCGCCGGCACCGGCCCGCTCTATCAGAGGCTTGCCGATTCCATCGAGACGGACATCGACCGCGGCTTGATCGGCGCAGGGGCAAAGCTGCCGCCGCAGCGCGATCTGGCATACGACATCGGCACGACCGTCGGCACCGTCGGCAGGGCGTATCAATTGCTGCGCGAGCGGGGATTGGTCAGCGGCGAGGTCGGCCGCGGAACCTATGTTCTCGCTCAACAGTCGGAGAGCGCAAAGCCGGATTTCCTGGGGCCGGTCGAACAAGGCACGCGCTATATGGATGCGCCCGGCGACAAGCTGCGCTTCGATAGCACGGCCGCACCGGACGTCGGCCAGGGTGCCATCGTCGCCGACGTGTTGACACGCACGGCGCAAGACCATCCGCATGAGATTTCAAGCTATACGCGTGATTTCCCGGACCGCTGGTTCGAAGCCGGCAGGCGCTGGCTGTCGCGCAATTCCTATCGCCCGGCGGTAGATGCCATCGTTCCCACGCTCGGCACCCACGCCGCGGTGATGGCAACCATTGCGGGGCTCACCGCCCCCGGCGACTATGTCGTCTTCGAGCACCTCACCTATTCGCAGATCTCGCGCAGTGCCGGCCTGATCGGTCGCCGGACCGCACTGGTGGCGGCTGACGACGAGGGCATCGATCCCCAGGATTTCGAGCGCGTCTGTGCACAAAAGCATCCGAAAATGATGTTTTTGATGCCGACGGCCAAGAACCCGACGCTGACTACGCTGTCGGCATCGCGCCGCGAGGCAATCGCGCATGTCGCCCGTCAATATAACGTCGTCCTGATCGAGGACGATCTCTATGGCGGACTGACCGATGACCCAACGCCTTTAATGGCCGAATATGCTCCCGAACGGACCATCGTTGCCGGCGGCCTGTCGAAATCGGTTGCGGCGGGTGTTCGCGGCGGCTGGCTCGCTTGCCCGCCGGCTTACCGTCACCGCATCCGGGTTGCCCACAAGATGATGACGGGCGGCCTGCCCTTTCTGCTGGCGGAGGTGGGCAGCCGGCTGGTGCTGTCCGGTCAGGCCGCCGAGATGCGCAAGCGCAGCATTGCCGAGATCGGTGCGCGCATCGCGATCGTGCGCGAGACACTCGACGGCTTCGATTTCAAGGCGCTGGATAATGTGCCGTTCGTCTGGCTCACTTTGCCGGACCCATGGCTTTCCGGCACTTTCAAGCAGGCCTGCCTCGAACATGGCGTGCTCATCGACGACGAGGACGAGTTCAAGGCAGGGCGTTCCGAACAGGCCTTTCACGGCGTACGGTTTGGCATCTCGCAACCGCGACAGCGGGACGATATCGCGCACGGCGTCGCGGTAATCCGGCGGCTTCTGGACGAAGGCCGCGCCGGCTACGACAGCTTTTCCTGAACCGGCTTGAAACCGGCGGGTCGAGTGGCGATCTTTCGCTACTTGCGGTCAGCTGTTGCTTTCCATCGTTTTAGTCATCCAACGGGGTGTATCGGCTGCAACGCTTGCGATAAGACGGGACTCGATCCCAAGGACACAATTGCCGATCATGACCATTTCCAATTCCGTGCCGATCACTCCTGAACTCGTTGCCGCGCACGGGCTGAAGCCCGACGAGTACCAGCGCATCCTCGACCTAGTCGGGCGCGAACCGAGCTTTACCGAACTTGGTATTTTTTCGGCGATGTGGAACGAGCATTGTTCCTACAAATCCTCGAAGAAGTGGCTGCGCACGCTGCCGACCACCGGGCCGCAAGTCATCCAGGGCCCGGGCGAGAATGCCGGCGTGGTCGACATCGGCGACGGCGACTGCGTCGTCTTCAAGATGGAGAGCCATAACCACCCCTCCTATATCGAGCCTTATCAGGGAGCTGCGACCGGCGTCGGCGGCATCCTGCGCGATGTCTTCACCATGGGCGCGCGGCCGATCGCGGCGATGAACGCGCTGCGCTTCGGCGCGCCGGACCACCCCAAAACCAGGCACCTCGTTGCCGGTGTCGTTTCCGGCGTCGGCGGCTATGGCAATTCCTTCGGCGTGCCGACAGTCGGCGGCGAGGTCAATTTCGACGCCCGCTACAATGGCAACATCCTGGTCAATGCCTTTGCGGCGGGGCTTGCCAAGACTGATGCGATCTTCCTGTCGGAAGCCAAGGGTGTTGGCCTGCCGGTGGTCTATCTCGGCGCCAAGACCGGGCGCGACGGTGTCGGCGGCGCCACCATGGCCTCGGCCGAGTTCGACGACAAGATCGACGAGAAGCGGCCCACCGTGCAGGTTGGCGATCCGTTCACCGAAAAATGCCTGCTCGAAGCCTGCCTCGAACTGATGGCGTCCGGCGCCGTTATCGCCATCCAGGACATGGGTGCCGCCGGCCTCACCTGCTCGGCGGTCGAGATGGGCGCCAAGGGCGACCTCGGCATCGAGCTCGATCTCGACAAGGTGCCGGTGCGTGAAGAGCGCATGAGCGCCTATGAGATGATGCTTTCGGAGAGCCAGGAGCGCATGCTGATGGTGCTGCGCCCCGAAAAGGAAAAACAGGCCGAGGCGATCTTCCACAAATGGGGCCTCGACTTTGCCATCGTCGGCAAGACTACCGACGATCTGCGCTTTCGCGTGCTGCACCAGGGCGACGAGGTCGCCAACCTGCCGATCAAGGATCTCGGCGATCAAGCGCCGGAATATGACCGTCCCTGGGTCGAGCCGAAGAAGCCGGCGCCGCTGGCCGGCGATGCACCGCAAGCCGATGTGGCTGACGCACTGCTCAAGCTGCTGAGCGGACCGGACCTTTCCTCGCGCCGCTGGGTCTGGGAGCAGTACGACACGCTGATCCAGGGTAATTCCCTGCAGCTTCCCGGCGGCGACGCCGGTGTCGTGCGCGTCGATGGCCACCCGACCAAGGCGCTCGCCTTCTCCTCCGACGTGACGCCGCGCTATTGCGAGGCCGACCCTTACGAGGGCGGCAAGCAGGCGGTTGCCGAATGCTGGCGCAATCTTACCGCCACCGGCGCTCTGCCGCTCGCGGCCACCGACAACCTCAATTTCGGCAATCCGGAACGGCCGGAGATCATGGGCCAGCTGGTTGGTGCTGTGAAAGGCATCGGCGATGCCTGCCGGGCGCTTGGCTTTCCGATCGTCTCCGGCAACGTCTCCCTCTATAATGAGACCAACGGACAGGGCATCCTGCCGACACCAACCATCGGCGGCGTCGGTCTGATTGCCGACTGGTCGAAAATGGTGCGCATCGGCTTTGCCGCCGAAGGCCAGATGATCGTGCTGGTCGGCGCGCCGACGATATGGGGCTCGCATCTTGGCCAGTCGGTCTATATGCGCGACATCTTTGGCCGCGCCGACGGCCCGCCGCCGCCGGTCGATCTCGGCCACGAGAAGCGGGTCGGCGACCATGTGCGGGCACTGATCGCCTCCGGTGTCGTTACCGCGGCGCATGACGTTTCCGATGGCGGCATCGCGGTAGCGCTGGCCGAGATGGCGATGGCCTCCGGCATCGGCGCGACCATCCCCGGCCTGATCGGCACAGATCCAATCCCCGTCTGGTTCGGCGAGGACCAGGGCCGCTATCTCTTGACGCTGTCGATCGACCCGCAGAGCGAGCAATGGGACGCCATTCGCGAACAACAAAACAAGCTCGGCGTTTTTGCGCCGTGGATCGGCTCGACCGGCGGCAGCGACCTGAAGCTGGGCGAGGCGCGTGCGATACCGGTCAGCGAATTGACCGCCGCCCACGAATCCTGGTTCCCTCGCTTCATGGCAAATGAGGTCGTGGACCCGTGATGTGATCGAGTGGGCTCTTTCCCTGTGGTTCATCCGCCATTTCGACCATATCTATGAGATCACGACCTGAACAAGGAATCCTCATATGGCAATGGACGCCCACGACATCGAACGGCTGATCAAGGAAGGCATTCCCGACGCCAAGGTGACGATTCGCGACCTGGCCGGCGACGGCGACCATTATGCGGCTGAGGTTGTGGCCGAAAGCTTTCGCGGGAAAAGCCGGGTCCAGCAGCACCAGATGGTCTATGACGCGCTGAAGGGCAATATGGGCGGCGTGTTGCACGCGCTTGCCCTGCAGACCAGCGTGCCGGACTAATTCTACGCAAGCGGGAAGTCATGGCCAAAGGCGACAGCGATCCGGTTGCAGTCAGTGCCTATGCTTCCTTCGCCGAGCGCTATGACGCGCTGGCGCCGATCAAGCCGCACAACGCCCTTTATGAACGGCCAGCCTCGCTGGAGTTGCTGGGCGACGTGACGGGTCTGAACATACTGGACGCCGGTTGCGGCTCCGGTATCTGCTCGGAAAAGCTGGCTGGCTCAGGTGCGCGGGTAAGTGCCTTCGACATTACGCCGGAAATGCTGGCTCTGGCACGTCAGCGATGCGCTGGGCTCGATGTCGATATCCGGCTTGGCAACCTCGAAAGGGCTCTCGACTGGCTCGCGGATGGCAGTTTCGACCGAATACTTTGCTCGCTGGCGCTCGACTATGTCGAAAAACTGGAGCCGGTATTCGCTGAGTTTCATCGCGTGGCCTGCCCGGGCGGCTGGCTGGTGTTCTCTATGGGCCATCCAATGCGCGACTGGCAGGACACGCGCACGCGCGGGACGAAAACCTATTTTGAAACGAATCGCTGGGGCATGTATTGGGGAGGTTTTGGGGAGCCCAAGCCCTATGTCGAATCCTATCGCAGGCCGCTCGGCGATATCCTCAACGGGCTTGCCGACACAGGCTGGACGCTCGATCGTTTCGTCGAGCCGGTTCCCGCGCCCGAGATGGAAATGGTCGACTCCAGGCATTTTGCCGAACTGAGTTTGGCGCCGGCATTCATATGCGTACGTGCGCATAAATAAATTCACCTTTTCGCCGACACGGCGATGATCGGCCCGACCGGATAGCTTCCACCCACAATCATCCGCTCGCCGTTCGACAGCGCCGAAACGACCCCGTCGAAGAAAAGCGCGTTGGGACAATTGAGCGCATCTCGAAACAGTCGCGCGAAGCTGCCGAGGCTGACCTCAGAGCGCGAGATCGCCAGCACGACAGTGTTTTCGTCACGCACGCCGATGCCATTGCGGATATAGCGCGATGTGCCGTTTTGCTCGAAGCGGGGATGAAGCCGGCCGTCGATCACCAGCATCGGGCCGGATTGCGTGGCAAACATCACGTCCAGTCTGGTCGCAGCATAGGCGCTTGTCTCCATGACCGCCGCCTTGCCGTCCTTCCGGACCAGGAAGACGCCATTCGGTTTCAGGAAGAAATTCCCTTCGCTGTCGGCGACGTTGATCGGCGCCTTCTCCCGGCCGTCTTCGACGAGAAGGCCGACCGGAGTCAGGTCTTGGTGATACATGCCGGCGTTCATGGCGAGCAGCACCGGCCGGCCATGATCCGCCATCGCCTTGTCGAATTTGTCCAGTGAACCGAAAGCCTTGCCGTCAAGGCCTGCATGGAACACACCGATGTCATAGTGGCGCAGATCGATTTCGCAGACGACATAGGCGACCGCCTCGAAGCTCGCGTCGCGGCACGGCGCCGGTAATTCACCGCCGACGACGAGAGATGGCTGTCTCGGCGACCTGGCCCACCAGATCAAGGACAGTGCGGCGAACAGAACGGCGAGGAGGAACCCGGCGAGATATCGTCTTTTCATCGCGCCTCGGGAAAGATGGTGGCCAACGCTCTTGGCCCAAGATCAGACGTTCCTTTGCGCCATTTGCATGGCAAGGCGGCAAACATCTTGTTTCGCGCAACCCATGGGTTTATTTGAAGGGTAATGTTCGAGCCTGACTCCCACAGGCATGAAAGGGTATTCCATGAGCGGCATCAACGACTACATCGACAATGAAGTGAAGGGCAACGACGTCGTTCTCTTCATGAAGGGCACGCCCGGCTTCCCGCAATGCGGATTTTCCGGCCAGGTCGTGCAGATCCTCGACTATATCGGCGCCGACTATAAGGGCGTCGACGTGCTGACGTCGGCCGAACTGCGGCAAGGCATCAAGGACTATTCCAACTGGCCGACCATCCCGCAGCTCTACGTCAAGGGCGAGTTCGTCGGCGGCTGCGACATCATCCGCGAGATGTTCCAGGCGGGCGAATTGCAGACCTTCCTCGTCGAAAAGGGCGTCAGCGTCAAAGGCGCCGCCTGACTTCTGTTTCTGCGTATGACCTTCCGCCTGCGATTTTCGGGGGTCATGCGCTAAGCGCCGGGGCAGCCCCCACCTTGGCAAAAAGTTCTGCCCGCTATCGGGCAATCAACGAATGGATGCGTCGGCCAGCCGGCGCATTTTCGTTTGAGGATCGGACTGGCCTTGGATCAGCAAGCACAAGCGCAGCAAAAGGCAAGCACCTTGCCCATTCCGCGCTGGGAATTCATTGCGCTGTGCGCGGCGCTGATGGCGCTCAATTCGCTGGCAATCGACATTATTTTGCCGGCGCTGCAGCAGATCGGCGCTTCGCTTGGCATCGAAAATGAAAACCACCGGCAATATGTTGTCACCGCCTATATCCTTGGCTTTGGCGGCGGACAGCTGTTCTTCGGGCCGATCTCGGACCGCTTCGGGCGCCGCGCGCCGCTTGTCGCAGGGCTGGTGATCTACGTCCTGGCGGCCGGCGCTGCGGCAATCGCCCCGTCATTCGCCACGCTTCTGCTATGCCGGGCGGTGCAAGGCATCGGCGCGGCGGCGACGCGCGTCATTGCCGTCTCGATCGTGCGCGATACGTTCGACGGAAGGCGCATGGCCGAAGTCATGTCCTTGATCTTCATGGTGTTCATGGCCATTCCGGTGGTGGCGCCCGGTATCGGCCAGTTCATCATGCTGTTTGCGACCTGGCATGTGATCTTCGTCACCATGGCAGCCGGCGCGCTGATCGTGTCCGCCTGGTCGCTGCTGCGCCTGCCCGAGACACTACACCCCGAATATCGCCGGCCGCTGACGCTGTCCTCCATCATCGGCGGCTTCCGCATCGTTCTCACCAACCGCATCGCGCTCTGCTATGCCTTCGCCAGCACCTTCATCTTCGGCGCCATGTTCGGCTTCATCGCCTCGGCCCAGCAGATCTATGTCAGCGTGTTCAATGTCGGCGAGATGTTCCCCGTCATCTTCGCGGGGGTTGCCGGCGTACTTGCTTTTTCGAACTACCTCAACTCGCGCCTCGTCGGCCGCATCGGCATGCGCCGTCTGTCGCAAAGCGCGCTGCTGCTGTTTCTGGCCATCAGCCTTGCCTGGCTGGTCGTTTCCATCGAAATAAAGATGCCGCTCTGGCTCTTCATTACCTTCTTTGCCTGCGCCATGGTCCCGTTCGGCGCGCTTGGCGCGAACTTCAACGCGCTTGCTATGGAGCCGCTGGGGCACCTGGCCGGCACTGCGTCGTCGATCCTTGGGTTCATGCAGACATTTCTTGGCGGCATTCTCGGTACGCTGATCGGCCAAGCCTTCAACGGCACGGTGACGCCGCTGGCCGCCGGGTTCTGCAGCGTGTCGGTGGCGGCGCTGCTGATGATCCTGCTGGCCGAGCGCGGCAGACTGTTCCAGCCGCATAACCCGCCGGTTTAATGCACATTGCGCGTGCGCCTAGGATGCACCCTCACTGACCGCGGTGAAGCGGGGGAACAGCGTACGTCCTGCGATTGCTCCACCCATACTGTCCGAAACGGGCAGTGGAAGAGCCTTGTCGAGCGCCTCGAGGACGGAAGCCACGAAGGCCCGATTGAGCGGACCATCGTCCCCTAGATGGGAGTAAGTGGCGCGCGGCTTGCCGATAAGCGTGCCGTTTCGGCGAATTGAGAACTGCAGCGTCAGGGTCATGCCCGCGGTTCCGGGCGGCGGCTTCCAACAGGCGAAGATCGCGGAGAACATCTCGTCTATGGTGTCGACGGAGTCGGGACTGCGACATGCGCGTTCCCCAGCGCTTGCTTCATTGACACCGGCAACCAAGGCAAGGGCAAAGGCCGTTGCAACAATTGCGGACCGAGGTTTCATTCGAGGTCTCCGGTTTCGCACAGGATTGGACAACTTTTGGCAGCGAAGAGTTATTCCGCCCAGAGCTCGCGGCGCAGCTCCCGCCAGCTCTCCCGGTCCGGCGCGACCAGCAGGCCACCTCCGACATGCGACGGCAGATAGGCGCTGCCGTCGAAGCGCGCGGCATGGCCGCCCGCCTCCGCATGGATCAGCACGCCAGGCAGGTGATCCCAGGGCATCAGCTTGTTGTAGACGACGAAATGGCCGTGGCCGCTGGCCAGCAGGCGGTATTCGTGGGCGGCGCAGCGATAATTGAACTGCGATAGCGACTTGGTCTGGTTGCGCGCCAAACGTGAGCGGTCCGGCTCGAGCACGTAGTGCCATGAGACCGCACCGGTCATTTCCGACATCGGCGCCGGTTTGGCGACATGGACCTTTTCCAGATTGCCATGGGCATGGCGGATATGGCTGCCGGCGCCACTAACGCCGATCAGCCAATCCTTGCCGACGGGATCGTGGATGATGCCGGCGACCGTCTCGCCCTTGATCACGACGCCAAGCATGACGCCGAAAAGCGGCACGCCGGAGGCGAAGTTGAAGGTGCCGTCGACCGGGTCGATGACGAAGGCGAGTTCGGCATCGCCGAGACCGTCGAGCAGCGTCGGGTCGTCGGAGCAGGCCTCCTCGCCGACGATCATTGCGTGGGGATAACGCTGGCGCAGCCTGGCGGTGATGAGCCGTTCGGCATTGACGTCGGCCTCGGTGACGAGATCGGCGGCCGAGGTCTTGCGACGGACGTCGCCCTCGCTCAACCGGCGAAAGCGCGGCATGATCTCGGCGACGGCGGCTTCCGACAGAAGGTCGGCAAGCCAGTCGATCGCGCTATCGTCAAATGTCATCGGGACGCCTGGTGGTGAGGGTTTCGTTGAGGGCGGCGAAATCGAACAGCTTCCTGTCGAGCAGATGCGAACGCCGCACATTGGTCATGGCGCGGATCATCGTGTCCTTGCGGCCGGGCATGCGCTTCTCGATGTCGTCGAGCATCGCCTTCATGGCGTTGCGCTGCAGGCCTTCCTGGCTACCGCACAGATCGCACGGAATGATCGGGAATTTCATGGCGCCGGCGAATTTCTCGAGATCCGCTTCCGCACAATAGGCGAGCGGCCGCAGCACCATGACATCGCCTTCGTCGTTGAGCAGCTTCGGCGGCATGGCGGCGAGGCGTCCGCCATGGAACAGGTTCATGAAGAAGGTTTCCAGTATGTCCTCGCGGTGATGACCGAGCACCAGCGCCGAGCACCCCTCCTCGCGGGCAATGCGATAGAGATGGCCGCGCCGCAGCCGCGAGCACAGCGAGCAATAGGTGCTGCCCTCGGCCAGCTTGTCGGTGACCACCGAATAGGTGTCCTGATATTCGATGCGATGCGGAATGGCATAGCTGTCGAGATAGTCGGGCAATATGTGCTTGGGAAAGTTCGGCTGGCCCTGGTCGAGATTGCAGGCCAACAGCTCGACCGGCAGCAGCCCGCGCCATTTGAGATCGAGCAGAACGGCAAGCAGGCCGTAGGAATCCTTGCCGCCCGACAGTGCGACCAGCCAACGGTCGCCGGGTCTCACCATGGCGAAATCGTCGATCGCCTGGCGGGCAAGCCGCAACAGCCGCTTGCGCAGCTTGTTGAACTCGACGGAGGACGGCACATCGGCAAACAGCGGATGAAAGCCGCCTTCGGTGTCGGCGACCGGTTCGAGTGTTTCGGCGTCTGGCAGCATATTCATGGCGCGTCGGCCCCAAGATCCTGTTGCCGCCCGCAGTAGCGCATCGGACCGAAAACCGAAATCGATTTCGGAATCACGCCGCGGAAAAGGAAACGAAAAAAGAAAAGGCCGCCTCGACGGGCGGCCTTCGATTGTATCGCGACGAACGCGCCGATCAGCGCGAATAGAATTCGACGACTAGGTTCGGTTCCATCTGCACGGCAAACGGAACGTCCGCCAGGCCGGGGATGCGCGTGAAAGCCGCGGTCATCTTGTTGTGATCGGCGTCGATGTAATCGGGCACATCGCGCTCGGCCAGGCCCACCGATTCCAGCACGATGACCAGCTGCTTCGACTTCTCGCGCACTTCGATGACATCGCCCGGCTTGCAGCGGTACGAGCCGATGTTGACGCGCTTGCCGTTGACGTTGACGTGGCCATGATTGACGAACTGGCGCGCCGCAAAGATGGTCGGCACGAACTTGGCGCGATAGACGACTGCGTCGAGGCGCGATTCGAGCAGGCCGATCAGGTTCTCCGAGGTGTCGCCCTTGCGGCGGTCCGCCTCTTCATAGACCTTGCGGAACTGCTTTTCCGAAACGTCGCCATAGTGGCCCTTCAGCTTCTGCTTGGCGCGCAGCTGCAGGCCGAAATCGGAAAGCTTGCCCTTGCGGCGCTGGCCATGCTGGCCGGGGCCGTATTCACGCTTGTTGACCGGGGACTTCGGGCGGCCCCAGATGTTTTCGCCAAGACGGCGGTCGATCTTGTACTTCGCGGATTCGCGCTTGCTCATCGCATTCCCTTTCAAAACAACACACCCGGAACCTCATGGTCCGGGCGAAGGAAACGCGCCCTCCTCTGGCCTCCGTTTTCGAGACCTGACAGGGTTTTCCACGCAACGCGACGGAAAACCCACGGGACACGTCATTTCAAACAAGACATAGGGAAAGTAAACCGGCTTCCCAAACGTCTTGCACACATAAAGAAAACCACCGGGCATTGCGGCCCGGTGTTGGTGGGCTGGTTAAACGGAGATTTAACCGCTGTCAAGCTTCCGGCTGGCGCGAATCGCCGAACCGGATAGTGTTACGGTTGTAGAACGTGCCGGATGTGGCGGGAGGTTGCGCCAGCGGCATCAGGAAGGGACTGAAATCAGAGGAGCTGGAATTCGCATGAAGAAGTTCTTCCTTACGTTGGTAGGCGCCGCGGTGATGGCCGGCACGATGGCGGTCGCGCCCGAGCCGGCGCAGGCCCGGCATTGGCATGGGCACAGGCATCACCAGGTCTGCCGCATCGTGGTCAAGAAGAAGGTGGTGTGGCGCCACGGTCATCGCAAGGTGATCCGCTACAAAGTGCGGCGCTGCGGGTGGGGCTGGAACTGGTAATTTTCGTCCTCGCCCGTTGAGACTTCATGGCCCGCGGCTCAGCCGCGGGCCTTTTATTGACCGGCATCCGCCGTCAGAATGGCCAGTCGATCAGTGTTTCGACTTCTTTTCCGGCAGGCCCTTGCGCTTGGTCTCGGCGAATTCCTCGAGCTGTTTTTCGCTCATGGATTTATACATTCCCTTCGACGCGCCTTTGAGCGCGCCCTTCTTGGTCTCGCCGCGCTTGGCTGACAATGCCGCGCCGGCCGCTTTCTGCTGGGCTTTTGAGGTGGCTGGCATGATGGTTTCTCCCGTTTCCAATGAGAGGAAAACGCATTGTCCGGTGTGATGTTCCCAAAGCGAAAATTGCCTGCGATCAGGATATCGCCAGGCCAAATCCCTGCATCAGCCGGCGCGTCGGAAAATCGGCGCTGTTCGAGGTGAAGAATGCAAGGTCGGCGCCTTCCGGCAGTGCCTCTCTGCGATAGCGGGCCTCGGTATCGGCAAGCAGCGACAGCGCCCGGCGTGCGATCGCCTCGGCCGGGTCGAGCCAGTCGACCGGCCACGGTGCTGTCTTGCGCATGCGGTTGGCCAAAAACGGATAATGGGTGCAGGCAAGCACGACGATGTCGGTGCGCAGCCCGTCATGCTCGACGAAGCACGGCGCGATCTCGGCGCGCACGGCGTCCTCGTCGACAAAGCCATCGCGCATATAGGCTTCGGCCAATCCCGCCAGCTTGTCGCTGCCGACCAGGCGGACATGGCATTTCTGCGCCCATTTGCTGATCAGGTCGCGCGTGTACTGGCGCTTGACGGTGCCGGGCGTAGCCAGCACCGAAACCAGGCCTGAGCGCGTGCGTTCCGCCGCCGGCTTGATGGCCGGCACGGTGCCGACGAAAGGGTGGCCGGGAAACCTCTCGCGCAAGGCATCGATGACCAGCGTCGAGGCAGTGTTGCAGGCGATGACCGAGATGGCCGGCGAAAACCGGTCGAGCAGCCTGGCGAACAACTCCAGGATATGTGTTCTCAGCGCCGGCTCCTCCCAGCCGCCGAAGGGGAACGCCGCGTCGTCGGCGACATAGATGAAGCGGCGATCAGGCATCAGCACGCGCGCCTCCCGCAGCACGGTCAGGCCGCCAATGCCGGAATCGAACATCAGGATCGGACGGGCGCTCGATGGATCGGTCATTGTCATTGAGTCACTAAGGGCTGGGAATCACTAAGGGCTGGGAATCACAAACGAGATCACGAGGGAAGGCCCGGCCCATGCTTTCTGCTTCGGCCAATGATGCTTTATCCCGGCCGCTTCTATGTGGAAGCATCATGGCCTTGATGCGGCGAGCCGGTCACACAAGGCCGCGCTTGCCGAAGCCGCCGGGCCGCGGCCGGCCGTTCGCCGGAGATGCAGGTTGAGATGCAGGGTGGTTCGACGGCACCGGCGCGGCCCGCGTGGCGTAGGCTGGAGCCAGGGCCGTCGCGCCGGTGGCTGACGCTGAATGGAGCGGCCCGGGCGGGTCGAAATCGTCGAAACTCAGGGATGACGCCATATCCGCAGAGCCACCGCCCGCCTGCTTGCCCGCCAAGATGACGGCCCACAGCCCGACAAGAGCTAATCCCAGCAGGTTAAGGCCGGAATGCGAATCTTCGCCGTCGAATTTTACGACAAGAACAGTGCCGGCCTGCAGGATCGCGAACAGCGTCGAGAACACGATATACGACCAAAGGATCCAACCCGACCCTTGCGCGTCGCGGCTTCGACGCCAGGCGAAATTCGCGCGGAACAGAACGATCACCAGCGAGGTAACGAGAACAGCCGCGGCCAGCCCTTCCCTGGAAGGTCCGGGCTTCGAATTGGCCAAACCCTCGAAGCCGACGCTCCCCACGACGCACAGCACGAATGTCACGATTTCCGCAACCAGCAGGGCCGCGGAATAGAAGAAAAAGCGAAGACGCCCGATATTTGAATTGAACATCGAAAGATCCATCGTTTTCCAGACAATGGATCACACCAAATAACATTCGGTTACTGGTGAGGTATGGGTAGTTCCGAGGCTATTCTTTGTCTTTCGCCCTCGCAGCGCGTGCCGCGGCCGCCGGGAGCCGCCTTGGATCGTCGCCGGGCGATCCGTCGCCGCGCGGCATGGCCGGCGAGAACCTGTCCAGCGATGATATTATGCCGCGCAGCACCTTGAGCTCCGGCTCGGCAAAGCCGGGGCGGGTCAGCACTGCACGCAAATTGTCGACCATCTTCGGCTTCTTCGCTGCCGGGCGGAAATAGCCGCGCGCCTCCAGTGCACCTTCCAGATACGCAAACAGGCCGTGCAATTCTTCCTTGGTGGCCGGCGGCATTTCGGGGCCGGAGAAGTTGGTCCTGGTCTCGTCTTCCAGGCCGGACTTCATCCATTCATAGGACATCAGCAGGGCCGCCTGGGCGATGTTGAGCGAGGAGAAGGCTGGATCGACGGGGAAAGTGACGATCTCGTCGGCAAGCCCGACCTCGTCATTATAGAGGCCGAAGCGTTCGCGGCCGAACAGGATGCCGGTGCGCTGGCCGGCCCGCTGCCGCGCCCGCAGCGCCCTGCCCGCCTCGACCGGCCCGCGCACCGGCTTGAAATTGTCGCGCGCGCGCGCCGTGGTGGCGAAGACGAAGTTCAAATCGGCGACCGCCGAGGCGAGGTCGTCGAACACCTTGACTGCATCGATGACGTGGTCGGCGCGGCTTGCGGCGGCACGCGCCTTCTCGCTCGGCCAGCCGTCGCGCGGATTGACGAGCCGCAGCTCGGTAAGGCCGAAATTGGCCATGGCGCGCGCAACCATGCCGATATTCTCGCCGAGCTGCGGCTCGACCAGGATGATCGCCGGTCCGGACGCTGGAGTTCCGGAGGCAAGAGGGGTGGCGGGATCCTGGGTAGCGGCCATGGTTGTCAGTGAACTGCTGTTTGCGGCATTTCGCAGTCCCCTGCCACATTTGGCGGCGAAAATGAAGCTTTCGCAAGGAATGCCGACACTACGGCGCGGTTCGCCGTTTGCGCGGCCAAAAAGCCTTTGATATACGGGCCGCATCCCAGGGCCGGCAGCCGTGCGGGCAAGGCCGTTCCGTTCCCCAAAAGTGAGGCATTCTTTCCATGGCGAAGATCAAGGTGGCGAACCCGGTCGTCGAACTCGACGGCGACGAGATGACCCGCATCATCTGGCAGTTCATCAAGGACAAGCTGATCCACCCTTATCTCGACCTCAAGCTCGAATATTACGACCTCGGCATCGAGCACCGCGACGCCACCAACGACCAGGTGACCATCGATTCGGCCAATGCCATCAAGAAATACGGCGTCGGCGTGAAATGCGCGACGATCACGCCCGACGAGCAGCGCGTCGAGGAATTCAAGCTGAAAAAGATGTGGAAGTCGCCGAACGGCACCATCCGCAACATCCTCGGCGGCACCATCTTTCGCGAGCCGATCATCATGAAGAACGTGCCGCGGCTGGTGCCCGGCTGGACCAAGCCGATCATCGTCGGCCGCCACGCCTTCGGCGACCAGTACCGCGCCACCGACTTCCGCTTCCCCGGCAAGGGCAAGCTGACAATCAAATTCGTCGGCGAGGACGGCCAGGTGATCGAGCACGATGTGTTCGACGCACCCGGCGCCGGCGTCGCCATGGCCATGTACAATCTCGACGAATCGATCCGCGAATTCGCCCGCGCCTCCCTGAACTATGGGCTGCTGCGCAATTACCCCGTCTACCTCTCGACCAAGAACACCATCCTCAAAGCCTATGACGGCCGCTTCAAGGACATCTTCCAGGAGGTCTACGAGGCGGAGTTCGAAGCAGAATTCAAAGCGAAGAAACTCTGGTACGAGCACCGGCTGATCGACGACATGGTGGCCTCCAGCCTGAAATGGTCGGGTGGCTATGTCTGGGCCTGCAAGAATTATGACGGCGACGTGCAGTCCGACACGGTGGCGCAAGGCTTCGGCTCGCTCGGCCTGATGACCTCGGTGCTGATGACGCCGGACGGCAAGACCGTCGAGGCGGAAGCCGCGCACGGCACCGTCACCCGCCACTATCGCCAGCACCAGAAGGGCGAGGAGACCTCGACCAATTCGATCGCCTCGATCTTTGCCTGGACGCGCGGCCTCGCGCACCGCGCCAAGCTCGACGACAATGCCGAACTGAGGCGCTTTGCCGAGACGCTGGAAAGGGTCTGCATCCAGACGGTCGAGTCCGGCTTCATGACCAAGGACCTGTCGCTGCTGATCGGCCCCGACCAGCCATGGCTTTCGACCACCGGCTTCCTCGACAAGATCGACGAGAATTTGCAGAAAGCGATGGCCTGAGCCCAACCGGCATGGGCAAGCCCGTCGTCTACGGCGCGGACTACAGCGTCTATGTGCGCATCGTCCAGCTGGTGCTGGAGGAAAAGGGCGTCGGCTACGAGCTCGTGCCCGTCGACATCTTTGCCGCGGACGGCATTCCCGGCTGGTATTTCGAGCACCAGCCGTTCGGCCGCATCCCGGCCTTCGAGCATGACGGCTTTCGCCTCTACGAGACCGGCGCGATTGCCCGTTATGTCGACGAAGCCTTTGGCGGCCCGGCGCTGCAACCGGTCGAAGCCCGGCCTCGAGCACGCATGAACCAGATCACCGGCCTGCTCGACGCCTATGCCTACAGGACCATGGTCTGGGATGTCGCTGTCGAGCGGCTGGAAACAACGCCGCCCAACGAAGCGGTGATCGCCAACGGGTTGCGGCAGGCAAGAACGGCATTGCAGGCGCTCTCCTCGCTGAAAGCCGAAGGGCCTTGGCTGTTGGGAACGGACCTGACGCTGGCCGACCTGCACGCCGCACCGATCATCGGCTATTTCGTCAAGGTCGCCGAGGGACAAGCCCTGCTGGCCGAGTTTGCCGAGATCCAGAATTGGTGGACCCGCATTGCGGCGCGTGCGAGCGTTGCCGGCAGGCTGACTTAACTCTCGAGCGCATTCATGGCCAAGCTCTCTCACCAGGACGCACTGACGGTGGCCAGAATAGTCAGAGTCAACCACGCCGGCGAGTACGGCGCGATCAGAATCTATTCGGCACAGATTCTTGTCGCGAAGCGTTTCTGGCCGGACTGCGTGCCGTCTTTGTCGGAGATGCTTGGGCACGAGCGCACCCATTGCGCGTGTTTCCATGCAGCCATGCCACTGCGAAATTCCCGACCGTGTCGCGTGATGCAATTCTGGAGCTGGGGCGGCTGGCTGCTGGGTTTCCTCACTGCCCTGCTCGGCCCGCAAGGCGTCTGGGCCTGCACCGCAGCTGTCGAAGCGGCGGTGCACCGCCATCTCGATGATCAGCTGTTCTTTCTCACCGGACGCGATCACGAGTTGCACGGCATCATCCTGTCCATCCGCGAAGAAGAGCTTGCCCATCTGCGTCACGCCGAAGAGCAGCTGACCTCGCCTGGACCGTTGCTGAACCGCCTGCGCGCAGCGATCTCCGTTACCACCGACTGCCTGATTTGGCTGTCGACCTGGGGGGACTCGACGCGAATGACGCGTGCCCTGAAGGCATCAAGGCATCTCTGATGAGCGCTATGCCGTTCTAGCGCCGCCTCTTTGGGGCCACTGCCCTGCGCCATCGGGCCGCCGCCCGGCCCTAACGCCATACCGTGATCTGGACACCTGGCTCAGGCGAAGCAGCCACCGAATTGGCAAGCCGCTCAATCGGGAAGGTAGATCTCCGCCTTCATGAAGGTCTTCGCACGGCCTGTGATCAGCACGCGATCTCCGGCCAGTTCGCATAGCAAATGCCCGCCGCGCTGCGAGCATTGGAATGCCGACAGATGCGTCTTGCCGAGTTTTTCAGACCAGTAAGGCACCAGCGTCGCATGAATGGAGCCGGTTACCGGATCCTCGGGAATGCCCGCCCCGGGCACGAAGTAACGGGAGACGAAATCGTGGGCTCGCCCAGGCGCGGTAATGACCAGGCCGAGAGGATGAAAACGTCCGATCCTGAGCAGATCGGGAACGAAAGATCGCACGGTTGTCTCGTCGGCAAGCTCGACAAACAGGTTCTCGAAATTGCGGAAGCTCGCAACCGGCCGCTGAGGCAATATCGCTTGCAGCGCCGAGTCCAGCTCTTCCTCGACGGGCTGCGGCGGAAAACAAGGCAGATCGAGCTGATAGCCCCCTTCCCACCGGGAAACCCGCAGCTCGCCGACCCGGGTGGCGAAGGCCATTTCGCCCTGACCATTGTATTCCGTAGCCAGCACATGGGCGGCCGCAAGAGTGGCGTGGCCGCAGAAGTCGACTTCGTGGACCGGCGTGAACCAGCGCAAATCCCAACCTTTGCCATTCGGCCGCACAAACGCGGTTTCAGCAAGATTGTTTTCGTTGGCGATGGCCTGCATTACCTGCTCCGACAGCCATTCCTCTAAAAGGAGAACGGCGGCAGGGTTACCCTGGAAGGCCCGTTCGGCAAAGGCATCGACCTGATACATCGTCAGCGTCGGCATATCGGCCCTCAAAGATATCCACTGGGCGACGCGCCATTTCGGCCGTGCCGCCCCCGGTGCAGGTTCACGCCGCTTCGAGAGCCGCCTTCACCGCAGCGATCGCGTCTTCGGCCTTCGAGGCGTCCGGGCCGCCGGCCTGAGCCATATCGGGTCGCCCGCCGCCGCCCTGCCCGCCCAATGCCGCGGACGCGACGCGCACCAGATCGATGGCGCTGAAGCGGCCGGTCAGATCATCGGTGACGGCGACGACGACGCTTGCCTTGTTGTCCTCGCCGGCGCCGACAAAGACGACGATGCCGGAGCCGAGCGACTTCTTGCCGGCATCGGCCAGTGGTTTCAGATCCTTTGGCGAGACGCCCGATACCGCCTTGCCGAGAAAACCGACACCGGCAATGGTTTCGTTTTCCGCCGGCACACCGGCTGGCGAGCGATCGCCCAGCGCCAGCTTCTTGCGCGCCTCGATCAGCTCCTTTTCGAGCTTCTTGCGCTCGTCGAGCAGCGCCTCGACGCGGGCCGGCACATCGGCCGGCGATATCTTCAACGCGGCGGCGGCCGCCTTCAACCGCTTGTCCTGTTCGTCGAGATGCTTTCTGGCCGCCTCGCCGGTCAACGCCTCGATGCGGCGTACGCCGGCAGCGACCGCGCTGTCGGACACGATGCGCACCAGGCCGATATCGCCGGTCGCCCTGACATGCGTGCCGCCGCATAGCTCGACCGAATAAGGCCGGTTGGCCTTGGCGCCATGCAAGCCCGTGCCCATCGAAACGACGCGCACTTCATCGCCATATTTCTCGCCAAACAGCGCCATGGCGCCTTCGGCAATGGCGTCGTCGACAGACATCAGCCGCGTGGTTACAGGGCCGTTCTGAACGACGATCTCGTTTGCCATGCGCTCGACCTCTTCGAGCTCGTCAGGCGAGATCGGCTTGTTGTGGGAGATGTCGAAGCGCAGACGCTCGGGCGCGACCAGCGAGCCCTTCTGCGCCACATGGGTACCCAGCACCTCGCGCAGCGCCTCATGGATCAGATGCGTGGCGGAATGGTTCGCGCGCAGCCTGGAGCGACGCGCGTGGTCCACCTTCAGCTCGACGGTCGCGCCCGTCTTGACCGTGCCGTTAGCCACCTTGCCGAGATGGACGAAAAGCCCATCGGCCTTCTTCTGGGTATCGGATATCTCGATCGAGAACCCGTCGCCCGAAATGACGCCGGTGTCGCCCATCTGGCCACCGGACTCGCCATAGAACGGCGTCTGGTTGACAACCACGGCAACGGCGTCGCCCTTGCCGGCGCTGTCGACGGTCTTGCCGTCCCTGACCAGCGCCTGGATGAGGCCTTCCGCCTGCTCGGTCTCATAGCCGAGGAACTCGGTGGCGCCGGCGTTCTCGCGCACCGGAAACCATACCGTCTCGGTCGCCACGTCGCCGGAGCCGGCCCAGCTTTTGCGCGCCTCCGCCTTCTGCCGCTCCATCGCCTCGGTGAAGCCGGCAAGGTTGACCGAGATGTTGCGCTGGCGCAGCGCATCCTGCGTCAGATCGAGCGGAAAGCCATAGGTGTCGTAGAGCTTGAACGCTGTCTCGCCATCCAGCATGTCGCCGGAGGCCAGCTTTTCCGTCGCCTCGGAAAGCAAGCCCAAGCCGCGCACCAGCGTCTTGCGGAAACGAGTTTCCTCAAGCTTCAGCGTTTCGGTGATCATCTGTTCGCCGCGCACCAGTTCCGGGTAGGCTTGACCCATCTCGCGGACCAGTGCCGGCACCAGGCGCCACATCAGCGGATCGCGGGCGCCGAGCAACTGCGCGTGGCGCATGGCGCGGCGCATGATGCGACGAAGCACGTAGCCGCGTCCTTCGTTGGACGGCAGCACGCCGTCGGCGACCAGGAAGCAGGACGAACGCAAATGGTCGGCGATGACACGGAACGATGCGACGGTGCCCGCATCCGGACCTTTGCCAAGCGCCGACGACGCAGCGTCGATCAGGTGGCGGAACAGGTCGGTTTCGAAGACGCTTTCAACCCCTTGCAGGATGGAGGCCATGCGCTCGAGGCCCATGCCCGTGTCGATCGACGGACGCGGCAGGTCGATGCGCTCGTCCTTCGCCACCTGTTCATACTGCATGAACACCAGGTTCCAGAATTCAAGGAAACGGTCGCCATCCTCCTCGGGGCTGCCGGGAGGGCCGCCCCAGATATGCTCGCCGCGGTCGATGAATATCTCCGAACACGGCCCGCAAGGTCCAGTGTCGCCCATCGCCCAGAAGTTGTCCGAAGTCGCGATGCGGATGATGCGATCGTCCGAAAGGCCGGCGATCTTCTTCCAGTACGAAGCCGCCTCGTCGTCGGTGTGGTAGACGGTGACCAGCAGCTTGTCCTTCTTCAGCCCGAACTCCCTGGTGATCAGGCTCCAGGCAAGCTCTATGGCCCGCTCCTTGAAATAGTCGCCGAAGGAGAAATTGCCGAGCATCTCGAAGAAGGTCAGGTGGCGCGCGGTGTAGCCGACATTGTCGAGGTCGTTGTGCTTGCCGCCGGCGCGAACACTCTTCTGGGCAGTCGTGGCGCGCGAATAGGGCCGCTTCTCCAGACCGGTGAAAACGTTCTTGAACTGCACCATGCCGGCATTGGTGAACATCAGCGTCGGGTCGTTGCGCGGCACCAGCGGGCTTGACGCGACGACCTCGTGACCTTCCTTGCGAAAATAGTCGAGAAATGCCGACCGGATCTCGTTGACGCCACTCATGAATACTGCCTTTTCGAGAGAACCGCCGGCTGCCGGCGGAAAATAGACATGGCCTTTTAGCGGTCGCACCGCAGCCTGTCCAGAAACACCAAATGGGCTCAAATCCCGGCTTTCACCAGCGCCTTGAAATGCGTCTGCCTCGCCGTCAAACGCGAACCGCCGGCCCAGGGCCGGCGGTTCGAAACGCATCGATTACGCAAACTCAAAATCAAAACATCAAATCGAAACCTGGCTGAGGCTCAGAGAGGCGTCGCTTGCCCTACATCACCCCAGCGTCGTCCTCGAAACCGTCATCGCTGCTTTCGGAGCCGCCGTTCTCAAGGAATTTCTCAGCGATCAGCCCGGCATTCTGCCGTAGCGCCAGCTCGATCTCGCGCGCCGTGTCGGGATTGTCGCGCAGGAACAGTTTTGCGTTTTCGCGGCCCTGGCCAAGACGCTGCGAATTGTAGGAGAACCAGGCGCCCGACTTTTCGACCACGCCCGCCTTGACGCCGAGATCGACCAGCTCACCGGTCTTGGAGACGCCCTCGCCATACATGATGTCGAACTCGACCACCTTGAAGGGCGGCGCCAGCTTGTTCTTGACGACCTTGACGCGGGTCTGGTTGCCGACGACCTCGTCGCGATCCTTGACCGAGCCGATGCGGCGGATGTCGAGGCGGACCGAGGCATAGAATTTCAACGCATTGCCGCCGGTCGTCGTCTCGGGCGAACCGAACATGACGCCGATCTTCATGCGGATCTGGTTGATGAAGATGACCATGGTGTTGGAGCGCGAGATCGAGGCGGTGAGCTTGCGCAGTGCCTGGCTCATCAGGCGGGCCTGCAGGCCGGGCAGCGAATCGCCCATCTCGCCTTCGATTTCCGCCCGCGGCGTCAACGCCGCCACCGAATCGACCACCAGCACGTCGATGGCGCCGGAGCGCACCAGCGTGTCGCAGATCTCGAGCGCCTGCTCGCCGGTATCGGGCTGCGAGATCAGCAGGTTTTCGAGATCGACGCCGAGCTTGCGGGCATAGACCGGGTCGAGCGCGTGCTCGGCATCGACGAAGGCGCAGATGCCGCCCTTCTTCTGGGCTTCGGCCACCGTGTGCAGCGCCAGCGTCGTCTTGCCCGAGCTTTCCGGCCCGTAGATCTCGACGATGCGGCCGCGTGGCAGGCCGCCGACGCCAAGCGCGATGTCCAGCCCAAGCGAGCCGGTCGGCACCGTTTCGATCTCGACGACCTGCTCGTTCGCGCCGAGCCGCATGATCGAGCCCTTGCCGAAGGCACGCTCGATTTGCGACAGCGCCGCATCCAGAGCCTTTGATTTGTCCACCGCTTTGTCCTCTACAAGCCGCAAAGAATTCTGAGCCATGATACATCACCCCGTGGTCGTCAATGGAGGCCGGACAATCCCGCAATCCTTAAAACAATGTACCTCATTTGTTCTCATTTGTCAATGAGCACCAAGGGTTTGAAAAATAACGCATATCCCTATTTGTTCTATTTTTGTTTCGCAATTATCGCTTCCGATGTGTCTGGCCTCGCATGCGGCGCCGTTGCCGTTACCAACCGAATCGGACCCGCGATTGCAGGGTTCCGCCCGGCGACCTAGTCTCCCCGGGCAACAGCTAAAGGGCATTTTGACGGCATGATCAAATCCCCGACGATCCTGGCCGTGGGCGGCGCCTATATCGAGCGGCGCGGCCGGGTTGCCGGCGCCTTCGTGCCAGCAGCGTCTAATCCGGGCACGATGCGCGAGCATGTCGGCGGCGCCGTCTTCAACGCCTTGCGCTGTGCGGTGCGCCGCGGCGTCTCGGCCTCGCTGCTTTCGGTGCGCGGCGGCGATGCCCTTGGCGACACGGTCTTACGCGCCGTCACCGAGGCCGGCGTTGCCGACCTGTCGGCGGTGTTCCTCGACCGAGCAACGCCAAGCCATACGATGCTGATCGACAGCGACGGCGGGCTGATCGCCGGCCTTGCCGACATGGTGCTCTACGAGCTGGCGCTTCCCAAGCAGATCCGCCGTGCCAAGGTGCGGGAAGCGATCGGTTCGGCCGACGCGGTGCTGTGCGACGCCAACCTGCCGTCGACCGCGCTGGAGCGGCTAGCGGCACTCGCCGCCGGCAAGCCGGTGTTTGCGCTTGCGGTCTCGCCCAACAAAGCGGCGCGGCTGACGCCGGTGCTCGACCGTCTGGCGATGGCCTTCATGAACCGGCACGAGGCCGGCGTGCTCGCCGGCGTCCAAATCGATCAAGGCATCGTCGACGGCCTGAGACGCGCCGGGCTGAAAAGCGGCGTGATCACCGCCGGCGACGAACCAGTGCTCGGTTTCGACGAATTGAGCGCGTTCTCGATCTCGCCACCGCCGCTGCAAAAGCGGACCGATGCTGCCGGCGCCGGCGACGCATTGGCAGGCGCCACGATCGCTGCCCTGCTGCGCGGCCTGACGCTGCGCGCGGCACTGCGCGAAGGCATTGCCGCAGCGATGCTCGTCGTCGAGAGTGCCGCCTTCACCAGCGCTGGCTTTGCCGAAGCGCTGGCGCTCGTGCCCGAGGCGCGGGAGCTGGCATGAAGTGCGGCCCGGAATTGCCGAAGCATGACGCAGCCTATTTGCCGGCGCGCCGTCCTGCCTCGTAGGCGCGGCGCGCCCAGATCGCCATCTCGTCGGGATCGTCGAACGCGCTGTCGGGAACGCTCCAATAGGGCATCGACACGAGCTTGCCGTGGCGCGAGCCGGTATAGGTCCATTGCCGGCAGCCGGCCGCTTCGAAATCCGGGGCGCTTTCGGCGTCGGCCTTCAGCATCAATTCGCCACCGATGACGATGGCGACGATGACGCCGTCGAAATAGATGCCCTTGCCGCCGAACAGCTTGCGGATGCTGACCGGGCCGAGGCCTTCGAAAAGCTCTTCTATGCGCTCGTTGTCCATGCGGCGATCATGTCACCCGGATTTCCCCTTGTCATCGCCGCAACCGGCGCCATCCTGACAAAGTGCAAATCACTTTCGTCGGAGTTTCTCATGCCGCTTCTGCTCAAAGGGTCCTGCCGGTGCAATGCCGTGCGTTTCGAGGTGGAAAGCCACACGCCGGTGCCGTTCATGCTGTGCTACTGCTCGATCTGCCGCAAGCAGCAGGGCGGCGGCGGTTTTGCCATCAATCTCGGCGCCGATTACGAGACGCTGAAAATCCAGGGCAAGCGCCATCTCGGCGTCTACCGCGCCGAGATCGAGGACGACGAGCACCCGCAACGCGAGACCTCGACCGGCGAGCGGAACTTCTGCACGAAATGCGGGACGGCACTCTGGCTCTACGATCCGACCTGGCCGGAGCTGGTGCACCCCTTCGCCTCGGCGATCGACACAGACCTGCCGAAGCCGCCGGAGAAGGTGCATCTGATGCTGAAATACAAGGCGAACTGGGTCGAGCCGGATATCGGCAAGGGCGACAAGGTTTTCGATGTCTACCCGGAGGAGTCGATCGCAGACTGGCACAAGCGAACGGGGATGTGGGTGGATTAGTTGCTCCCGGCCTTAGGTCGGTGCGTGAGAGCCACCCAGCGCTCTATCTGCGCCACATCCACCCCACTGCGTTGGGCCGCAACCAAGGGATGATCTGCATCATGCAGAAACACCTTCGGACGCTGATCACCGGGCTGAAATACAACATTGGCATGCAGATGCAACGAGCCGGGATACTCAGGAATGTTGTGCATCAGATATCCAAAACAGAGTTCTTCTTCATACTGCCACTGTCATATCCATCTCGGTATAGATTCCAGCTTTTTTCCGAGAGCGACATCCATACGCCGAAACAGAACTCGCTGGATAGCTGAGGCACTGGCAGAGGCAGCAAGCAACGAACAAACCGATCTGTTACCCCCGACGCACGGCGCACCTCGCAGAAATCTTCATTCTTACGAAAGGTCGCTCGAGCGGCATCGTCAAGCGTGTCCGTGTCCACGGGCGCACCGAACGCCATATCTGTTGGAAGCCCGGTATATTCCTGACCGCAACAGGCACACCGCCAGCGATATGCCTCGGCACTCATCACCAGAGACGCTAAGCCGCGCTTGCTTCGCGCGCCTCGGCCAGTGCCTTCAGATCAGCCGGCTTCAATTCGACCGATTCGCCGCAGCCGCAGGCCGAGCTCTGGTTCGGATTGCGGAAGGTGAAGCCGGTTCGCAGTGTCGTCTGCTCGAAATCCATCTCGGTGCCGAACAGGAAAAGTGCCGCCTCCGGCGCGACATAGACATGGGCGCCATCGCGCTCGATATGGTCGTCCTTGGTGTTCGGCTCGGTCACCAGATCGACCGTATATTCCATGCCGGCGCAGCCGCCCTTCTTGATGCCAAGGCGAATGCCATGCGCATTCTCACGGGTCGCGACGATCTCGCGCACCCGGTCGGCAGCCTTTTCGGTCATCGTGATGACGGCGAAGCGTCCCATGTCTTTCCTTCTCCATTCTTTGCAGGTTCAAGGCCTGCCGAATGATTCCTCACCTAAAATGGTGAAGTTTTGTACCCGGCGCAAGTGCGCCAGCCTCTGTCTGGTCGGATGCTAGTACCAGCCCACCGCCACCTGCGCCTCTTCCGACATGCGGTCGGGCGACCAGGGTGGGTCGAAGGTCATGTTGACCTCGACGCCGGAGACGCCTTCGACGGCGCCGACGGCGTTTTCGACCCAGCCCGGCATTTCGCCGGCCACCGGGCAGCCCGGCGCGGTCAGCGTCATGTCGATCTTGACCGAGCGGTCGTCCTCGATGTCGATCTTGTAGACCAGGCCGAGCTCGTAGATGTCGGCCGGGATTTCCGGGTCGTAGACCGTCTTCAGCGCCGAGACGATGTCGTCGGTCAGCCGCGCCAATTCGTCGGCGGGGATTGTCGATCCGGAAACCGCCGCATTGGTCGTCGCTTCCGAATTGGTCTCGGCGGTGTGGCTGGCATCATCCATGATCGTCACCCGAAGAATTTTCGCGCTTTTTCCAGCGCATCGGCCAAAGCATCGACTTCGGCCCTGGTATTATACATGCCGAACGACGCCCTGCATGTGGATGTTACGCCGAAGCGTTTCAACAGCGGCTGGGCGCAATGCGTGCCGGCGCGGACCGCCACTCCCTGCCGGTCGATGACCATCGACACGTCATGGGCATGGATACCCTGCAGCTCGAACGAGATGATGGCGCCCTTGCCGGGCGCATCGCCGAAGATGCGCAGCGAGTTGATGGCGCGCAGTTTTTGATGCGCATAGTCCTTCAAATCGGCCTCGTGCGCGGCGATGCGCTCGCGGCCGATCTTTTCCATGTATTCGAGCGCGGCACCAAGCCCGATTGCCTGCACGATCGGCGGCGTGCCGGCCTCGAAACGGTGCGGCGGATCGTTGTAGGTGACGATGTCTTGCGTCACCTCCTCGATCATCTCGCCGCCGCCCATGAACGGGCGCATGCGCTCCAGAATATCCTTCTTGCCATAGAGCACGCCGATGCCCGACGGGCCATAGACCTTGTGGCCGGTGAAGACGAAGAAATCGCAGTCGAGATCCTGCACGTCGATCGGCATATGCACGGCGCTCTGGCTGCCGTCGACCAGCACCGGAATGCCGCGCGCGTGCGCGATGCGCACGATCTCCTTCATCGGCGTCACCGTGCCCAGCGCGTTCGACATATGGGTGATGGCAACCAGCCTGGTGCGGTTGGTCAGCCGCTTCTCGAACTCCTCGATGTGAAAGGCGCCGAGATCGTCGACCGGCACCCAGACCAGCTTGGCGCCCTGCCGCTCGCGGATGAAATGCCACGGCACGATGTTGGAATGGTGCTCCATGATCGACAGCACGATCTCGTCGCCCTCGCCGATGTTCGGCATGCCGAAACCATAAGCAACCGTGTTGATCGCCGCCGTGGTGTTGGAGGTGAAGACGATATTGTCGGTGCTCGGCGCATTCAGAAATCTCTGCACTATCTTGCGCGCGTTCTCATAGGCGTCGGTCGCGGCATTCGACAGGAAATGCAGGCCGCGATGGACGTTGGCATATTCCTGGGAATAGGCGTGCTGGATGGCGTCGAGCACCGCCTGCGGTTTCTGCGCCGAGGCGCCATTGTCGAGATAGACCAGCGGTTTGCCGTAGACTTGCCGCGACAGGATCGGGAAGTCGCGGCGGATCGCCTCGACGTCGTAGGGGATGTTTTCGACTTTCTGGTCCATTACAAGCTCTCTCGAGGCACCGCCTCATTCCGTCCAGCACCCCTCATCCGACCGAGCTTCGCTCGGCCACCTTCTCCCACAAGGGGAGAAGGAAGAGCGCCTCTCCTTCTCCCCTTGTGGGAGAAGGTGGCGCCGAAGGCGACGGATGAGGGGTGTTGGCACCAACCCCTCAGTCACCTCTACCCGTGCGTCAAAAACCAATCGTCGAGCCGTGCTTCCAGCGCCTCGACGATGGCCTCGTCGTCCAGTTCCTCGATCACTTCGGCGACGAAGGCCTTGACCAGCAGGCCGCGCGCGGTCTTCTCGTCGACGCCGCGCGCCATCAGGTAGAACAGATGGCTGTGGTCGATCTCGGTGACGGTCGCGCCATGGCCGCAGACGACGTCGTCGGCGAAGATTTCGAGTTCCGGCTTGGTCGAGAACTCGCCGTCATCCGACAGAAGCAGCGTGTTGCAGGCCATCTTGGCGTTGGTCTTCTGCGCATATTGGTGGACGTTGATGCGGCCCTGGAAGACGCCGCGCGCCTTGCCGGTCACCACGTTGCGGATGACTTCGGTCGAGGCTGTGTGCGGTACGGCGTGGTCGAGCACCATGGTGACGTCGGTATGGGTGTCGCCGGCGAGCAGATTGATGCCGCGCAAGGTGAATTCGGCGCCCTCGCCGGTCGTCTTCACAACGACCTCCTGGCGCACCAGCTTGCCGCCGGCATTCATGACGAACAGCGTCAGTTTCGAATTCTTGCCGAGATGCGCCTTGAACTGGGCGAGATGCGTCGCCGTATCCGGCTGCTCCTGCACGATGAGCCAGGTCACTTCGGCGCCCTCGCCAAGCACAAGCTGGCTGACCGAACTGACCAGCGCCGCCCCCTCGCCTGCCTGGCGCTCGACGACGACAGCTTTGGCGCCGGCACCGACACGGACGGCCAGGCGTACATGCGTCTGTCCACCGGCCTGCAAATTCTGCAATTCGATCGGCTTTTCCAATTGGGCACCGTCGGCGATGTCGACGAAATAGCCGTCGGCGACAAAGGCGGTGTTGAGCGCGCCGATGGCATCGTCGCTGCCATAGGAATCCAGCCCCGGGGCGATGCTGCCGTCGGTCAGCTTCTCCGACAGGCGCTGCACGGCAACGCCTTTGATACCGGGCAGTTTCGTACTCGACACGCCGTTCAGCACCGGCAAAACGCTGGAGCCTTCGACGATCGGCGCAATGGCTTTCGCAACCGCTGCCGGATCGAAGTCCGGCACCGAGGTCAGCAGCCGGCGCAGGTCCGTATAGTGCCAGGATTCGATGCGCCGCGTCGGCAGGCCGCTTTTGATCGCCTCGATGGCGTCGTCGCGCTTCAGCATCACCGCGCCGTCGCCGGGCAGTAGCGACAGCCGCTCGCCAAAGGCGTCGATCAGTGCCGTTTCAGCTAATGTTCGCTGGGGTGTCGTGTGCATATTCATCAGTTTCGTCCTGCCTTCCGGCATCTCACGCGGCTTGCCCGATCACGCCGGCATAGCCATTGGCCTCGAGGTCGAGCGCCAGCGACTTGTCGCCCGACTTGATCACCTGACCCCTGTAGAGCACGTGTACCGTATCCGGCACGATGTATTGGAGCAGGCGCTGGTAATGGGTGATGACGACGATGGCCCGGTCCGGCGAGCGCAGCGTGTTGACGCCGTCCGCGACGATCTTCAGCGCGTCGATATCGAGACCGGAATCGGTCTCGTCGAGGACACACAGCTTCGGCTCGAGCAGCTTCATCTGCAGGATCTCGGCGCGCTTCTTCTCGCCGCCGGAAAAGCCGACATTGAGCGGCCGCTTCAGCATCGCCATGTCCATGTTGAGCGAGGCGGCAGCTTCCTTTACGCGCTTGAGAAATTCCGGGATCTTCAGCGGTTCCTGGCCACGCGCCTTGCGCTGCTCGTTCATCGCCACTTTCAGGAATTCCATCGTCGCCACCCCCGGTATCTCCATCGGATACTGGAAAGCGAGAAAGATGCCGGCGGTTGCGCGCTCGGCTGGATCCATTTCGAGGATCGACTGGCCGTTATAGAGGATGTCGCCCTCGGTGACCTCATAATCCTCGCGCCCGGCGAGGATATAGGACAGCGTCGATTTCCCCGAGCCGTTCGGCCCCATGATCGCGGCGACCTCGCCGGCCCTGACCGTCAGGTTCAGGCCGCGGATGATCTCGGTGCCGTCATCGACGATACGGGCATGGAGGTTTCTGATTTCAAGCATTATTTTCCACTTTCTTGTTCGCGGTGCCCGGCCTGCGACGGAACTTTTCTAAAAGCTCGAAAAGGGCGTACAAACTTGCTGGTGACCAACATCCAGCCAAAAAACCCAGCCGCGCTTAAGCCTGCAATCGAACCACCAATACTTTTTGTCGAACTCAAGCCAAACACTGCGCCTATCAACGCCATCACAGCACCACCAACAGCCAATGTCAGCAAGAGCATCAGAACGGCAAATATCAAGCCTTCTATCCGCTTGAACAAATCCATGATCGCCGTTCCAGTTAACTCACCCAACACTCCCCTCGAGGCTGATCCCGATCAGTTTCTGCGCCTCGACCGCGAACTCCATCGGCAGCTGCTGGATGACGTCCTTGACGAAGCCGTTGACGATCAGCGCGATCGCCTCTTCTTCCGGGATGCCGCGCTGCATGACGTAGAACTTCTGGTCCTCGGAAATTTTCGAGGTGGTGGCCTCATGCTCGAACTGCGCCGTCGAATTCTTGGCTTCCATGTAGGGCACGGTGTGTGCGCCGCACTGGTCGCCGATCAGCAGCGAGTCGCAATTGGTGAAGTTGCGGGCGTTGGTCGCCTTGCGGTGGGCCGAGACCTGGCCGCGATAGGTGTTCTGCGAGTAGCCGGCGGCGATGCCCTTGGAGATGATGCGGCTCGACGTGTTCTTGCCGAGGTGGATCATCTTGGTGCCGCTGTCGACCTGCTGGTAGCCGTTCGAGACGGCGATCGAATAGAACTCGCCAGAGGAATCGTCGCCGCGCAGGATGCAGCTCGGATATTTCCAGGTGATCGCCGAACCGGTCTCGACCTGCGTCCACGAAATCTTCGAGCGATGGCCGCGGCAGTCGCCGCGCTTGGTGACGAAATTATAGATTCCGCCCTTGCCCTCGGCGTCGCCGGGATACCAGTTCTGCACCGTCGAATATTTGATCTCGGCATCATCGAGCGCGATCAGCTCGACCACCGCGGCATGAAGCTGGTTCTCGTCGCGTTGCGGCGCCGTGCAGCCTTCGAGGTAAGAGACGTAAGCCCCCTCCTCGGCGATGATCAGCGTGCGCTCGAACTGGCCGGTATTCTTCTCGTTCATGCGGAAATAGGTCGACAATTCCATCGGGCAGCGCACGCCCTTGGGCACGAAAACGAACGAACCGTCGGTGAACACGGCCGAATTCAGCGTTGCGTAGAAATTGTCGGAGGTCGGCACGACCGAGCCGAGATACTTCTTCACCAGCTCCGGATGCTCGCGGATGGCTTCCGAGATCGAGCAGAAGATGACGCCGGCCTGCGCCAGCTCCTTCTTGAAAGTGGTGACGACGGAGACGGAATCGAACACCGCATCGACGGCGACGCGGCCCGACTTGTAGACGTTGTCGCTGGCTTCCTCGAGCTCCGACGCATCGGTCTTCTGCACGCCGGCGAGGATTTCCTGTTCCCTGAGCGGAATGCCGAGCTTCTCATAGACCTTCAGCAGTTCGGGATCGACCTCGCTGAGCGAAGTCGGCCCCGGCGTGCTCTTGGGCGCGGCGTAATAATGGAGGTCCTGGAAATCGATTTTGGGATAGTGGACGCGCGCCCATTTCGGCTCGTCCAGCGTCAGCCAGCGGCGATAGGCTTCCAGGCGCCATTCCAGCATCCAGGACGGCTCGTCCTTCTTCGCCGAAATGAAGCGGATAATGTCTTCGCTCAGGCCCTTGGGGGCCTTGTCCATCGCGATTTCGGTCTGGAATCCGTATTTATACTGGTCGACATCGATCTTTCGAACTCGATCGATCGTCTCCTGCACAGCAGGCATCAGCGTTCTCCATCCACGCCGGGGTCAAGGCCCGGCAGTTTTCAAACTATGGCACCGCAAACGAGCACCCATCAGGCACCCGAGGCGGCGTACGTTTCATATAGTGCGTTCATGCCGGAAATTCACCCGGCCAAATTCGAACGCACGGCTCTACCAGGCCGCAAGGCCCAAACGTTCCGTTGCCGCGCTCAGGCGGCCTTTTCGCTGTTTGCCTTTTCCTTACCGGCTTGGCGCGCGACGATCGTCGCCAGCGCCGAACGAAACAGCTCAATGTCTTCAGCGCTGGTCGCGTGGCCGATGGACACGCGCAACGCGCCGAGGCCGTCACCGTAACCCATGGCTTTCAGCACGTGACTCGGCCCGACTTTGCCCGACGAACAGGCCGATCCGGCCGACAGCGCCACACCGGCCAGGTCGAAGGCAATCTGCGCCGTCTCGGCCTTGATGCCGGCAATAGCGAAGAATGTCGTATTGGCAAGCCTTGGCGCGCCGGTCCCGAAGATTTCGGCGTCCGAAACAAGCGTTTTCACGATCGCCTCGATTTCGTCGCGACGCTGCCGCACCGTTTCGATCGTTTGCAAGCCGGCAGACGCCTCTCGCGCCGCCGCGCCAAACCCGGCAATCGCCGCCAGGTTTTCGGTGCCGCCGCGATGGCCTTTTTCCTGGCCACCGCCGCTGACCAGCGGCTTTGGCATCATCAGGTCCGACGCCGCGACAATGGCGCCGACGCCCTTGGGTCCGCCGATCTTGTGCGACGAGAGAATCAGATAGTCTGCGTAACCCGCTGACATATCGAGCGGAATGCGGCCGGCCGCCTGCACGGCATCGACAACCAGGATGCCACCCGCCGCCTTGACGATTTCGGCAATGCGGCCAACCGGCTGGATGACGCCGGTCTCGTTGTTGGCGGCGTGTATCGCCACCAGCGGCAAGCCTTCGGCCTTGTCATGCTGGGCGAGAGCCTCGGCCAAAACGTCGAGCCTGGCGACGCCGTCGGTGTCGACGCCGATCCGTGTCACCTGCGCCGCTGGGAAACGCCCGCCGTTCAGCAGGCAAGGATGATCGGCCTCGGACACATAGAGCCGGCTCATACGGACAGCGCCGCGCCCCATCTGCCAGTCCGGCGTCAGCAGCGTCGAGGCCGCTTCCGTCGCGCCGGAGGTGAATACGACATGCTCGGCTTTGGCGTTGACCAGTCGCGCCACGTCGCGCCTGGCGTCCTCGATCAGCCGCCGTGCAGCGCGGCCCTCGGCATGAACCGAGGACGGGTTGGCGGCAACGTCGAGCGCAGCCACCACCGCCGCGCGCGCCGAGGCAAGCAGCGGCGCGCTGGCGTTGTAGTCGAGATAGGCGCGTGCTCCGGCCATTTCCGTCCAACTGGTCCCTTCAAAAGCCGTTCCGCGAAGATAGCGCGTTATTTCCTTGAAATTGCAAGGCAAGACGTCCTATTTACGCGGCTTGCGGCGCGGGTGGCCGAGCCACAATTTTTGGCCGCCCAGTTTTGAACAATTCTAAACTAGCTTCTAGAAAGACGCTCGCCCTGCGTCAAGGCCTAGGGAAGACTGGGGCCAGAGGAAGAGTTGTTCCGGGCGCCGCGCAATTTATGCCAAGTGGAGTATTTCATGCCTGAGGTCATTTTCACCGGTCCGGCCGGCCGCCTGGAGGGTCGCTATCAGCCCTCGAAGGAAAAGAGCGCGCCGATTGCCATCGTCCTGCACCCGCACCCCCAGTTCGGCGGGACGATGAACAACAAGATCGTCTACGACCTCTTCTACATGTTCCAGAAGCGCAATTTCACCACGCTGCGCTTCAATTTCCGCGGCATCGGCCGCAGCCAGGGCGAGTTCGACCACGGCACCGGCGAATTGTCCGACGCCGCCGCGGCGCTCGACTGGGTGCAGTCGCTGCATCCGGATTCCAAGAGTTGCTGGGTTGCCGGCTATTCGTTCGGCTCGTGGATCGGCATGCAGCTTCTGATGCGCCGGCCGGAGATCGAGGGCTTCATCTCGGTCGCGCCGCAGCCCAATACCTATGATTTCTCGTTCCTGGCGCCATGCCCGTCGTCCGGCCTGATCATCCACGGCGACGCCGACAAGGTCGCGCCGCCCAAGGACGTGCAGGGCCTGGTCGACAAGCTGCACACGCAAAAGGGCATTACCATCACCCAGAAGACCCTGCCCGGCGCCAACCATTTCTTTGCCAACCATGCGGAGCTTCTGATCGAGGAATGCGCGGACTACCTGGATCGCCGGCTGGCCGGGGAACTGTCCGACCCACGGCCGAAGCGGCTGAGATAATCGGCGATGTACCAACCGCCTCACTTCCAGGAAACACGGCCGGACGTCCTGCACGGGCTGATCCGGGCGCATCCGCTTGGCCTGCTGGTGTCGAACGGCGTCGAGGGGCCGGTCGCCAACGCGATTCCCTTTCTTCTTGACGCGGATGTGCCCCCGAACGGCAGGCTGCGCGCCCATTTGGCCAAAGCCAATCCGCAATGGCGGCTTTTGGCCGACAATCCCCCGGCGCCGGTGCTGGTCGTCTTCCAGGGCGCCGATGCCTATGTGACGCCGTCCTGGTACGAGACCAAGCGTGAAACCGGCAAGGTGGTACCGACCTGGAACTACGCCATCGTCCAGGTGCGCGGCAGCGTCACGGTGATCGAAAACCAGGATTGGCTGGCCGAGCAGATTTCCGATCTGACGATGTCGCAGGAGGGCAGCCGCTCGGCGCCGTGGGCGGTGACCGACGCGCCGGCACCCTTCATCCACTCGCAGATCAAAGGCATCGTCGGCCTGGAGATCGAAATCACCGAAATCAGCGGCAAATGGAAAGTCAGCCAGAACCGCCCGGCCGCTGACCGCGTCGGTGTCGCCGAGGGGCTCGAGAGCGAGACTGCCGATTCGGCCGACATGGTCCGGCTGGTAAGGTCTTACGGCGGGCTGGACGGCAAGTAATCTGGATTGCTTGCTCGACCGGTTCAGGCCGGTCGCGGACTCAATCGACCTTGGTCATCGCCGCCTTGCGCTCGTTGGCGATCAGCCAGAGATTGCGGATGTAGATCAACAGGCCCATGGCCTGGCCGGCGATGAACACCGGATCCTGACGCTGGATGGCGTAGATCAGCAGCAGGCCGCCGCCGAACAGCGAAAAGAACCAGAAGGCGATCGGCACGACGCTGCGCTTGGCCTTTTCCGACGCCACCCACTGCACCAGAAAGCGCATGGTGAAGAAGAACTGGGCGACGAAGCCGAGCAGAACCCAGGCATCGAATTGCTTGACGAAAACATCGTGAAGCCAGGTCGCCAATTCCTGAAGCACGTTACCCATGCCTGATTTCCTCTACTTTGGGCATTCTGCGGCGCCTGCGGCGCAGCCACCAGACGCCGGCAAGATCGAGCACGCCCTGCAGGCCGCGATCGAAGATGCCGTAATTCGATTTGCCGTGACGGCGGGAGCGGTCGACGACATCGCAATGG
This sequence comes from Mesorhizobium sp. M0898, assembly GCF_040319695.1. Lineage (NCBI taxonomy): Bacteria > Pseudomonadati > Pseudomonadota > Alphaproteobacteria > Hyphomicrobiales > Phyllobacteriaceae > Mesorhizobium > Mesorhizobium sp. M0898. The sequence continues at coordinate 7,131 of NZ_JAMYOE010000009.1, read as the reverse complement.
ACGACGCGGTAGCCCTCCTGGATGACCAGCGCCGGAACAAAGCGGTGGGTGCCGTCGAAGAACGGCAATTTCCGCAAAATGTCGGTGTAGATCGCCTTGAGGCCGCAGCCGGTATCCCGCGTCTCGTCGTGCAGGATGGCTTTTCTCAGCCCGTTGGCGAAACGCGACGCCAGTTGCTTGATCTTGCTGTCGCGGCGCTTCAGACGCTGTCCCTGCGCGGCCCCGACTTCGGGACCAGCCTGCCGCAGCGCGTCGATCAACACTGGGATATAACAGGGGTCGTTCTGGCCGTCGCCGTCGATGGTGGCGACGATATCGCCGCGCGCCGCCCAGGCGCCTGAGCGCACCGAGAGCGACTGGCCGGCGGATTTTTCATGCCTGAGATGGCGCAGCGGAAACCGGCGAAGCGCTGCCTCTGCGGCAAGCACCGAAGGTGTATCGTCTGTCGAGCCGTCGTCGACGACAATGACCTCGAAGTCCCGCCCGGCCATGGCAGTGCCGATCTCGTCGAGCAGAAGCGGCAGGTTCGCCGCCTCGTTCCGGCAAGGAATGACGATGGATATCTCCGGCATCTCGACTCTGTCACAGGATATGGCATTCGATCGATGCCGCGCGGTCCAGTGGAAGAGCCCCGCTGGCGCGGCGCCTCATTACGCCAGCCGAAACAATGACGCAAGCAGGCCGCACGCTTGGGGTTCTCCCTTCTCCCCTTGTGGGAGAAGGTGGCCGCGCGAAGCGCGGTCGGATGAGGGGTGTTCCAGCTTGGCAACGACGGCACTCCGTCCAACACCCCTCAACCGTCTTGGCGCTGCGCGCCAATCCACCTTCTCCCACAAGGGGAGAAGGCAAGAGGGTGTCGCAAAACCGGATTCCACTTTTGCTGATCGCGCTTGAGTGCTAAACGCCCGCCTTCATGCATAGCCGAGCCGCGTTCGGCCGGAAGCTTTTCGGGAAAGAAAATGTCCGCCTTCAAATCCGATTTCCTGCGCACGATGAGCGAGCGCGGTTTCATCCACCAGACCTCGGACGATGCCGGCCTCGACCAGCTTTTCGCCACGGAAACGGTGAGCGCCTATATCGGCTTCGACGCCACCGCCAGGAGCCTGCATGCCGGGTCGCTGATCCAGATCATGATGCTTTACTGGCTGCAGCAGACCGGCCACCGGCCGATCGCGCTGATGGGCGGCGGCACCTCGATGATCGGCGATCCGTCGTTCAAGGACGAGGCGCGCAAGCTTTTGACGCCGCAGGACATCGAGGACAATCTCGCCGGCATCCGCCGCAACTTCACGCCCTACCTCAAATTTGGCGGCGGCCCCAACGACGCCGTCATGATCAACAATGCCGACTGGCTGATGGACATCAACTACGTCAATTTCCTGCGCGATGTCGGCCGGCATTTTTCGGTCAACCGCATGCTGGCCTTTGATTCGGTCAAGCTCCGGCTGGATCGCGAGCAGTCGCTGTCGTTCCTCGAATTCAACTACATGATCCTGCAGGCCTACGACTTCGTCGAGCTCTACAAGCGCCTCGGCTGCCGGCTGCAGATGGGCGGCTCCGACCAGTGGGGCAACATCGTCAACGGCATCGATCTCGGCCATCGCATGGAAGGCGCGCAGCTCTATGCGCTGACCACGCCGCTGCTCACCACCTCGTCCGGCGCCAAGATGGGCAAGTCGGCCTCGGGCGCGGTCTGGCTCGATGCGGAGATGCTGAGCCCATACGAGTTCTGGCAATACTGGCGCAACACCGAGGATGCCGATGTCGGCCGTTTCCTGAGGCTCTACACGACCCTGCCACTCGCCGAGGTCGGACGCCTCGAACGGCTCGGCGGCTCGGAGATCAACGAAGCCAAGAAGATCCTCGCCACCGAAATCACCGCCATGCTGCATGGCCGCGAGGCGGCGGAGGAGGCCAGCGAAACGGCGCGTAAGACGTTCGAAGAAGGGGCGCTCGCCGAAACACTGCCAACCGTCGAGGTGGGCAGGACCGATCTTGAAGCCGGCGTCGGCATATTGTCGCTGTTCGTCACCGCCGGGCTGGCCGGGTCCAACGGCGAGGCACGGCGGCATATCCAGGGCGGCGCCGTGCGCCTCAACGACCAGCTCGTGGCCGACGATCGCAGGATGGTGACGCTGCAGGACCTTGGCCCGGAAAACGTCGCGAAACTGTCGCTCGGCAAGAAGAAACACGTTCTGGTGCGGCCGGTCTGACCAGGGCCCGGTACTTCCTGTTAGATCTTTTCCGAAACCGGTTTCATCTTGCGGCGCTGACCTTCGGTTCGGAATCACCGCCGAGGCTAATCAGCTAGCTCCCGAGAATGGCCGAGGTGCCATTCGTCTCATCGATCGGATCGAGCAGGTAGCGCAAATAGCGGACGTTCTGCGGCGCTTCGATGAACGTCTTGTTCGGGGCACGGAAGCGGACTTGCGGCTTGGAGGCTTGGAGGCTTGGAGGCTTGGAATGTGAGAAGCGGACGTTCAGGCGCCCCCATGCATCGACGCGATCTGACCCATTCACGACAGTCGAAATCACGGTGAACGGGTCCGCTTGCGCCGGTAAAGCGAACGTACGACGTGCTACGAATCTCGCCTGGCTGGTCCTGGGCGGACCAGAGGAGCTAACGTCTATGCTATAGCCCTCCATGGCCCTCCTGAATCCCTGGGTTTGGACACCAGTTCGAGCGGAGCGCCAGAGAGATGCCCTGAGGCGCTGCTGTCACGTGGGATGGCTGCCTCGCAGGCGCCGCCCTCCGATAGCTCATGGGCGGCTTGAGGCGGCGATCGCGGGATAGTCGGTATAGCCAGCGGAGCCGCCGCCATAGAGCGTCGCCGAGTTGAACTCCGTCAGCGGCGTGCGCGTCTTCAGCCGTTCCACAAGGTCGGGATTGGCGATGAACGGGCGCCCGAAGGCGAAGAGGTCCGCCTTGCCCTCGGCGAGCCGCGACGCCGCGAGGTTGAGGTCATAGCCGTTATTGGCGATATAGGTATTGTTGAAGCGCCGGCGGAGCGATCCGAAGTCGAACGGCGCGACATCGCGCGATCCGCCCGTGGCGCCCTCGACGACATGGATATAGACGATGCCCAAAGCATCGAGTTGATCGACGATATAGTCGAACTGCGCCTGGGGGGCGCTGCTCGAGACGCCGTTGGCGGGCGAGACGGGCGAAATCCGGATGCCGGTGCGCTCTGCGCCGATCTCCTCGACCACCGCAGTCGCAACCTCCAGCATCAGCCGGGCGCGGTTCTCGACCGATCCGCCATAAGCATCCGTGCGGACATTGGCACCGTCCTTGGCGAACTGGTCCAGCAGATAGCCGTTGGCGCCATGAATCTCGACGCCATCGAAGCCGGCCTCAATGGCGTTCGCGGCTGCTTGCCGGAAATCGTTGACGATCCCCGCAAGCTCGTCGAGCGCCAGCGCGCGGGGCTCCGAAACCTCGACAAAGCCGTTGTTCACGAACGTCTTGGTCGCGGCCCGGATTGCCGAGGGCGCGACGGGCGCGGCGCCGTTCTCCTGCAGATCGACGTGCGAGACGCGGCCGACGTGCCAGAGCTGCAGGAAAATCCGCGCGTCCTTGGCGTGCACCGCGGTCGTGACCTTTCGCCAGCCGTCGATCTGAGCCTGAGAATAGATGCCGGGCGTGTCCTGGTAACCTTGTCCCTGCCGCGAGATCTGCGTGGCCTCGGAGATCAGCAGGCCGGCGGAGGCCCGCTGGCCGTAATACTCGGCGGCAAGGTCGCCCGGAACGAAGCCCGGGCCAGCGCGATTGCGCGTGAGGGGCGCCATGACGATACGATTGGAGAGCGTCAGCGAGCCGAGAGAATAAGGCTCAAAAAGTGCTTTGTTGGTCATAGGTCACCTTGTTTGTCCCCGCCGCGACGAGGTCGTTATCAAATGGTTTCGTTGGTGCTCAGGCGACCTTGCGGTACCGCTCGGCGGGATGTTCGTTCCGATAATTCGGAAGCATGGCCTGGCGCGCGGCCTGAAGCGCATCCCACTGCCCGGCATCGGGAAGCGGCGGGATGGTCACCGGTTCGCGGCGGTCGAAGCCGACCAGCGCCGCATCAACCAGATCGTCCACCTCCATCACGTTGGAGAGCGTGTTGATGTCGGCGCCGACGTGGTCCCAGATCTCCGTACGCGTCGTGGCGGGCAGCACGGCCTGGACGTAGACACCCTTCGGTGCGAGCTCGAGGCTGAGCCCCTGCGACAGAAACAGCACGAAGGCTTTGGTTGCGCCGTAGACCGTCATGCCGAACTCCGGCGCCAGGCCGACCACGGAGCCGATGTTGACGATCGACCCTTCGCCAGCTTTCGCAAGACGCGGGGCGATGGCGCTGGCAAGTCGCAGAAGCGCGGTCGTGTTGAGCGCAACGAGCCGGGCGACGTCATTGGTACTCTGCTCGATGAAGCTTCCGCCGATGGCTGTTCCGGCATTGTTGACGAGAATCCCGATGCGGGCGTCATCGCGCAGCCTCGTCTCTACCGTTGCAAGCTCGGCAGGCTGCGTAAGATCAGCCTGGATGATGTCGATCGCAACGCCAGTTTCCTGACGGAGCCGGGCTCCCAGTGCCTCCATTCGTGCCACGTCACGGGCAACGAGCACGAGGTCGTGTCCGCGGCGGGCGAACCGTTCGGCATAGGAAGCTCCGATGCCCGTGGAGGCGCCGGTGATGAGGACTGATGGAATGGTGGTCATGGCATTGCTCTTTTCTCTGATGGAACCTATATTCATGACGATCATCATGATTGCGGCTAAATATGATGGGCATCATGTAAATGTCAACGGGGCCGACGGAGAATTTTGAAATGAAGGTCAGTCGAGAGCAGATGGCGGAGAACCGTCACCGGATATTGGATGCGGCCAGCCGGCTGTTTCGCGAGAAGGGGTTCGACGCGGTCAGCGTGGCGGAAGTGATGAAGGCCGCCGGGCTCACCCATGGCGGCTTCTATGGCCATTTCAGTTCGAAGGACGACCTGATCGCGCAGACCCTTGCCCACGTCCTCGCCGCGGACTCAGGCGGAGGGGGCGATCTTCGCGCTTATGTAGGTTCCTATCTTTCGCCCCGGCATCGCGACAACTGCGCCGGCGGTTGCCCGACGGCGGGCCTTGCCGCAGCCATCCGCCATCAGACCCCGGCTGCACGCTCGGCCATGACGGAAGGCCTACGATCGCAGATCGACCGTATCGGCAAGGCGCTCCCGGAGTTGGATCCGGCAGACAGACGCCGCACGGCGATCGGAAGCTGGGCAGCGATGGTGGGGGCAGTAATCCTCGCCCGGGCGATCGACGATCCCGCGCTGTCGGATGAAGTGCTTGAGCAGACGCGCGCCTGGGTCGATGCCGGGATCAGCCAAGTGTCTGCCAGCTAGGTGGTCTGCGGCAGGAGTGCTCTTGTCGAGAGCAATGCGGCTATCGGCGTTGGTTGGGTGGCTATCTTGCAGAATATCGCACGGGCAGCGTGCAATCAGCGGGATCCGCGGACCAAGAGGGTTTCGAACTTCCCTGTTGAGGCAACCATGCTGTCGCCCAATTTCCGCTAAACTGGCGAATGAAGCCGTTCAACGGCAGAACATCGAATGACCGCTCCTGGCGCAACTACGTCCTCAAGCGCGATCGCCGGTGATGTCCGCTGTAAGGCGGTGGCACAACTAACTTTAACGGCCGACATTGCTGAAGGGTTTCGGGTGCCGTCAGGCGTACGAAAGTCTCTGATGCAGGAACCCGCGGGCCGCAGGCGGTGAGCTATGGGGATTTGTGTTTCGGGGTGTGCCAGCGCCTGTCGCGAACTTCCGCATAGGACGCGGTGGGCATGTCGTGGAAGCGGCTTCCGGGCCAGGTCGCAGAGCCTGTAGCGTTGATTCCGACGGGATTGGTGTGCGTGACGACCGGCGTCACGGCAACGTGCACATAACATCCCGTTGACCGGCGCCAGCGTGGCGCGGCCGTGTGGACAAACGGTCCATGCCGGGTCATGGGGCGTTCTCCCGGTTCGGCGCCCTTGAGGCAGGCGGTGCACGAGGCTGGCACCACCGTTCGAACCTCTCGATGACGACCATGCGCCCGCCGCAGCAAGGGCAAGGCCGGCGGACGTCAGCCGGTTCTTCCGAAGTGTCGTCTTGGGGCGGCAGATCGACGTTCAGCAGTTCGCGCGCGAGTGCGAGGCTGGCCTTGCGGGCGGAGGTGGCGAGCAGCCCATAGTGACGGATGCGGTGGAACCCACGCGGCAGGACATGGAGCAGGAAGCGGCGGATGAACTCGTCGGCGGCAAGCGTCATGGCGCGCTGGCGCTCGACACCATCGCGGCGATAGTCCTTGTAGCGGAAGGTGACTCCAGCCTCGTCGAAGGCGATCAGGCGGCGGTTCGAGATCGCGACCCGGTGCGTGTAGCGCGACAGGTAGGCGAGCACCGCTTCCGGCCCGGCGAAGGGCGCCTTGGCATAGACCACCCAGCGCTTGTTCCGGACCGGCGACAGGTGCCGCAGGAAGGCCTGCCGCTCGATGAGACGAGCAAGGGTGCCGAAGAAGGCGAGCCGATCGGCGTCGTGCAGCGCGATCAGCCGGGTGAGGAACAGGCGGCGGAACAACTTGCCCAGTACTCTGACCGGGAGCAGGAAGGCCGCGCGCGACGATATCCAGCGGCTCCCGTCCGGCGCGATGCCGCCGCCCGGCACAATCATGTGGACATGCGGATGGTGGGTCATTGCCGAGCCCCATGTGTGGAGCACGGCAGTGATGCCGATGCGCGCGCCGAGGTGCTTCGGATCGGCGGCGATGGTCAGCATCGTCTCCGATGCCGCCTTGAACAGCAGGTCATAGACCAGCGCCTTGTTGTGGAACGCGATCTCGGCGACTTCGGCCGGCAGCGTGAATACGACATGGAAGTAGCCGACCGGCAGCAGGTCGGCTTCGCGCTCGGCGAGCCATGTACGCGCGGCCGCGCCCTGGCACCTGGGACAGTGCCGGTTACGGCAGCTGTTATAGGCGATCCGCCATTGGCCGCAGTCCGCACAGGCTTCGACATGACCACCCAATGCAGCGGTGCGACACTGTTCGATCGCCGACATGACCTTGAGCTGCTGCAAGCTCAGATGCCCGGCGTGGGAGATCCGGTATCCGGGGCCGGC
>NZ_JAMYOE010000008.1:0-166943 GCF_040319695.1 Mesorhizobium sp. M0898 | reverse complement strand
GGGGCCGCGTGGGCGGGGGCGGCGTTTATGGACGGGCGGCGGGGGGGGCGGGTGCGGAGGGTCAGGGCGTGGGCCACGGGCCGCACGCTGAAGGCCGCGATCGAGCAACTGCCGCCGATGGAATGCCCGCAGCACAAGGTGGTATCGCTGACCGGCAACATCTCGCCGGACGGCTCGGCGGCCTTCTACAACGTCATCTTCACCATGGCCGACAGGGTCAAGGCGCGTTCGTTTCCGATGCCTTTGCCGGTCATCGCTTCCTCGCCCGAGGAGCGCGAGATGCTGCTCAGCCAGCCGATGATCCAGCCGACGCTGGCGCTTGCGGCCGAGGCCGACGTCACCTTTGTCGGCATCGGCGATCTCGGCCCGAAGGCGCCGCTTTACGAGGACGGCTTTATTTCGGAGGGTGAATTAAAGGCGCTGCAGAAGGCCGGCGGCGTCGCCGAGATCGTCGGCTGGGTATTCGATCGTGACGGCCGCATGATCGAGGGCATCACCAATGATCGGGTGTCGTCGGCACCGCTGCCGTCGCGCGAAAAGTCGCTGGTGATCGCGCTTGCCATGGGCGACCGCAAGTTGCCGGGCATCTTCGCCGCCGTCAACCGGCGGCTGGTCAACGGCCTCATCACCGATGAGCGGACCGCCGCCGCCTTGCTGGCGGGCGCATGATCTCCGAGCCGCTGGCGGTCGGAAACGATCATGTGAAATCGAAACGCATCTGAATCCCCGATAAAACGAGCGTCACTACTGGTGCCGGCCGCAAGGATCGTTGCCGTCGAGAAAGCCCATGTCGCGCTGCAGATGCGGCGGCAGTTCCCGGACGTCGAGATAGGCCCGTTTCCGCGCCGCGTGCCTTGCCAATCCCCGCGCCAGCCGTGAAAACCAGCCATGGGCTGGAGCAAGAAGCAGCTTTTCCTGTATTGTGGTCATGATCGTCAGCCTTCGCTATCTCTAGGCGTAATTGATCTACAATACGGAATATCGGTAGGACCGGCCGGTGCCGCCAATCAAACGTCGATCACTGCCCATAAGGAGGGCTTATGCCGGAGCTCAATTCACGACAGCTGGTTTCGCAGCTTCCTCCGCTTCAGGCGATCCGGGTGTTCGAGGCGGTGGCGCGGCATCTCTCGTTCACCAAGGCCGCCCAGGAGCTTGGTATGACGCAGGCGGCGGCAAGCTATCAGATCAAGCTTCTGGAGGAGCGCATCGGCGCGCCCCTGTTCTTGCGCCAGCCAAAACAGATCGTGCTGACCGAACCCGGCCAGCGCCTGGCGCCCGCGGTCAGCGAGGCGTTCGCGCTGTTGAGCGGCGCCTATGCCGCCGCGCGCACCGGCGCCGACGGCTTGCTTTGCGTTTCGACGCTGCTGACATTTGCCTCCAACTGGCTGGCGCAGCATCTCGGTTCATTCCAGGTCGCGCATCCGTCGCTGGCGGTGCGCGTCGATACTTCGAACAGGGTTGTCGACTTTGCCAGAGAGGATATCGACATCGCCATCCGCTCCGGCGGCGGCAACTGGCCGGGCGTCGAGACCCATATGCTTTTCAGGGCCGATTTCACGCCGGTCCTTAGTCCAAAGCTCGCGGCAAGCATCGGCGGCGTCAAGGAGCCGGCCGACCTGCTGCGGCTGCCGATCCTCGACCCGGGTGACATCTGGTGGCGGGACTGGTTTGCCGCCGCCGGCCTGCCGGTCGAGGAGCTGGCCAAGCGTCCCGGCACCAGCATGGGCGCGCAGGCCTACGAGGCCAATGCCGCGATTGCCGGCCACGGCGTGGCGATCGTTACCAAGGCGCTGTTCAAGACCGAACTTGCCGACGGCCGCCTGATCCAGCCCTTTGATCTGGTCGGTGACGACGGCCACGCCTATTGGCTGGTCTATCCGACGGCACGACGCAACGTGCCGAAAATCCGCGCCTTCCGCGATTGGATCCTGAGCGAGATCGCTTGCCAGTAGGCTGAATCCCAGCAAGCCCGATAGCAAAGCGCCGGGCCCAATCAGCCCGGCCGAATCCTTCGTCAGGCATGCCGCAACCGTCCCAGGCTTGCCGCTGCACGAGACCCGGCGTGCTGCGCTGCAGCAACGAATCCGACTTGACATAATTCATCGCAAGTGAGTAATTGCTCACAGCCAAGGCAAATGCTCATCTTGGTTTATGGGAGGAATTTTGATGAAACTTCGCACGTTCACCCTAGGCCTGTTCTCGGCCAGCGCCCTCGCTTTCGCCGCGCATGCCGAATCCATCACCATCGCCACGGTCAACAATGGCGACATGGTCCGCATGCAGAAGCTGACCGACGACTTCACCGCCAAGAATCCCGACGTCCAGCTGCAGTGGGTCACGCTCGAGGAAAACGTCCTGCGCGAGCGCGTCACCACCGACATCGCCACCAAGGGTGGCCAGTACGACGTGATGACCATCGGCACCTATGAAGTGCCGATCTGGGCCAAGCAGAACTGGCTTTTGCCGCTCGACAAGCTCGGCGACGATTACGACGTCAAGGACATCATCCCGGCCATAGCCGGCGGCCTGTCGGTCGACGGCAAGCTCTACGCAGCCCCGTTCTACGGCGAAAGCTCCTTCGTCATGTACCGCAAGGACCTGATGGAAAAGGCCGGGCTCAAGATGCCCGATGCACCGACCTGGGACTTCATCAAGCAGGCCGCCGACAAGATGACCGACCGCGCCAACGGCGTGAACGGCGTCTGCCTGCGCGGCAAGGCCGGCTGGGGCGAGAACATGGCCTTCCTGACCGCCATGTCGAACTCGTTCGGCGCGCGTTGGTTCGACGAGACCTGGAAGCCGCAATTCGACCAGCCCGAATGGAAGAACACGCTGCAGTTCTATGTCGACCTGATGAAGGCCGACGGCCCCGAGGGCGCGTCGTCCAACGGTTTCAACGAAAACCTGGCGCTGTTCCAGCAGGGCAAATGCGGCATGTGGATCGACGCTACCGTCGCTGCCTCCTTCGTTTCCGACCCGAAGAACTCCACCGTCGCCGACAAGGTCGGCTATGCGCTGGCGCCGGACAATGGCCTCGGCAAGCGCGGCAATTGGCTGTGGGCATGGTCGCTAGCCATCCCCGCCGGCACGCAGAAGGCCGACGCCGCTCAAAAGTTCGTATCCTGGGCAACCAGCAAGCACTATGCCGAGCTCGTCGCCTCGAAGGAAGGCTGGGCCAACGTTCCGCCGGGAACGCGCTCGTCGCTCTATGCCAATCCCGAATACCAGAAGGCAGCACCTTTCGCCAAGATGACGCTGGACTCGATCAACTCCGCCGATCCGACGCACCCGACCGTCAAGCCGGTGCCTTATGTCGGCGTCCAGTTCGTCGCCATTCCTGAGTTCCAGGGTCTCGGCACCACCGTCGGCCAGCTCTTCTCGGCGGCACTTGCCGGCCAGTCGAGCGTCGACGATGCCTTGAAGCAGGCGCAGGACGCCGCCACCGCGACGATGACCGAAGGCGGTTACATCAAGTAAGCTCCTCCCGGTGCCGGTTGCCAATGGCGACCGGCAACGGCCGCCCGAATCCCAGTTCGGGCGGCCAGCTTTCACACCGCTGAAAAACTTGGCCGACCTCGAAGGGTGACCGTCATGGCTACTCAGCAGACCCGTTCGCTTGCCCGTTTCATGATGGCGCCATCCGTGGTGCTGCTGCTGGTCTGGATGATTGTGCCGCTGGCATTCACGCTGTGGTTTTCCTTCCAGCAATACAACCCGCTCAATCCGATGCGCGACGGCTTCGTCGGGTTTTCGAACTACGCGCTGTTCTATTCCAACCCGGCATTCCTGCAGTCGATCCTCAACACGCTCACCATCGTCGTCAGCGTGCTTTTGATCACGGTGATTGGCGGTATTCTGCTCGCCCTTCTGCTCGATCAGCCGATGTGGGGACAGGGCATCGTCCGCATCCTTGTCATCTCGCCGTTCTTCGTCATGCCACCGGTGGCAGCACTGGTCTGGAAGAACATGATCATGCATCCGCAGTACGGGGTTTTCGCCGATATTGCGCGCTTCTTCGGCGGGCAGCCGATCGATTGGTTCGGGCAGCACCCGCTCCTGGCGATCATCATCATCGTTGCCTGGCAATGGCTGCCGTTTGCTACGCTGATCCTGTTGACCGCGCTTCAGTCGCTCGACGTCGAGCAGAAGGAAGCCGCCGAAATGGACGGCGCCGGCTTCATCAGCCGCTTCATCTATTTGACGCTGCCTCACATGTCGCGCGCCATAACCGTCGTCATCCTGATCCAGACGATCTTCCTGCTGTCGGTCTATGCCGAGATCCTCGTCACCACCAACGGCGGCCCGGGTTACGCCTCCACCAACCTGCCCTTCCTCGTCTATCAGAAGGCATTGCTGGAGTTCAAAATCGGCCAGGCGTCCGCCGGCGGTATCATTGCCGTCATTCTCGCCAACATCGTTGCCTTCTTCGCCATGCGCGCTGTCGGCAAGAACCTGGATAAATAAGGGAGGATAAGATGGCACGTGCAGTCACCACCCAGCACAAGACGATTGCTACCGCGGCCGCCTGGATCGTCGCGCTGCTGATCTTCTTCCCGATCCTCTATACGATCATCACCTCGTTCAAGTCGGAGCAGGAGGCTATCCAGGGCTTCAACCTGTTCCCGTCGGGAACCACGGAGAGCTATTCCGAGGTCCAGGCGCAGAACGGCTATTTCAAATTCTTCCTGAACTCGGTGTTCCTGTCGGTCGGCTCGACCATCCTGGCTCTGCTCGTCGCCATACCGGCGGCATGGTCGATGGCGTTTTCGCCGGGCAAACGCACCAAGGACATCCTGATGTGGATGCTTTCCACCAAGATGATGCCGGCCGTCGCCGTGCTGTTTCCGATCTATCTGATCTTCCGCGATACCGGTCTGCTCGACAGCCGCATCGGCCTGATGGTCATGCTGATGCTGATCAACCTGCCGATCGTGGTCTGGATGCTTTACACCTATTTTCGCGAGATCCCGGGGGAGATCCTGGAAGCGGCGCGCATGGACGGCGCATCGCTCTGGAACGAGATCATCTACGTGCTGACGCCGATGGCGGTCCCCGGCATCGCCTCGACCATGCTGCTCAACATCATTCTCGCCTGGAACGAGGCGTTCTGGACGATCCGGCTGACCACCACCGAGGCCGCGCCGCTCACCGCTTTCATCAGCTCCTTCTCCAGCCCGCAGGGGCTGTTCTGGGCCAAGCTTTCGGCCGCCTCGACGCTGGCGATCGCGCCGATCCTGATCATGGGCTGGTTCAGCCAGAAGCAGCTGGTCCGAGGCCTGACATTCGGTGCGGTAAAGTAGCGGGCATCGCCTGACGCAAAACGAAAAGATAGCCCTTCGGGGGAGGAAACCATGGGAAACATCACGCTCAAGAACGTCTCCAAATCCTTCGGGGCGACGTCCATCATCCCCGGCCTCGATCTGGTCATCGAGGACGGAGAGTTCGTCGTCTTCGTCGGCCCGTCGGGCTGCGGCAAATCCACCCTGTTGCGTCTGATCGCCGGTCTCGAGGATACCAGCGGCGGCACCATCATCATCGATGGTCGCGACGTCACCGGCGAGGCGCCGGCCAAGCGCAAGCTGGCTATGGTGTTCCAGTCCTATGCGCTCTACCCGCACATGACGGTGGCCAAGAACATCGCCTTCCCGCTGAAGATGGCGGGCGAGGACCAGGCGACCATCGACAAGAAGGTGAAGGACGCCGCGCGGATCCTGAACCTCACCAACTACCTCGACCGCCGCCCCGGCCAGCTCTCCGGCGGCCAGCGGCAGCGCGTCGCCATCGGCCGCGCCATCGTGCGCCAGCCGTCGGCCTTCCTGTTCGACGAGCCTTTGTCCAATCTCGACGCGGCGCTGCGCGGCACCATGCGGCTGGAGATCAGCGAGCTGCATCACCAGCTCAAGACAACCATGGTCTACGTCACCCACGACCAGATCGAGGCGATGACCATGGCCGACAAGATCGTCGTGCTCAATGCCGGCAATATCGAGCAGGTCGGCTCGCCGATGGAGCTCTATAAGACGCCGAAGAACCTGTTCGTCGCCGGGTTCATAGGTTCGCCGAAGATGAACCTGATCGAAGGCGCGCCGGCCGCCAAATATGGCGCCAAGACAGTCGGCATCCGCCCGGAGCATATGAACATTTCGAAGACGTCAGGCGACTGGAAGGCGACGGTCGGGGTTGCCGAGCATCTCGGCTCCGACACGTTTTTGCACGTCCAGGCGGATGGTGTCGGGCAGCTGACGGTGCGTGCCGACGGCGAGTTGGCCGCCCATCATGGCGATACGATCTACCTGACGCCGGAAAAGGCCAAGCTGCATCGTTTCGGCGCCGACGGGAAGGCGATGCTGCAATGAGGCTCCGGGGTAAATCGGCGCTGATTACCGGATCGGCGCGCGGCATCGGCAGGGCGTTTGCCGAAGCCTACATGCGCGAAGGGGCGACGGTCGCGATTGGCGACATCAATCTCGAAGCCGCCGAGAAGACGGCTTCGGAAATCGGCCGCAACGCCTACGCGGTAAGCCTCGACGTCACCGATCTCGCGTCTATCGATGAGGCCGTCAAGGCGGTCGAAGCCAGGGCCGGCGGCCTCGATATCTTGATCAACAACGCTGCTTTGTTCGACCTGGCGCCGATCGTCGAGATCACCAAGACAAGCTACGACAAATTGTTTTCGGTCAACGTCGCCGGCACGCTGTTTACGTTGCAGGCCGCCGCCCGTTCGATGATTGCCCGCGGCAAGGGCGGCAAGATCATCAACATGGCAAGCCAGGCCGGGCGCCGCGGCGAGGCGCTGGTCGCCGTCTACTGCGCCACCAAGGCGGCGGTCATCTCGCTCACCCAGTCGGCAGGGCTCGACCTGATCAAACACCGCATCAACGTCAATGCCATCGCCCCGGGTGTCGTCGACGGCGAGCATTGGGACCATGTCGATGCATTGTTCGCCAAGTTCGAGAACCGGCCGAGGGGCGAGAAGAAGAGGCTGGTCGGCGAAGCCGTGCCTTATGGCCGCATGGGCACGGCGCAAGACCTCACCGGCATGGCGGTGTTCCTGGCCAGCGATGAGGCCGAGTACATCGTCGCCCAGACCTATAATGTCGATGGCGGCCAGTGGATGAGTTGAGGGGGCGAAGGCGCTCTTCCCCCCGTCTCCTCCGCGGGGGGGAAGAGCCGTCCCGCTAAAGGGTAAAAGCAGATGACCGTGAAACTCTCTTCTTCCATCCTCGCCAAGCTGCCGCCCAAGGTCGCCGGCCCGAAATATGATCGCGCCGCGCTCAAGGCCGGCATCGTGCATTTCGGCGTCGGCAATTTCCATCGCTCGCACCAGGCCGTCTATCTCGACGACCTGTTCAATTCGGGTGTCGGCCACGACTGGGCCATTGTTGGCGCCGGCGTCTTCGAGGGCGAGAAGGTCGGCCGCGGCAAGTTGCAGGAGCAGGACTGGCTGACCACCGTGGTCGAGCAGGACAGCAGCCATATGAGCGCGCGCGTCACCGGCGTCATGATCGACTTCCTGGTGCCGGGCGATGCGGCCGCAATCGTCGAGCGGCTTGCCGATCCGGCGATCAAGATCGTCTCCCTGACCATTACCGAGGGCGGCTATTTCATCGATCCGGCATCCGGCGTCTTCAATCCGACACATCCCGACATCGTTGCCGACGCTGAGCCGGGGGCGACGCCGAAGACCGTCTTCGGCCTCGTCCTCGCCGGGCTGCTGCGCCGCCGCGCCGACGGTATCGTGCCCTTCACAATCATGTCCTGCGACAACATCCCCCATAACGGCCACGTCACCTCAGATGGCGTCATCGGCCTTGCGCGGCTGATCGACGAAGGTTTAGCAAACTGGGTGAGCGAGAACGTTGCCTTTCCCAATGGCATGGTCGACCGCATCACGCCGGCCACCACCGACCGCGAGCGCGGCATTCTCTCCAGTGAGTTCGGCCTCGACGACAATTGGCCGGTGTTTTGCGAACCGTTCAAGCAATGGGTGCTGGAGGACCGTTTCACCGACGGCCGCCCGCCGCTGGAAAAGGTCGGCGTGCAGTTCGTCAGCGACGTCGCGCCCTATGAGCTGATGAAGATCCGCATCCTCAATGGCGGCCATGCGACCATCGCCTATCCGGCCGGGCTGATGGACATCCATTTCGTCCATGAGGCGATGCAGGAGCCGCTGGTACGCGGCTTCCTCGACAAGCTCGAGCATGACGAAATCATCCCGACCGTGCCGCCGGTTCCGGACACCGACCTCGAAGATTACTACCAGCTCATCGAGCACCGCTTCTCCAATCCGAAGATCGGCGACACCATACGCCGGCTTTGCCTCGACGGCTCCAACCGCCAGCCGAAATTCATCATCCCGACCATCACCGACCGGCTGAAGGCTGGCAAAAGTGTCACCGGCCTTGCGCTGGAATCGGCGCTCTGGTGTCGCTACTGCTTCGGCACGACGGATTCCGGTGCCGTCACCGAGCCCAACGACCCGAACTGGGGCCGGTTGCAGGCGACGGCCAAGGCGGCCAGGGACATGCCTGCCGCCTGGCTTGCCATGGAGGACATCTATGGCGATGTCGGCCGCTCGCCGCCGTTCGCTGAAGCCTTCGGCCAAGCGCTGAGACTGCTGTGGGCGGACGGCGCGCGCGCGACACTGACGCGCTATCTCGCCGGCGACCTCTGAAGCCGATCCAGCGCGATGACGCCTGAACTGGTCATTTTCGACTGTGACGGCGTGCTGGTGGACAGTGAGATGCTGTCCGTCTCGGCATTGCTGAAGATGATCGCGCTTGCCGGTGGCAACGTCAGCGAGGACATTGCCTACGAGCACTTCCTCGGCAAGAGCATGAAGAGCGTCCGCGAAATCCTCGCAAGCGACTTCGGGCTCGATCTCACCGAGCAGCATCTGACCGAGATGCGCTCCGAACTGATGCGCAGATTCCGCGATGAGCTGAAACCGATGCCAGGTATCGCACAGGTCCTGCCGAGGCTCGGCGTACCGTGCTGCGTCGCCTCCTCCGGCACCCTGGAACGCATCCGCTATGCGCTCGACGTCACCGGGTTGCTTGGGCTGCTGGAGCCGCATTTGTTCAGCGCCGCCATGGTGGCGCGGGGCAAACCGGCGCCCGATCTCTTTCTCCATGCAGCAGATAAAATGAGAGCGGCCCCGCGAAACTGCCTCGTCGTCGAGGACAGCCCGGCCGGCATCGAAGCGGCGCGGGCGGCCGGCATGCGCGTCCTTGCCTTCACCGGCGGCTCGCACACCGGCAACCCGGCATTGAAAGCGCGGCTTGCGTCGAGTGAGCCGGACTTTATATTCGCTGACATGCTGCAATTGCCCGATCTGATTGCAGGCCTGGGAGCGAGAGCAAGAACACCTTGACCAACAGTTTCGTTTGCGCGGTCGATGTCGGCACCGGAAGCGCTCGTGCCGGCATTCTCGACACCGGTGGCGCCTTGCTCGGCCGCGCCGAGCACCCGATCGCCATGCAACAGCCGAAGGCCGATCATGCCGAGCACGATTCGCAGGATATATGGTCGGCGGTGTGCATGGCCGTCCGCGCTGCCCGCGAAAAGGCGGGCGTGCGGGCCGAGGATATCGTCGGCATCTCCTTTGATGCCACCTGCTCGCTGGTGGTGCGAGACCGGCATGGCGGCCAGCTCAGCGTGTCCGTCACTGGTGAAAGGCGCTGGGACACCATTGTCTGGCTCGACCACCGCGCAATTGCCGAGGCCGACGAATGCACTGAAAGCGGCCACGCTGTGCTCGACTATATCGGCGGCGTCATGTCGCCGGAAATGGAGACGCCGAAGCTGATGTGGCTGAAGCGCAACCTGCCCGGAACATGGAACGAAGCCGGCTATCTATTCGACCTCACCGACTTCCTCACCTGGAAGGCAAGCGGCTCGCTCTCCCGTTCACAATGCACGCTGACCGCCAAATGGACCTATCTAGCCCATGAAGCGACCGGCTGGCGGCGCGACTTCTTCGAAGCCGTCGGGCTCGGCGATATCTTTGAGCACGGCAACCTGCCGGAAAAGGCAAGCCCGGTCGGTGCCGATATCGGCCCGCTCGGCGCGCAAGCCGCGACGGAGCTTGGCCTCACCGAAAAATGCCGGGTCGGCGCCGGCGTCATCGATGCCTATGCCGGCGCGCTTGGCGTGCTCGGCGGTTTCGCCGGTGACGCAACGAACATCGGTCGCCATCTGGCCCTGATTGCCGGTACGTCGAGCTGCGTCATGGCGATGTCGACCGATCCGCAGCCTTTCGCCGGTGTCTGGGGCCCATATTATGGCGCAGCCCTTCCCGGCCTGTGGCTGTCGGAAGGTGGCCAGTCGGCCACCGGCGCGCTGCTCGACCACATCATCCGCTGGCATGGCGCTGGCGGCGAGCCGGATGCCGCCATGCATGCCAGAATTGCCCGCCGCGTCGCCGAGCTGCGCGCCGCCGAGGGCGACAACCTCGCCGCAAGGCTGCACGTACTGCCCGATTTTCACGGCAACCGCTCCCCGCTCGCCGACCCGCATGCCGTCGGCGTCATCAGCGGGCTGACGCTGGATGCCTCCTTCGACAGTCTGTGCAAGCTCTACTGGCGCACCGCCGTCAGCGTCGCGCTTGGCGTCCGTCATGTGCTGGAAGCGCTGAACGAGAACGGCTATCTGATCGACACGCTGCACGTCACCGGCGGCCACACCAAGAACCCGCTGTTGATGGAGCTCTATGCCGATGCCACCGGCTGCACGGTGGTCGAGCCGCTGGCGGACGAGGCGGTGCTGCTCGGCACCGGCATGATTGCCGCCACCGCGGCCAGGCTTTTTCCCGATTTGAACGCTGCCTGCGTCGCCATGCAACAGGGCGGCAGGACGCGAGAGCCCAATCCGGCTGCCGCCGGCCGGTTCGATCGCGACTACCGCGTGTTTCTCGAAATGCACAGGCAAAGGCAGGCGCTGGACGCGATCCGATAAATCGGATCGGTTGCTATCTCTGGTTCCAGCGCCGGATGACCGGCTCGTCAAGGTCGTGCTCATAACCGAGCACGCTTATGCTGGCGGTATCCAGCACGAAAAACGCGCCGGCTTGCGGCGGCAGGCCGAGCCAGCGTGCGGCCAGCACTCTAAGGAAATGCGAGCTTGAGAAGACCAGGACATTGCTGCCGACCTCGCGCAACCGGCTGACGATCCGGTCCGCCCTCGAGCCGACATCCGTGGCGGACTCGCCGCTCGGGCAGCCGTCGCGAAAAAGACGCCAGCCGGGGCGCTCGGCGAGGATTTGCTTGGTGGTCAATCCCTCATAGGCACCATAATCCCACTCCGCCAGATCGTCCTTCTTCACGCCTGACGAGCCGAAGCCGGCCAGCGCACAGGTGTTGAAGGCGCGCTGCGACGGGCTCGACCACACCGCCGAGAAGGACAGGCCCTTGAGCCGCTCAGCGATCCGCCTTGCCGCTTCCTCGCCGACCGGCGTCAGCGGTATGTCGGTTCGGCCGGTATGTTTTCCGGACGCACTCCATTCCGTCTCGCCATGCCGAACCAGATAGATTTCGGGAAACGTGCTCATCAGGCTGCCTTTCAAATGGATCTGCCGCGACCATAGCGGCTTCCATAGCCTCTCCAACAGCCTGCATGGAGCTGACTGGCTTAACCCTTCCGCAAGTCAGCCTCTTGCCACCGGTGCCTATTTCATAGACAAACTCGCCGTAATGCGGAATCCGGCCGATCATGGCCGTTTCCGCGCTGATACGCGGCTTCCGGCTTTTGCCGACGTGCCGCAATCGGATAGGCGGAAAACTAGAATGTCTGCGATCGAAGCCGACGCTCGCGCGCCGGAAAACCTTTGGCGTCGGGAAATCAGGGCGATGCTGGCGCTCGCCTGGCCGATGGTGCTGACCAATCTCGGCCAGACCGCGATGACCGCTACCGACGTCATGATGATGGGACGGCTGGGGCCGGACACGCTGGCCAGTGGTGCGCTTGGTGCCAACCTCTACTTCATGCCGCTCATCTTCGGGCTCGGCCTGATGCTGGCGACCTCGCCGATGATGGCGACCGAGCTCGGCCGCCGTCGGCACTCGGTGCGCGACCTGCGCCGCACCGTGCGCCAGGGTCTGTGGCTGGCGATCCTCATTTGCATTCCGGTATGGGCCCTTCTCTGGCACGGCGAGAGCGTGTTGCTGGCCATGGGTCAGGAACCGGCGTTGGCGCACCAGGCCGGCATCTATCTGCGCTGGCTCGAATGGGCGGTGCTGCCCTTTTTCGGCTACATCGTCCTGCGCTCGTTCATTTCGGCGCTGGAGCGGCCGGGCTGGGCACTGATCATCGTTTTCGTTGCCGTCGCCTGCAATGCCTTCTTCAACTGGCTGTTCATGTTCGGCAATCTCGGCATCCCTTCGATGGGCATCGCCGGCTCCGGCCTTGCCACCACTCTGTCCAGCACGCTGATGTTCGCCGGCATGGCGATGGTGGTGATGCTTGAGAAGAAGTTCCGGCGCTATCGTCTGTTCGGACGCTTCTGGCGCGCCGACTGGCCGCGCTTCAAGGGCCTGCTGCGGCTCGGCCTGCCGATCGCCGGCCTGCTGGCGTTCGAGGTGACGATCTTCAACGCGGCCGCCTTTCTCATGGGCCTGATCGATGCGGCTTCGCTTGCCGCCCATGCGATCGCCATCCAGATCGCCTCGGTCACCTTTATGGTGCCGCTCGGCCTCAACCAGGCGGTGACGGTGCGCGTCGGACTTGCCCACGGCGCCGGCAATCCGGAAGGTGTCAGCCGGGCTGGCTGGACCGCCTATGTCGTCGGTGTCTCCTTCATGGCGCTGATGGGGCTGGTGATGATCCTGTGGCCGCATCTCTTGATCGGCGCCTTCATCGATCTGGGCAATCCGGCTAATGCCGAGGTGGTGGCGCTTGCCGTCTCGTTCCTCGCCTTTGCTGCGCTGTTCCAGGTTTTTGACGGTGCGCAGGCGGTCGCCAGCGGCATGCTGCGCGGCCTGCACGACACCAAGGTGCCGATGATCTATGCCGCGATCGGCTATTGGGGCATCGGGCTGCCGCTCGGCGTGCTGCTGGCCTTTCGTTTCGGCTTCAACGGCGTCGGCATCTGGATCGGCCTGTCGTCGGGACTGGCGGTGGTTGCGGCACTCCTGCTGGTGCGCTGGCTGCGGCGTGACAGGATCGCGCCGCCGCTGGTATTCGGGCGTTGAATTGCTGGTCGCCCGCTCAGCGGGCCGCCGCCCGCTGCTCGAGCGAACGTGCGTATTGCGTCAGCGGAAAGCACATGACGAAGAAGATCAGCGCTACCAGCCCATAGACTTTGAACGGTTCGAAGGTCGCATTGTTGATCGCGTTGGATGTCCTCACCAGCTCCTCGAAACCGATGATCGAGGTCAGCGCGGTCGACTTGATCAGCTGCACCAGGAAGCCGACGGTCGGTGCGCGGGTGATCGAAAACGCCTGCGGCAGGATGATCAGCCGGAGTTCATGCAGATAGTGCAGGCCGAGGCTGGCGCCGGCGTCCCACTGGCCGCGCGGCAGCGCATCGACGCCGCCGCGCCAGATCTCGGCGAGATAGGCGCTGGCGAAGAAGGTCAGGCCAAGCACCGCCGCGGTCCACGGCTCGATGCGCAGGCCCAGCATCGGCAAGCCGAAGAACATCAGGAAGAGCTGCATCAGCAGCGGCGTGCCCTGGAAAAGCGCGATGTAGCCGGAGGCAAACCGGCGCGCCCATTTATTCTTGGCGATCCGGAAGAACAGCACGATCATGCCGACCACGGCCCCGCCGACAAACGCGGCCAGCGACAAGAGCACCGTCCAGCGCGCCGCCAGCAGCAGGTTGCGCAGAATGTCCCAGAAGGTGAATTCGATCATGACACGCCGGCTCCGAGAAGCCGGCGGCCGCCGCCGACCAGCAGCCGGCGCAGCCCAATCGACAGGGCGAGGTAGACCATCGTCACCACGAAATAGGTCTCGAAAGCCCGGAACGTGCGCGCCTGCAGCATGTCGGCTTCATAGGTCAGCTCGCGAACGGCGATCTGCGATACCACGGCGGATTCCAGCATCATGATGACGATCTGGCTGGTCAGCGCCGGATAGATCACCTTGAGCGCCTGCGGCAGCACGATCTTGATGAAGACCTGGCGCGGCCTGAGCCCAAGCGCCAGTGCCGCTTCCGTCTGCCCGGGCGGCACCGCGTCGAGCCCGGCGCCAACGATCTCGATCGTGTAGGCGGCCATGTTGAGCGTCATCGCCAACATGGCTGCCAGCACCGGATCGAGCCTGACGCCGATGCTGGGCAGCCCGAAGAAGATGAAGAACAGCTGCACCAGGAACGGCGTGTTGCGGATCATCTCGACATAGACGCCGATCGCCCGCTTGAGCAGCAGCGGACCGTTCCGCCGCCCTGCCGCGCCGAGGATGCTGAGCAACGTTCCCGCCAGCGTGGTGACAGTGATCAGCAGGATCGTCGTGGCCGCGCCGCGCGCGATCGCCCCTGTTGCCCCGGCAAGCCAGCCGAAGTCGAGGCTATAGGTCACTGGCCGTCAATCCTTGAGATTGGCGGGATCGAGCGGTGTCTTCAGCCAGGCCTTCGAGCTTTCGTCCAGTTTGCCGTCGGCCAGCATCTTGGCGACCGCATCGTTGACCGCTTGCTTGAGGCGGTCTTCCTTCTTGTTGAGGCCGATATGCGAGGGCGAGGTGAGAAGCTGGAATTTCTGCTCCGGCTTCAGTTCCTCCTGCCGGGCGAGCACCTGGGCGCCGACATCGTTGCCGACCACCATCAGTTGGGTCTGGCCCGAGATGAAAGCCTGGATGACGGAATTATAGTTGTCGAAACGGCGGATGTCGGCCGAGGCGGGTGCCGCCTCGGTCAGCGAGGTGTCCTCCAGCGTGCCGCGATTGACGGCGATCGACTTGTCGGCAAGGTCTTCCTTGCCTTTGACCGAGAGTGCTGCCGGGCCGATGACGGCGATGTAGTAGGGTGCGTAGGCGGCGGCGAAATCGATTACCTGCTCTCGCTCCTTGGAGTAGCCGACGCTCATCAGCAGGTCGACGCGCTTGTCGGTCAGGTACGGAATGCGGTTCTGGCCGGTCACGCTGACCAGATTGAGCTTGACCTTGAGCTGGTCGGCGATGGATTGCGCCACGTCGATGTCGTAGCCCTTGATGCTCATGTCGGCGCTGGCCGAGGAGAAGGGCGGGAAGTCGGAAAAGATGCCGACATTGATGGCGCCGGCCTTGGCGATGTCGTCGATCGCGTCGGCATTGACGGCCTGCGTGGTGAAAGCAAAACCGGTCGCGCCGAGCATCAGCACGGCGGCGATGGACGATTTGAGTTTCATGTGAAGTGTCATTGTCATTCCCCTGCTGGAAGCTTGTTTGTTTTGAGTGCAACCGCCGGCTCCAGCGCGGCGGTCGCCTTTGGATTCTCTGGTGGACCATGATCTTCTCCGAAAACCGGTTCCCACTTTCGGGATCATGGTCGAGCGTGTCAGCCCGCCTTGCCGGTGATTGCCGGGCTGAAGACCATCAGGCTGAGGATCTCGAACAGCACCTGCGCGCCGGCGTGCGCCGTGTTGGTGGTCGCGTCGTACTGCGGTGCCACCTCGACCACGTCGCCGCCGACGATGTTGAGTCCCTTCAGGCCGCGCAGCAGCTCGAGCACTTCGCGCGTCGTCAGCCCGCCGACTTCCGGTGTGCCGGTGCCCGGCGCGAAGGCCGGATCGATGCTGTCAATGTCGAAGGAGACATAGGTCGGGCCGTCGCCGACTATCCTGCGCGCCTTCTCGATAATGGCGGGAATGCCGAGGCCGGTCACCTCTTCGGCATGCACGACGGTCATGCCGGACTCATAGGTGAACTCCCACAGATATTCGGCCGAGCCGCGAATGCCGATCTGGATGGTGCGGCTCGGGTCGAGCACGCCGTCCAGCACCGCGTTGCGGAACGGCCCGCCATGGTGGAACTTGGTCATGTCGAACAGGCCGCTGGTATCGCAATGAGCGTCGATATGGATCATGCCCACCGGCGCCTTCTTGCCGACCGCCTTCAGGATCGGGTGGCTGATCGAATGGTCGCCGCCGACAGACAAGGGCAGGACGCCGGCGTCGACGATCTGGTTGGTGCGGCGTTCGATGTCGTCATGGCTGGTCTCCAGCCGGTAGCGGCTCTGGAACGGCACGTCGCCGATGTCGGCGACCTTCAGCTCATGCGTCGGTGCGCATTCCAGCACATGATTGTAGGGGCCGATGCGCTCGATGGCGCGCAACGCCCTTGGCCCGAAACGGGCGCCCGGCCGGTTGGTGACGCCCAGATCCATCGGCACACCGATCATCGCCACCTGCAGATCGCCGAAATCCGGATTGTCGGCGGCGATTTCACGATAGGGCGCCGCGAGGAAGGTCGGGATGCCGGAATAGGGCGCCAGTCGCGTGCCGGTCTTGGAGAAGATCTTGTCGGCGACACGCTGGAATTTCGGGTCGAACATTTCGCCGCCATGGCTCTCGCCGTATTTGCGGCGCAACGCTTCGAGCTTGCCGCGGTCGTAACCCATGTCGGTCCTCCATGGCTGGTGCGGCGCGCGGGCGGCGGCCTCGATAGCCGCAGCCGCCGGCTGCCTGCAGATTTCACGTGTTGATGCAATGCCTGGGCAAAGTGTCCCGTAGCTGCATTGAAAAATCAATTGATATTGTTAGCGTGTTATCTGTGAGAAAATCTCACAGAACCTAGGGTCCAAATGGCCAAGCGTTTGCCACCGCTCAACCCGCTGCGCGCCTTCGAGGCGACGGCGCGCCACGCCTCGCTGAGCAAGGCGGCGGCTGAGCTCAACGTCACCCACGGCGCCATCAGCCATCAGATCAAGGCGCTCGAGCAATCGTTGGGTGTCAAGCTGTTCGAGCGTGCCGGTCAGCGGGTGAAGCTGACGCCGCACGGCGCCGAGTTGCTGCCGGCGGTGTCAACCGCCTTCGACGGCATTGCCGCCGCCACGCAGCGCATGACGAGACCGGCCAGCACCGGCGTTCTCTCTGTATCCTGCGTGCCGGCGCTACTGTTGCTGTGGATGATCCCGCGGCTGGGCAGCTTCACCTCGCAATATCCGGATATCAGGCTGACGCTGATCCCATCCAATGATGCCAAGGACGTCCGCGCACCGCACATCGATGTCTGCGTGCACTATGGTGACGGCAGCTGGACCGACTGCTGGATGCGCAAATGGTCGGGCCTCGAACTGTTCCCGGTGGTCAGCCCGACGCTGATCAACAACCGCCCGATCCGCACCGTCCGCGACCTCGCCGATCACGTCTTCCTGCATGGCGACGACGGCCGCGAATGGCATACCTGGCTGGCCGCCGCCGACGCGCTGGACCTCGAGCGCGGCCGTCGCCATCATCTCGGCGATGCGCGGATGGCGACCGAGGCCGCGGTTCACGGCCATGGCGTGGCGCTCGGCGATACGGTGACGGCAAGCGGACTGCTCGCCAGGGGCCTGCTTGTCGCCCCGTTCAGTCTTTCCGTGCCGGCCGTCGACGATTTCTACGTCGTCTGCCGCAACGAGATGCGGTCGGCGCCGATCGTGCAATTGTTCATCGACTGGCTGTTTGCCGAGAAAGAACAGGCCGACCGCCGCGCTGACGCACCGGTGGCAGGCCGCATCGGCATTCGCCGCAAGCGTCCGGCGCTCAAGGTGGTCGGCGCCAAGACCGCATCCTGAGGCCGAAACTGCCGTAGGCGCCGCTTGCAGCAGGGGCTTCTTTTTGTCGGGCCAGCCCGCAAAGCGGGAGGCGCGTTCAAAAATTCGATGCTAAGAGGCATTTGGAGCAATTCCAGGAAAAGTGCGCAGCGGTTTTCCGTCCGGAATTGCGCTAGACAAAAGCTAGAGCGAGCAACGAAGGCGCATTAAGCGATGGCAAAGACCGATATAGCGCGGCGCGTCTACAATCACACCTGGAAGCTCGACCCGATCGTCCGCAGCTTGCTCGACACCGATTTCTACAAGCTTCTGATGCTGCAGATGATCTGGGGCATGTATCCCAAGGTCGACGCCACCTTCTCGCTGATCAACCGCACCACCTCGGTCCGCCTTGCCGAGGAGATCGATGAGACGGAGCTGCGCGAGCAGCTCGACCATGCCCGCACCTTGCGCTTCTCTAAGAAAGAGATGATCTGGCTCGGCGGCAACACCTTCTATGGCCGCAAGCAGATATTCGAACCGGAATTCCTCGCCTGGCTGGAAAATTTCCGGCTGCCCGAATACGAGCTTTCCAAGCGCGACGGCCAATACGAACTCGCCTTCAGCGGTCCGTGGATGTACACGACGCTGTGGGAGATCCCGGCGCTGGCAATTATCAATGAACTTCGATCTCGCGCGGCCATGCGGGCGTTCGGGCCGTTCGCGCTCGACGTGCTCTATGCCCGCGCCAAGGCCAAGATGTGGGCCAAGACCGAGCGGCTGAAGGCGCTGCCCGGCATCCGCATCTCGGATTTCGGCACCCGCCGCCGTCATTCTTTCCTGTGGCAGCGCTGGTGCGTCGAAGCGTTGAAGGAGGGCATCGGCGAGGCCTTCACTGGCACCTCCAACGTGCTGCTCGCCATGGACAACGATCTCGAGGCGCTCGGCACCAACGCGCATGAGCTGCCGATGGTGTTCGCCGCGCTCACCAATTCGGAAAAGGAATTGAAACGGTCGCCCTACAACGTGCTGCAGGACTGGCAGCGCTACTACGGCGGCAACCTGCTGATCGTACTGCCGGACACCTTCGGCACCGCGGCGTTCCTGCGCGATGCACCGGACTGGGTCGCCGACTGGACCGGCTTCCGCCCCGACAGCGCGCCGCCGATCGAAGGCGGCGAGAAAATCATTTCCTGGTGGCGCGAAAAGGGCAAGGACCCCAAGCAGAAGCTGCTCATCTTCTCGGATGGGCTGGAGGTCGAGACCATCGAGGAAACCTATCGCCATTTCCGCGGCAAGGTGCGCATGTCCTTCGGCTGGGGCACCAACCTGACCAACGATTTCGAGGGCTGCGCGCCGACCGAGACCAACCGGCTAGACGCCATCTCGCTGGTCTGCAAGGTCACCGAAGCCAACGGCAGGCCGGCGGTCAAGCTTTCCGACAATCCGGCCAAGTCGACAGGCGACGAGAAAGAGATCGAGCGCTATTTGCGCATCTTCGGCCAGAAGGACCGCGTGGAGCAGTTGGTGAAGGTGTGAAGTAGGGGAACTCTTGCGTAGTATGAGTTCCTTCGCGCCCCCCTCTGTCCTGCCGGACATCTCCCCCGCGAGGGGGGAGATTGCGCCCTCATTGCTGCTTTCGCCAATTGCTGAAGTTGCAGAAGGAGAGCCGACGGCGGAACCGCCGATCTCCCCGCTTGAGATGTCCGGCAGGACAGAGGGGGGCGCTGTAGAGTGCTGCATTTCGGCAATCAGGCCCTTTCCCGGCCTCGTCGCTTCCTTGGCATTCCCATCCACGCCCGCCTTCGCCCACGCCTCCGACCGCGGCCATGTCCTGCTGCTTCCCACCGGCTACTACGTCGTCGGTGGCGCGCTCGCGGTTGCCGCCAGCTTCCTTGTCCTGGCTCTACTGCCGCCGGACTCCCTCGACCGCTTCTGGCGCAAACGCCTGCCGCTTTTTACCTTCGGCGACGGCGCGCGGACTGCCGTCAGCCTGGTATCCTTTGCCGGCTTTGCAATTCTGATTGCCGCCGGCCTGTTCGGCAGCCGCGATCCGCTTTCCAATCCGCTGCCGCTGACCGTGTGGACGCTGCTCTGGGTTGGCCTGGCTCTGTTGCAGGGGCTCGCCGGCGATCTCTGGTCGTGGCTCAACCCCTGGTACGGGCCATGCCGCGTCGCCTCGCGCCTGCCCGGCAGAACGCAGCCGTATCTGCTCCCCCAACGGCTCGGCTATTGGCCGGCTTTCCTGCTGTTCTTCGCCTTCGCCTGGTTCGAGCTGATCGACCCTGCGCCCGACGATCCGGCGCGGCTGGCCTGGGCCGCCGGCCTCTACTGGCTGCTGAGCTTCGCCGCCATGCAGGTCTTCGGCTACCGCGACTGGAGCCTGCGCGGTGAGTTCCTGACGGTGTTCTTTTCCATGGTAGCGCACTTCGCCATCGTCGAGCGCAACGAAGGCGGCCGGCTCAAACTCTGCTGGCCGGGTGCCAGGCTGCTCGGTGGCGCGCCGCTACCGCTCAGCGGCGTCGCTTTCCTGCTGCTTGCGCTGTCGTCTGTGTCCTTCGACGGCCTGTCGAAAACCTTCTTCTGGCTAGGCTGGTTCGGCATCAATCCGCTGGAGTTTCCTGGACGCACCGCTTTGATCGGCATCGGCAGTTTCGGTCTTGTGCTGAGCTTTGCCGTGCTTGCGGCCGTGTTCGCGCTAGCCGTCTTTCTTGGCCAGCACCTTGCCGGCAGCAACCATTCGCTCGGTCACGCCGCCGGGCTTTTGGCCTGGTCGATCGTACCGATCGCGCTCGCCTACCACTTCGCGCATTATCTGACGGCGCTGCTGGTCGACGGCCAATATGCAATTGCCGCTCTCTCCGACCCGTTTGCGTTTGGCTGGAACCTGTTCGGTACCGCAGACATGTCAATTGAAGCCGGCGTTGTCGCCGGCGCCGGCTCGGCGTGGTGGCTGTGGAACCTCCAGGCCGGCGTCATCATTGGCGGCCACATGCTTGCTGTGCTTGTCGCCCATGGCTTGGCCTGGCGGCTGCACGCCATTCCGGCTCGCGCCGCGCTCAGCCAGTTCCCGCTCACCGTGCTGATGATCGCCTACACCGTCCTCGGCCTATGGCTGCTTGCGACGCCGAGCGCCGGATGAACGAGGTGTGCGATGGCCGTCAATCGAACCTTGGGGAAAGCTCGCTTGCCACGTCAGAGCTTTGGTGATTTAGTTTGTACACATGCAATTTTCGCCCCTCTTAACAAGAGTGGCCTGCCTGCTACAGCCATTGGTCAAAGCTCAAAAACAAGGGGAACTGCCGTGACTGACAAGAATGGGTTTTTCGATCTCTCCAGATCCGCTCTCACCCGCCGCACGGCGCTGAAGGGCCTTGCCGCCGGCGCCGGTCTTGCCGTCGCGCCGGGTTTCGTGCGTTACAGCCAGGCGCAGAGCTCGGCGCCGATCAAGATCGGCTTCCAGTCGCACCGCACCGGCATCGGCGCCGCCTATGGCCGCTGGTACGAGAAGACCACAGCGGCTGCCGTCAAGGCGATCAACGATGCCGGCGGCATCAACGGCCGACCCGTCGAGGTGATCATCGAGGATGACGGCACCGATCCCAGCCGGGGCGCCGAAGTCGTCGGCAAGTTCGCGTCTCAGCACAAGACCGATATCGTCTACGGCACGCTGTTTTCGCATGTCGTCATCGGCTCGGCGCCGGCCGCCGGCGAGGCCAAGATGCCCTATTTTGTTGTCAGCGAAGGCCACCATGTCGCATCGACCAAATTGAACCGCTACGTCTTCCAGCCCGGCATCACCGATGTGAAGAGCCAGATCCAGTCGATGGCGCCGTGGATTGCCGCCAATGCCGGCAAGAAGGTGACGCAGATATTTCCCGATTTCGCCTTCGGCTACGACCATCGCGACTACCTGCCGCCGGCCCTGAAAGCGCAAGGCGCCGAGGTTATCGCCCAGATCGCCATCCCCCCGACGGAATCCTCCTTCACTAAATATTTCCCGCAGATCCCCGCGGAGACCGAGGTGATCTACCACGTCATGGTCGGCCCGGCGGTGCTCACCTTCGTCAAGGAGCTCGGCGAGTTCTACGGCTCCAATCGGCCGCAATTGTTCGGCTTCATCGATTCGCTCGAAGCCACCGACATCAACAGCCCCGGCCTCGAATTCCTCGACGGCAGCCATTTCTGGGAAGGCTCGCCGCGTTATGCGCAGCCCGATGACTCCCCTGCGCAGAAAGCCTACCGCGCCGCCGTCGGCATCGACGACAATGGTGCCGCCGTCGGCGACCCCAAGGACGTCTCCACCGCCGCGCATATGTTCGGCTGCTGGGAAACGCTCTACGTCGTCAAGAAGGCGATGGAGGATGCCGGCTACAAGGGCCCGGAAGACCGCGCCAAGCTGGTCGAGGCGACCGAGGCGTTGACCGAGTTCGCCGAGGGGCCGGAGCATCCGCAGGGGCCGAAAACCTTCAACGGCAAGATCCACCAGTGCTTTGGCATCCAGAACATCTCCAAGGTCGAAGGCGGCCGGCTGAATGTCGTCCACAAGACCAAGATCGAGGACGGCCTCTACGAGCCCGAGGGGGATTACACGACGCAGACGCTGTGAGCTTGGCTGCTGCAGCAAGCGTGAGCGCCAAGATACCCCCCTCTGGCCAGAGGGGGGTGCTTCGCGCATCCGCCGGTGCTTAGGCGATGCACTTCGGACCTCACCTGCTCCTCGCCGCCCTCGAAGGCCTCGTCACCTCCGCCGTGCTGGCGCTGACGGCGCTTGGGCTGTCGCTGGTGTTCGGCGTCATGCGCGTCGTCAATGTCGCGCATGGCGAGTTCTTCATGCTGGGCGCGGTGCTTGCCTGGGCGATCTCAACGGCGATATCCGGCCATCCGGCGCTCGGCTTCCTGGCCGCCCTGGTGCTGGCGCCGCTGATCGTCGGCCTGATCGCGCTGCTCGCCGAACGGCTGGTGCTGCGCCGGCTCAACTACAATCCGGAAGCCACCATCGTTGCCACCATCGGCATGCTCTACATCATCCAGCAACTGGCACTGACCTTCTACGGCCCGGAGGCGCGGCCGGTTCAGCCGCCGTTCAGCTACCGCATCCTCCTGCCGTGGTTCGGCTATTCCGGCTACAAGCTGTCGATCATCGCCGCGTCGGCGCTGCTGCTGGTCGCGACCTGGCTGGTGCTGACGCGCACGAAAATCGGCCTCGTCATGCGCGCCACGCAATATGACAGCGAGACGGCGCAGGCCTTCGGCATCCCGGTGACCAGAGTCTATGCCGGTGTTTTCGCGCTCGGCGCCATGCTGGCTGCTGTCGCCGCGGTGCTGATCGTGCCGATCAGCCAGGCCCACTATCTGATGGGACAGGACCCGCTGTTGCTGTCGTTCATCGTCGTCATCATCGGCGGCCTCGGCTCGCTGCGCGGCACGGTCGTCGCCGCGGTGCTGATCGGCCTTTCCGACGGCATCATCTCGGTGTTCTTCTCACCGACGCTGGCCAAGATCATCGCCACCTTGCTCGTCGCCATGGTGCTGGTGTTCCGGCCGCAGGGCCTGTTCGGGACGACATCACGATGAAGGATGCTTCGCCGGCAAAGCCATATGCGCTGCACCTCGGCGTCATCGCCCTGCTTTTCGGGCTTAGCTTCGTCCTGCCGGAATACCATCACGGCCTGCTCGCCCGCATCATGGTGCTGGCGGTCTTCGCCATGGGCTACAATCTGCTGTTCGGCTATGTCGGGCTGCTCAGCCTCGGCCATGCCATGTTCTTTTCAGCCGGGCTCTATGGCGCCGGCCTTGCCGTCATCCATCTCGGCTGGAGCGTACCGGCCGCCTTCGCAGCCGGGCTTGCCTACGGCGCGCTTCTCGCGCTGGTGATCGGGCTGCTGGCGCTGCGCACCTCCGGCGTCGCCTTCATGATCGTCACCATGATGTTCGCTCAGGTATTTTATCTCGTCATTCTTTATTTCGCTGCCTGGACCGGTGGCGACCAGGGCATGGTCGTGCCGCAGCCGATGCGTGTCCTTGTCCTGGGCAGCACGTCACTCGACCTCACCAACCCGACCGTGCGCTATATGAGCGCGCTGGCTCTGTTCTCGATCGTGCTGCTCATAAGCCTGGCGATAGTCCGCTCCGGCTACGGTCGCGTGCTGGTCGCCATCCGCGAGAACGAGGAGCGGACCAAGATGCTTGGCTACGACACGTTCTCCAGCAAGCTCGCCGCCGTCGTCATCTCCGGCAGCATCTGCGCGGCTTCCGGCGCGGCCTATGCGCTGCTGTTCGGCTATGTCGGCTCGAGCTTCGCCTCGGTGCAATACTCCATCCTGCCGCTGCTCTGGGTGCTGCTGGGCGGTGCCGCCACCACGCTCGGTCCGCTGATCGGCACGCTGTTCATGTATTATGTCATCGACGTCGCCAGCGGCTACACCTCGGCCTATCTGCTGGTCGTCGGCATAGCGCTCATCCTGCTGGTGCTGTTCTTCCCGAGAGGCATTCTCGGCAGCATCCGCCAGCGCTGGCTCGGGTGGTTGCCATGATGCCGCTGCTCACCACCAAAGGCCTGTCGCGCAGTTTCGGCGGCTTGCGTGCCGTCGACGGCGTCGACTTCGCGCTGATACCGGGCGAGATTCGCGCCATTATCGGCCCCAACGGTGCCGGCAAGACCACCTTCGTCAGCCTGGTCAGCGGCCGCATCCAGCCCTCGTCGGGCATGATCGTCTTCGACGGCGCCGACATCACCAGCCTGCCTGCCTACGCCCGGGTTCGCCTCGGCATCGCCTATACGTTCCAGATCACCAGCGTCTTTGCCAATCTCAGCGCCTACGACAATGTTGCCCTGCCGGTGCAGCGCACGCTGACCGACGGCCGCTCGAAGGGCGCGGTTCACACCGGCGTCATGGCGGCTCTCGAGCGCACCGGCCTTGCCGACCGGGCGCAAATGCCTGCCGGGCAATTGTCCTACGGTCACCAGCGGTTGCTGGAAGTGGCAATGGGACTGGCACTGAAGCCGCGGCTGCTGATCCTCGACGAACCGACGCAAGGGCTTGCCGACAGCGAGATCGACAATTTCATCGAGCTGGTGCGCGAGATCGCCGATAGCGCCACCGTGCTTTTGATCGAGCACAACATGCCGGTGGTCATGCGGCTCGCCGACCGCATCACCGTCTTCAACGCCGGCAGGATCTTGGCTGAAGGCACGCCCGAGCAGATCCGCGCCAATGCCGCGGTGCAGGACGCCTATCTGGGGACGACCCATGGCTGAGGCCCAGTCCAAGGCACTGACGATCTCCGGGGTCGACTGCTTCTATGGCGAGGTCCAGGTGCTCTATGGCCTCGATCTTGTGTTGAACGAGGGCGAAGTGCTCTGCCTGTTCGGCCGCAACGGCGCCGGCAAGACGACGACGCTGAAGGCAATCATGGGCCTGGTGCCGGTAAGCTCCGGCTCGATCAGGCTCGAAGGGCGGGAATTGAGCGGCTTGCCGGCGCACGAGGTGCCCAAGGCCGGCGTCGCCTACGTGCCGCAGGGCCGGCGGCTGTTCGCCGAGATGACGGTGGCGGAAAATATCGATATCGGCCTGATGGCCCGCAACAAGGGCAAGGCGACGCGCGAAAACGTGCTCGATCTCTTCCCGCTGTTGCGCCAGCGCCTCAGGCAGCGTTCGGGCACGCTATCCGGCGGCGAGCAGCAGATGCTGGCCATGGCCCGCGCCCTGTGTCTGGAACCGCAGGTGCTCCTGCTCGACGAACCGACCGAAGGGCTGATGCCGTCAATGATCGCCAAGATCCGGGAAACCGTGTCGAAGCTGCGTGCGCTTGGCGTGTCGACAATTCTTGTCGAGCAGCGCGTCGATGCCGTGCTGTCGGTCGCAGACCGCGTTTGTTTCATCGAAAACGGCCGCGACCGCGAGACGGTCGATGTCGAGGAACTGCGTTCCGATCCCTCCGCGGTCCGTCGCTATGTCGGCGTCGGATGATCAGGCAAAGAACAGCAAGCCGGCAAGCAGGAATGTCGGGATCAGCACCGCGCCCGACCATGCCATATAGCCAAAGAAGCTCGGCATCTTGATGCCGCGATGCCTGGCAATGGCATAGACCATGAAATTCGGCGCATTGCCGACATAGGTGTTGGCGCCCATGAACACCGCGCCTGCCGAGATCGCCGCCAGCGTCGAGGCGAGCTCGGTCATCAGATGCTGCGCATCGCCGCCAGCCAGCTCGAAGAACACCAGATAGGTCGGCGCATTGTCGAGGAAGGACGACAGCGCTCCGGTCAGCCAGAAATAGGCAAGGTTGTCCGGCGCGCCGGTCGGCGAACTGACCAGCAGTACCAACGGCGCCAGCGCGCCATCGAGCCCGGCCCGCAATATGGCGACGACCGGCACGATGCAGATGAAGATGCTGGCGAACAGCTTCGCCACCTCGGCAATCGGCCCCCAGTTGAAGGCGTTTGCGCCGCGAAACTCCTTCGGCGAGACGACAAGCGAAGTGAAGGCCAGTATCAGGATGGCGGCGTCCCGCACCAGATTCTGCAGCTCGAGGCTGACACCCTGAAATGAGAAACTCACTCCCGGCTTCCAGGCAGCGGAAATCAGGATCGCGGCGATTACGCCGGCCAGCAGCGGGATGTTGGCCAGGCCGCGAATGCGCACCTTGCTGTCGGGCGTCGGATCCTTGATCTTCGGCGCGCCTTCCTCCCGGCGATGCATGATGATGTCGATCGCCAGGAAAACAGCCAGCACCACGCCGGCGACGAACAGCGTCTCGGGCAGCAGGTGAACTGTCGTCCAGAAGAAATCGACGCCGCGCAGAAAGCCGACGAACAGCGGCGGATCGCCCAGCGGCGTTAGCGACCCGCCGATGTTGGACACCAGGAAGATGAAAAAGATGACGACATGGGCGTTGAAGCGCCGGTTGTCGTTGGCGCGGATGAGCGGCCGGATCAGGATCATCGAGGCGCCGGTTGTGCCAATGATCGAGGCAAGCAGCGCCCCTCCCAGCAACAGCCCGGCATTGACCAGCGGCGTGCCGTGTATGTTGCCGGCAACGAAGATACCGCCCGAAATGGTGAACAGCGCAAACAGCAGGATGATGAACGACATGTATTCGGTGAGCAGCGCATGCAGCACTGCCTGCGTGGCGGACGGGATGCCGAAGGCGATGGCCAGCGGCCCGATCACCAACGCTGCCCAGAAGGCAGCGATCTTGCCGTAATGGTGCTCCCAAGCATGATGGAACAGCAGCGGGCCGGTCGCGATGCAAAGCAATAGCCCGGCAAACGGCAGCACCCACCAAAGCGACATGGCGGCGCCCGGCAATTCGTGCGCTTCGGCCGCGAGAACCGCATTCGGAGAAAAGATTGCTGCAATAAGTGCAGCACTTGCCGTCAACGCCGCAAACCGCATGAAGCCCCTCAAAAGTCTGTCAGGTTCGGCTGGATGACGTTCAAATCAGTGTCACGCCGGCATCGCGCATCCGGCCCAGCATCCTCTCCACGGAGCCGTTGAGATCGATGCCGCGGCAGGCGTCGAGCCGCACGGACGTCTCAAAACCGAGCTTGACCGCGTCGAGCGCCGAAAAGGCGACGCAGAAATCCGTCGCCAGGCCGACCAGGGTCAGCGTCTCGATGTTCCGATCCCGGAGATAGCCGGCAAGGCCGGTCGGCGTCGTCCGGTCGTTCTCGAAGAATGCGGAATAGCTGTCGATCGCAGGACGGAACCCCTTGCGGATCACCAACTCGGCCTTGCTCCAGGCGAGGCCCGAATGGAAATCCGATCCCAGGCTGCCCTGGATGCAGTGATCCGGCCACAGCGTCTGGTGGCCATAAGGCACGTCGATCGTTTCGAACGGGTGCTTGCCGGGGTGGCTGGAGGCAAAGCTCGAATGGCCGGCAGGGTGCCAGTCCTGCGTCAGCAGGACGTGCTCGGTCCGCCGGATTAGGTCATTGACCAACGGCACGATTTCGTCGCCACCGGCCACTTCAAGGGCGCCACCCGGGCAGAAATCGTTCTGCAGGTCGATAACGACAAGCGCTTCGTCGGCCATGGAGCCTCCTTATTTTCTTGGTCTTGAGCTTAGGCTCCAATGAAAACGCGACCGGACGCAGAAGCTTGACCAGATGGCCGGCTGCGTCAACCTCTCATGGCATAACAAATGCGTTCCGGGTGCACCGCGCCCAACAGCCGTGCAAACTCTGGCTTTGACAATTCCTGCCGGCTTGATATCATTTGCATACGAATGAATTTCCTGCCTTGAATGCTCGGGAAAATCTTTCGGCAGGATCCCCTCTCGGGAAGCCCATTCTGGGAAGGCAAAGCGTGATCCGTTACGCAAAACCCACCACGGTCGACGACGCCCTCGCTTTGCTGGGCGAAGGGCAATGGCGCATCCTCGCCGGCGGCACCGACTTCTATCCGGCACAGGGCAGCAAGCCTTTCCGCGACAATGTCCTCGATATCAATGGCCTGGTGGCATTGCGCGGCATTGCCGAAGCCGAAAACCATTGGCTCGTCGGCGCGCGCACCACCTGGACCGATCTCGTCCGCCATCCTCTGCCGGCGGCTTTCGACGCGCTGAAGCAGGCGGCGCGGGAAGTCGGCTCGGTGCAGATCCAGAACGTTGCCTCGATTGCCGGCAATCTCTGCAACGCCTCGCCGGCCGCCGACGGCGTGCCGGCGCTGCTGGTGCTCGATGCCGAAGTCGAACTGCGTTCCGCTGTGGCGACCCGGCATCTGCCCCTTGCAGAATTCATCCTCGGCAACCGTCGCACCGCACTGCAGCCCGGCGAAATGGTCACGGCAATCCGCATTCCCAAACCCGCGACCGCCGGCAGCTCCGCCTTCGTGAAACTCGGCGCGCGGCGTTATCTCGTCATCTCCATCGCCATGGCCGCCGCACGCCTGGCCGTCGAAGATGGTATGGTCAGGAACGCGGCCGTCGCCGTCGGTTCCTGCTCGGTTGTCGCCAGGCGCCTGGCGGGTGTCGAGGCGGCGCTACGCGGCCGGCCCGTCGGCCACGCGCTGGCCACTGCGATCCAATCCGCACCGATGGACGAGCTGTCGCCGATCGGCGACGTGCGCGGCAGCGCCGAATATCGACTGGACGCTGCGCGCGAGATCGTCGCCCGCGCCGTGCTTGGTGCGATGGGCGCTGTTCCCGACGAAAGGGCGGCGGCCTGATGGGCATGGAGCGCGCCGACATCGCCTTCGAAGTCAACGGCGCCGCCGTCAGCGTTTGTGTGCCGCCGGTGCGGCGGCTGTCCGCGGTGCTGCGCGACGAGTTGCGGCTGACCGGCACCAAGATCGGCTGTGATGCCGGCGATTGCGGCGCCTGCACGGTGCTGGTCGACGGCGAGCCGGTCTGCGCCTGCCTGATGCCCGCGGCTTCCGCCTCCGGCACCGTGGTGACGACCGTCGAAGGCCTCGCCAATGGCCGGTTGTCGGCGCTGCAGGCTTCGTTCCTCAGCCATGGCGCAGCGCAATGCGGCGCCTGCACGCCCGGCCTGCTGGTCGCGGCAACGGCACTCCTGGACAGGACGCCTTGCCCGAGCGAGGCCGAAACGCAGGATGCACTGGGCGGCGTGCTCTGCCGCTGTACCGGCTACCGCAAGATCGTCGCCGCGGTGATGGATGCTTGGCGCCACGCCGACGGCCCCGATCAGCGCATGCCATCCTCTGGCCATGCCGTCGGCTCCTCGCCGATCCGCCTCGATGGCCTACCGAAAGTCACTGGCGGCGAAAAATTCGGCGGCGATTCCTTCCCCGCCGATGCGCTGTCGGTGCTGGTGGTCCGCTCACCGCACTATCATGCCGCCTTCAGCTTCGGCGATCTCGGCAGCTGGGTGAAATCCCGTCCCGGCATTGCCGGCGTCTTCACCGCCGCCGACATTCCGGGAAAGAATTGTTTCGGCGTCATCGCGCCCTTCGCCGACCAGCCGGCGCTGGCCGAAGGGGTTTCGCGCTTTCGCGGTGAGGCGGTGGCGCTGGTTGCCGGCGAACGCGAGGCTATCCTCGATCTCGACCTTGCCGATTTTCCTGTCAGTTGGACCGAGTTGCCGCATTTTCTGGAAACTGGCGAAGCGCAGGCCGGCGGTGCGCAACTGGTCCATGAAAACCGGCCCTCGAACCTGCTCACCTCCGGCTTCGTCGAGCGTGGCGACCCGGAAGCCGCGCTTGCCGGTGCGGCTATCGTCGTTTCCGGCGCCATCGACACCTCCTATGTCGAGCACGCCTATATCGAACCGGAAGCCGGCTATGCCTTCATGGACGGCGACACGCTGGTCGTCGTCGCCTGCACGCAGGCACCCTATATGGACCGTGACGACACGGCAAAAGTGCTCGGCCTTGCCCCGGAAAAGGTGCGCATCGTGCCGACCGCCACCGGCGGCGGCTTCGGCTCCAAACTCGACGTCTCGTTGCAACCGCTCATCGGCCTCGTCGCCATGAAAACCGGCCGGCCGGCGGCGCTCGCCTACAGCCGCACCGAATCGATGATCTCGACCACCAAGCGCCATCCGGCTCTGATGAGAGCGAGCATCGGCGCCGATGCCGACGGCCGCGTCACCGGCATGGTCTTCGCCGGCGATTTCAACACCGGCGCCTATGCCAGCTGGGGGCCGACGGTCGCCAACCGCGTGCCGGTGCACGCCTCCGGCCCCTATGCGACGCCGAACTATCGTGCCGAAGGCCGCGCCATCCACACCAATGGCCCGATTGCCGGCGCCTTTCGCGGTTTCGGCGTGCCGCAGGCGACGATCATGCAGGAGACCCTCTATGACGAGCTGGCCGACGAGCTCGGCATGGATCGGCTCGCCTTTCGCCTGAAGAACTGCCTTCGGAACGGATCCGAAACAGTCACCGGGCAGCGGCTCGAGTCGGGCGTCGGCATCGCCGACTGCCTCGAGGCCCTCCGTTCACATTGGCAGCGTGCCCTAACTGACGCCGACGCGTTCAACGCCCGTAGCAGCAGCGAAAGAAAACGCGGCGTCGGCGTCGCCTCTTGCTGGTACGGCTGCGGCAACACCTCGCTGCCCAATCCGTCGACCATCAAGGTCGGCATCTTGGTATCGGGCGAAGTCGTCCTGCATCAGGGTGCGGTCGATATCGGGCAAGGCTCGAACACTGTCATCGCGCAGATCTGCGCCGATGCGTTGGGTCTTCCGCTCGAAAAATTCATGCTGAAAGGCGCCGACACGGCGATCACCCCCGACGCCGGCAAGACCTCGGCCTCGCGCCAGACCTTCGTCACCGGCAAGGCCGCCGAAAAGGCCGGCCGCGCCTTGCGCGAGGAGATCTTGCGTTTCGCCAATGTCTCGGAAAAGGCGGCGATTGCGCTGGACGGCACAAGCCTGAGCATCAGGGAAGGCGAAGCGACCCGCCGCGTCGATCTTTCCTCGCTGAAGGCAGACCCCGAAGGCTTTGTCTTTCGCGCCGAGGAAAGCTACGACCCGCCGACGCTGCCGCTCGATGCCAAGGGCCAGGGCAAGCCTTATGCCGTCTATGGCTATGGCGCGCAGATCGCCGAACTGGAGGTCGACCTCAGGCTCGGCACCGTGAAGGTTATAAAAATCACCGCCGCTCACGATGTCGGCAAGGCCATCAACCCTTTACTGGCAGAGGGCCAGATCGAGGGTGGCATCGCCCAGGGCATCGGCATGGCGCTGATGGAGGAATTCATCCCCGGCCGCACCGAAAACCTGCACGACTATCTGATCCCGACGATCGGCGACGTGCCACCGATCGAGACCATCCTGATAGAAGTTCCGGATCCGGAAGGACCCTTCGGCGCCAAGGGTTTGGGCGAGCATGTGCTGATCCCGACGGCGCCGGCGATCCTCAACGCCATCCGCCACGCCACCGGTGTGCTGGTCACCAAAATTCCGGCGACGCCGACCCGCATCCGCGCCGCCATCCTCGACAAGGAGGCGCCCCGATGAGCGAGCTTGCCGAACGCTTCGAGACCCACGATCCCGGCGAGAAGCTGGTGGCCGAGAAGATCCGCTGCGATGCCTGTCCAGTCATGTGCTACATCGCCGATGGCCGCACCGGCGCCTGCGATCGCTACGGCAATGTTGGCGGCAGGATCGTGCGGATGGATCCACTGACCATCCTCGACCACGCGGCCGAGACCGGCGCCGCAATCGTACCCTTTGCCGAAGAAGGCGAGGCATGGGACGGCGAACTGGTCAACACCGGCCGCCGCTTCGTCACCGCCATCGGCGCCGGCACCACCTATCCCGATTACAAGCCGGCGCCCTTCATCGTCAGCCAGGAGGTCGAGGGCGTCGATCTGGTCACCGTCGTCACCGAGGGCATCTTCTCCTATTGCGGCGTCAAGGTGAAGATCGACACCGACCGTCATATCGGCCCCGAAACGGCTACGGTCCGTGCCCAAGGCGAGGCGATCGGCCATGTCACGACCGGCGAATACGGCTCGCAGATGCTGTCGCTGGGCGGCGTACATCATCTGACCGGCGGCTCGAAGGCTGAAGGGCGCACCACCTGCGACGCCATGCTCGCCCTGTGCAACCGCAAACCGGTTGAACTCGTCATCGACGGCGGCGCCACCGTCATCGTCGAAGCCGGCAAGCCGCCGGTCATCGACGGCAAGCTCGAGCAGCGCATGCGCGTCGGCTGCGGTTCGGCTACCATAGGCATGTTCGCGACCCAATGGCGTGGCCTTGTCGACGAGGTGGTGGTGGTCGATGACCACATCACCGGCGTCGTCTCCGAGCATCAGGCCGGCAAGGTGCTTGGCTGGCAGGATACCGGCATCAAGATCATCGGCCGCCGTTCGACGCCGGGCCGTTATTTCAAGGTGTCGGAGCCCGGCCTCGGCTGGGGCGGCACCAGCATTTCCGACCCGCTGTCGATCCTTGGTGAATGGAACGCCAAAAAGGGTGCGCGCCCCGGCATGTCGCTGCTGATGGTCTCGACCACCGGCGAGCAATTCGCCTATTACGAGCTCGACGACGAACTGAAGCCGGTCCAGAAACCGTTCCCGGAGCGGCTGCGGAAGTCGGTCGAACTGATCGAGGACAATTGCGAGCCGGCGCTCTGCACCGTGCTTTTCGTCGGCGGCGCCGGCGGCTCGCTGCGCGCCGGCGTCACCGAGAACCCGGTCAATCTGACCCGCTCGGTGCAGGGCTTGACGACCTACGTGACGGTCGGCGGCGCGCCGGTCTATGTCTGGCCGGGCGGCGGCATCACGCTGATGGTCGACGTCACCCGCGTCCCGGAAGGCGCCTTCGGCTATGTGCCGACGCCGGCGCTGGTGGCGCCGATCGAGTTCACCATGCGCCGCGACGATTATGTCAGGCTTGGCGGCTACGAAGGCGAAATCCGCAGCGTCGACGATATCCTGGCCAAGGGCGGCGAATATCTCAATCCGCGCCGCGGCACGGCCGCACCCCGTGACAATCCCTGGCCGCCGCTGGCGCAGTTGCGTCGCGCGGCCGCAAACGGGGCCGGGCGATGAACGGCCCGCAGGCGCATTGGCTCGAGGACGGCCGGAGGCTTCACCTCAATCATGGGCCGATCGACCTGATCGTCGAGGCATTCGGCGAGGCGAGTGAATGCAGCGCCGCATATCGCCAGGCAGTGGCGCGCTTCCAGACAATCCTGCCCGAACTGGTCGAAGAGTTGCCCGAACTGCGGCGCCCGGCCGCCTCGCGGCCACGTGCTTTCGCTGGCCCGACGGCGCGCCGCATGGAAGCGGCGGTCGTTCCGCTAGCGAAACAATTCATCACGCCGATGGCGGCCGTCGCCGGCTCGGTAGCCGACGAAGTGCTTGGCGCGCTGCTTGCCGGCCGCCGGCTCGAGCGCGCCTATGTCAACAATGGCGGCGACAGCGCGATCTATCTCGGCCACGGGCAGTCGATGACGCTTGCCATTGCCGGGACAGGTCATGGGTTGGCAGATCGTCTCACGATCCGCCCCGAAGACGGGATCCGCGGTGTCGCGACAAGCGGCTGGCGCGGCCGCTCCTTTTCGCTGGGCATCGCCGACGCGGTCACGGTGCTGGCGCGAACGGGTGCTGAAGCCGATGCCGCCGCGACCTTGATCGCCAACGCCGTCGACCTGCCCGGTCATCCGGCCGTTAGGCGCGTACGGGCGCGCGATCTCGCACCTGACAGCGATCTCGGCGACCGTTTGGTGACGCAGGGCGTGGGGCCGCTTTCCGCCGCTGAAATCGATATGGCACTGGAAGGTGGATTTACCGTTGCCGAGGAGTTTCGGCGGCGCGGCCTGATTGCCGCCGCGGCGCTTTTCCTCGGCGGTCAGGCACGCATCGCAGGTCCGATGGCGCTCGCCAATAAGGTTTTAGAGAGGGAAATTGCTCATGCCTGAGTTTCCGATCCGCAAGATCGCCGTGCTGACCGAAGAGATATTTCACGAGGGCGGGCCGGTGGCGAAGGTGCCGCGGCGCCGCGCGGCGGCCATGGCCGTGGTCAAGAACCCGTTCGCCGGCCGTTACGTCGAGGAACTGCAGAGCGCCATGGAGGATTTGAAGCCGCTCGGGCTGTTGCTCTCCGACAGGCTTGTTGCCGCATTGGGCGGCGACGTCAAACAGATCGACGGTTACGGCAAGGGCGCCATCGTCGGCATGGCGGGCGAGCTGGAGCATGGCGCGCTGTGGCATGTGCCGGGCGGCTATGCCATGCGCGAACGGCTCGGCGACGCCAAGGCGATCGTGCCCTCGGCAAAGAAGGTCGGCGGCTTCGGCGCGCGGCTCGATGTGCCGCTCGGCCACATCAACGCCGCCTATGTGCGCAGCCATTTCGATGCCATGGAAATCGGCATCAGCGATGGCCCCCGTCCCGACGAGATCCTGTTTTGCCTCGCCATGACCTGCGGCCCGCGCGTGCACGACCGCATGGGTGGGCTGGCGGCCAAGGACATTAAGGCATGGGATGGGCTGCGGTGAGCGCCGAGGACAATCGGCTCAAGCTGGTCGAGGCCGAGGAGCCTGACGAAAACGACTATCGCTTGCAGGAGCAGGTCGGCTTCATCCTGCGCAAGGCGCATCAGCGCCATGTCTCGATCTTCGCCGCACACATCGCCGATCTGACGCCGCCGCAATTTGCCGCTTTGGCCAAATTGCGCGACGTCGGCGAGACCTCGCAGAACCAGCTTGGCAGCCTGATCGCCATGGATGCGGCGACTGTGAAGGGCGTCATCGACCGGCTGAAAGCGCGTGGCTTTGTCGAACTTAGCAAACACGAAGTCGACAAACGGCGCCTGCTGGTCAATCTGACCGCCGAGGGGCGCGACGCGATCGAGCGGCTGATCCCGCTTGCCCGTGAGATTACGCAGGAAACGCTGGCGCCGCTTTCCGCCAAGGAAGCGGCCATTTTCATGAAGCTGCTTGCCAAGCTGGCTTAATCCGCTGCCTGCCGGCGTTTGGTTGTTGTTCCTGCCGGGCGCTGAACGCCCGGCAGGAAAGCCTCGTCTCAGAGGCCGTTGTCCTTCAGGATCTGGGCGGCATTTTCCTTGGTGATCTTCTGCGTCGGCAGGGTGATGGTCTTTTCCACCTTCTCCCCGTTCAGGAACTTGATCGCCTGCCGCAGCCCTTCGGCGCCCGGCGTCACATAAGTGAACGTCGCCGTCAGCTCGCCATTGGCGACCAGCTGCACGCCTTCATTGGGCAGGCCGTCGATGCCGATGAACTTGATGTCCTTCTCACGTCCGACGTCCTTGGCGGCAAGATAGGCGCCATAGGCCATCGGATCATTGTGGCCGTAGACAAGATCGATTTTCTCGTTGTTGCGCAACGCCGTCGCCATGATGTTGTAGGCCTGGTCCTGCTTCCAGTCGCCCGACTGCTGGTCGAGCAGGTATTTTATGCCCGGCTCCTTGTCGGTGAATTCATGGAAGCCGTCATGGCGGTCGTGTGCCGGCTGGGTGCCCATGCCGCCCCAGATCTCGACGACGTTGCCGGCGGCCTTGCCCTTGCCGCCAAGCAGCTCGACGGCATATTCACCGGCAGCCCGGCCGATCAGCTTGTTGTCGCCGCCGACGAACTGCGTGTAGTCGTTGGTTTCGACGTTGCGGTCGAGCACGAAGACCGGGATCTTGGCATCGATCGCCTGCTGCACGACACCGGTCAGGCCGGCGGATTCTTTCGGTGATACCAAGAGCGCATCGACCTCCTGACGGATAAGGTTTTCGACATCGG
This sequence comes from Mesorhizobium sp. M0898, assembly GCF_040319695.1. NCBI lineage: Bacteria > Pseudomonadati > Pseudomonadota > Alphaproteobacteria > Hyphomicrobiales > Phyllobacteriaceae > Mesorhizobium > Mesorhizobium sp. M0898. Next base: position 131,125 of record NZ_JAMYOE010000008.1, on the reverse strand, counting down.
CGACCTGCTTCTCGGTCTTGTCCTCGCCGTCGGTGATGATCAGCTCGACTTCCGGATGCTTGGCCGCTTCGGCCAGGATGTCCTTGTTGAACTGGGCGCGCCAGGGTTCGATGGTCGTCACCTGCGAGAAGCCGATCTTCCACTTCTTGTCCTGCGCATGGGCGCCGCCGGCAAGCATGGCGGTCGTGGTCAGGAGTGCCGCTGTCAGCCCGGCGAGCTTCAACAATTCACGTCGTTTCATTTCTTGTTTCCTCCAATATTCAGAGACGCGGTCTCTTGCGACGGCCGCTTTGCCGCGGCCGTTTCCTTGTGCGCTTGCCCGCCGGGCAGTCGCAGATAGAAGAGAAGATCACCGGCATTGCGCTCCTGTACGAGCACGGTACCGATGATGATCATCCCCTTCAGCACCAGCTGAAGGTTCGAATTGATGTTGTGCAGCTGCAGGATGTTGGAGAGCAGCCCGAAGATCAGCACGCCGCAGAACGTCCCGGTGAGGCTGCCGCGTCCGCCCATCAGGCTGGTGCCGCCGATGACCACGGCGGCGATCGCGTCGAGCTCCAGCCCGGCGCCGGCATCAGGCTTGCCTTGCCGGTATTGCGCGACATAGAGCACCGCCGCGATGCCGGCCAGCAGCCCTGACACGGCATAGGTGGCAATCTTGACGCGGCCGGCGGCGATGCCCGACAGTCGCGCCGCCTCCTCATTGCCGCCGATCGCATAGACATAGCGGCCAAACGGCGTGAAGCGCAGCACGGCGCCGTAGATCAGGATGGCGCCGAGGAAGAACAGGCCCGGCATCGGGATCACGCCGAATACCAGCGAGCGCAGCATTTCGAAATCGGCGGTGGCATTCGAGCCGGTGTAGACCGGCAGCACCGCATTGTTCTGGCCGGCTGTCAGCCGGGCGATGCCGAGCGCAGTGACCATCATCGCCAGCGTCACGATGAAGGGCTGCAGCCGCCCGGCGACGATGATGAAGCCGTTGAGCGCGCCGAACAGCAGGCCGACGCAAGGCGCCACCAGCAGCACGCCGAGCACGCCGAATTTTGAGCCCACCTGCGGCAGCAGGAACCACAGCACCAGACTGCACAGGATCACCCCGACAATGCCGGGCGTCACCAGCCCGCGAACGCTGTCCAACCTGATGTCGTGCGTGGCCTGCGCGCCGGCGCGGGATTTTTCGATGTTCAGCAGGATGAAACGAGTGACGAGAATGCCGAGGCAAAGGGCTGCCAGGGCAACTGTCGGCACCCCCAGCACCACCGCCGGCGTCACGCCGGGGACCGTCAGCAGCATGGCACAGACGACCGTGCAGATAGCCATCAGCGAGCCGACGGAAAGGTCGATACCGCCGGTGATGATCACCGCAGTCATGCCGGTGGCAATCAGCCCGGTGGTCGACACCTGGCGCAGCACATCGAGCAGGTTGCCGTAGGACAGGAAGATGTTGTTGCCCTTGGAGCTGATCGGCGAGCCGAGCACGCCGATCAGGAAGATGGCGATCAGGCCCCAATAGAGCTTCGTCCGGGACAGGATATGCAAAATGCTCATGCGGCAGGCCTCGTCATCGTCCGTCGCGGCGCCGCAAGCCGCATGATGGCCTCCTCGCTGGCTTGCGCGCGGGACAGGATTCCCGTCTGGCGGCCGTCGGCCATGACCAGGATACGGTCGGAAAGATGCAGCAGCTCCGGCAATTCCGAGCTGATGACGGCGATCGCCAGCCCGTCTCGCGCCAGCTTGAAGATGAGATCGTAGATTTCCCGCTTGGCACCGACATCGATGCCGCGTGTCGGCTCGTCGAGCAGCAGCACCCGCGGCCTCGTCGCTAGCCATTTGCCGATGACGACCTTCTGCTGGTTGCCGCCGGACAGCGTGCCGGCCGGCTGCTCGACGGTCTCGCAGCGAATGCCGAGCGCCTTGACGGCGTCCCGTGCCAGCCCTTGCTCACCGGCCAGCGAGCGCACGCCGAACCGCGCCAGCGCGCCGACCAGCGGCAGCGCGACATTGTCGGTGATCGAGGCCTCGAGATGCAGGCCTTGCGTCTTGCGGTCTTCCGTGACCAGGGCGATGCCGAGCCGGCGCGCATCGCGCGGCGAACGGATTTCTACTGCCTCGCCATCGAGCCTGATCTCACCGCCGGCACGTCCGCCGCTGGACCCGAAGATGGTTTCCAGGATTTCGGTACGGCCCGAGCCCAGCAGCCCGCCGATACCGAGGATTTCTCCTGCGGCAAGATCGAAGCTGACGCCGTCGAGCACGGTGCGCCAACCATGGCGATTGGGCTTCGACAACGACAGCTCGCTTACGGACAGGACCGTGTTGCCACCGGGGATGCGGTGCTCCTGGGAGGAAGCAAGCAGGTTTCGCCCGACCATCGCCGAAATTATGGCGTCTTCGTCGAGCTTGTCCATCACCCGCGTCAGGACGTGGCGTCCATCGCGAAACACGGTGACGCGGCTGGCCAGATGCATGACCTCGTCGATGCGGTGCGAAATGTAGACGATCGCCACGCCGCTGTCGGCGAGCTGGCGGATGATGCGGAACAGCCGCTGGCATTCGGCCGGCGAAAGCGCCGAGGTCGGCTCGTCCATGATCAGAATGCGCGCCGACATCGACAGCGCCTTGGCGATCTCGACCAGCTGCTGTTCGCCGACGCGCAAGGCACCGACGCGCGCATCCGGGTCGAGCTCGATGCCGAGCCTTTGCAAGAGCGCGCCGGCAGCGCGGCTGCTCGCCTTGCGGTCGACGATCAGCCCGGCGATCAGCTTCTCGCGGCCGAGAAAGATATTGTCGGCGACGCTAAGTTCGGGAACGAGGTTCAGCTCCTGGTGGATGATGGCGATGCCGGCGCGCTCGGCTTCGCGGACGCCGGCAAAGCGCACCGGATGGCCATCGATACTGACCGTTCCGTTATAGTCCGTATAGACGCCGGACAGGATCTTCATCAGCGTCGACTTGCCGGCGCCGTTCTCGCCCATCAGCGCATGGACCTCGCCGCGCCGCAGTTCGAAGCCGACATCGACAAGCGCGGCGATACCGCCGAAGGACTTGGAGATGTGCTCGGCGCTCAGCACGATCGCCGAGCCGTCCGCCACAACGCCTTGCGCAGGGATGGAATTGCCGTGCTGCATGATAAGGACGGCCTCCCTCCGTCGTCACCGAACACCTCAAACGCTAATCTAAACGTTTCGATCATGTCAAGGCAATATCTGGAGCCTGAGATTGTTCCATTTCAATTCTTGCGCAAAATCATAAGATTCCGTACGTATTGCTACCGTGGAGTGGTGAAACGTTTCGAAAATGACAGCGTCAGGACGAAAAAAGCAGCGCAAATTCACTGCCCCGACTATGCTTCATGTGGCCGAGGCCGCGCGTGTTTCCGTGGCCACCGTATCGGCGCTGATCAATGGCACCGCGACCGTCAGCCCCGAGCTCAGCCAGCGGATCGAACAGGCGATCCGCGACATCGGTTATAAGCGCAACGCTATCGCCCGCAGCCTCAAGATGGGCACCACACGCACCATCGGGCTCACCGTCCCACACATCACCAATCCGTTCTTTACCGACGTGGTTTCGGTCATCCAGCAGGCTTTCGACAGGGCCGGCTACGCCGTCATGCTGTGCTGCACCGACGAGCACCTGAACACGCAGGACGACCAGATCAGGCTGCTGCTCGACCGCATGGTCGACGGACTGATCGTCGCGCGTGTCGGTGACGGCGCGATCCTCAAACGGATTGTCGACGACGCCAATGTGCCGGTCGTGCTGCTCGACCGTGTTTGCCAGGGTGTCGACACCGATGCCGTCGTTCTCGACAATCAGCGCGCGGTGTTCGACGCCATCACTTATCTGATCGATCTCGGCCATCGGCGCATCGGCTACATCTCCGGCTCGTTCGATATCTCGCCGATGCATGACCGCATGGCGGGATACCGCGAGGCCCTCCAGGCCGCCGGCCTGCCGGCCGAACCCGAGCTCGTCCGCTTCGGCAACTTCCACGAAGTCGATGGCTACAACGCCACCATGCAGCTGCTTTCGCTGCACGACCGGCCGAGCGCCATCTTTTCGGCCAACAACCCGATGGTGATCGGCACCATGAAGGCCATTCGCGATATCGGCCTGTCCTGTCCGGAGGATATTTCCGTCGCTTGCTTCGACGATTTTCCGTGGTCGGATGTGTTCCGGCCGCAATTGACCACGGTCGCACAGCCCGTGCAGGCGATCGGCGAACAGGCGGCCAATCTGCTGCTCGACCGGCTCGCCGGAAACAGGGATGCGCCGCCGCGCAAGCTGACGCTCAAGGGACGCTTGATGATCCGCAATTCATGCCGTCCGCTAGGTGCGACTGCGCAGAGCGTCAGCGCGTAGCGCGTGGGCTCTGTTCAGAAACTTTGCAATGCCGGACGGACAGCGCTCCCTCTGTCCTGCCGACCCCGGGTCTGCGCAGCCACTACGGGGGGTCGTCGTTCAAAAACCGAGCAATTGAAGGACGCGGCGCCGATCGGGCCAAGTGGCCAACAATCAGCCAGCCGACAGTCAGGAAAATCTTGGCAATCGAAGCATGTCGGATTAGGAATATGACGAGATGCGACAGATCGTTCACACGGGCGCCGGCTTGAGTCATGCGCGTGAAATCGATCCTAATCGGGCTGGTACTTGCTGGGATGGCCGCATTCTCCGGCTGCACCACCGGCGGAGCGTTACAGACCTTTCCCCAGGCCTATGGCGGCCTCACCGACGCCGGTTTTCGCGTTCCGCCGGTTCCGATCTACAAGGTTGACCAAAAGTTCCATCGGCAGACAGTACCTTATGCGACTGACGAGGCGCCGGGCACCATCATTGTCGATACAGGAGCGAAGTTCCTCTACTACGTGTTGGGAGACGGTCAGGCGCTGCGCTACGGCATCGGCGTCGGCAAGGCGGGCTTCGAGTGGCATGGCACTGCTCACGTTGCGAGGAAGCGCGAATGGCCGGATTGGAGCGCGCCGTCTGCGATGATCGTGCGCGAGCAGAAGCGAGGCCGCATCATACCGGCCCATATGGAGGGCGGACTCATGAACCCGCTCGGGGCGCGGGCGCTCTATCTTTTTAACGAGAAAGGTGACACTGGATATCGCCTGCACGGTAGCCCTGAATGGTGGTCCATCGGCAAAGCTGTGTCGGCGGGCTGCATTCGCCTCATGAACCAGGACATCATCGATCTCTATGACCGCGCCACAATCGGCACCAAGGTGATCGTTATTTAGTGGACGCCGCGTTTCCCGCTAACGGACGAGCATGACGGATCGAAAACCTCCGCGCAAAACGCGCGAAATGTTCGCTATGTTTTCGCACACCTGTTCGCGATGTTCCCTGCCTAAGGCCGGCCTTGCCCGCAACAGTGGCAAGTGGCGAACCAACTCTCAGGCAGCTTCCGACAGCGATTTGTGGGCGTCGGCCAGGATCTCGAACGAGCGCACCCGCGCCGCATGGTCGAAAATCTGCGCTGTGACCATCAACTCGTCGGCGCCTGTCCGGCGCACAAACGCCTCGATGCCTTGCCTGACTGTTTCGGGAGAGCCGACGACGGCGCAGGAAAGCGCTTGGCCGAGCATGGTCTTGGCCATTGGATCGAGGTCGCGCTCATATCCTTCGACCGGCGGCGGCAATCGGCCGGGCCGGCCGGTGCGCAGATTGACGAAGGCCTGCTGCAGCGAGGTGAACAGCAGCCGCGCCTCGGCATCGGAAGGAGCGGCGAAGACGTTGAGGCCGAGCATCACATAAGGCTTGTCGAGCTGCTCCGAAGGCTGGAAACGCGAGCGGTAGATCTCCAGAGCATGGTCGAGCTCGGCCGGCGCAAAATGCGAAGCGAAAGCGTAGGGCAGGCCGAGCATGGCGGCAAGCTGCGCGCCGTAGAGGCTGGAACCGAGAATCCAGATCGGCACCTTTTCGCCTTCGCCGGGCACCGCGCGGATGCGTTGGCCGTCTTCGGCCGGCTGCAAGTAACCCATCAGCTCGACGACGTCCTGCGGGAAATTGTCGGCGCCAGCGTCGAGGTTACGGCGCAGCGCCCGTGCCGTGGCCATGTCGGTGCCGGGCGCCCGGCCGAGGCCGAGATCGATGCGGCCAGGATGCAGAGCGTTGAGCGTACCGAACTGCTCGGCGATGACCAGCGGGGAATGATTGGGCAGCATGACGCCGCCGGCGCCGACGCGTATCGTATCGGTGCCGCCGGCCACATGGGCAATGACCACCGAGGTGGCAGCGCTGGCGATGCCCGGCATATTGTGGTGCTCTGCCAGCCAATAGCGCCGGTAACCCAGCCGCTCGGCATGACGGGCGAGATCGAGCGAATTGGCGAGTGACTGTGAAGCGTTGCTGCCTTCGACGATCGGCGACAGGTCGAGAACGGAAAGAACGGTCATCGGCGCGGGTTTCCTGTGGGCCGAAGGGATGTAGGAAGCCGTTGCCGAGGCGGCAAATTCAAAATGTTGATGGAGCGCTGAGGGCACAACGGACGTGCGACCGATGCAAGGTCGTGATCTGCACCATCGGGGGGACGCTTTTGACCCTTTAAGCCGCTACTTGTTCACCTCGGAAATCTCTTCGTCCTCGATCGCTGCCGTGTGTTGCGCCGCCAGGAAATTGCCGACATGGCTGAGACCGTCGAAATGATCGCAGAACACCTTGATGACGACCAGCAGCGGCACCGCCAGCAGCGCGCCGACAAAACCCCATAGCCACGACCAGAAGGCGATAGCGATGAGGATCGCCACTGCGTTGATTTCGAGACGGCGGCCGACCACCGTCGGCGTCACGAACTGGCCTTCGACGATGTAGCATAGAACGACGAAGGCCGGCGCCAGCAGCGCGTAGGAAATCGTGTCGAAGCTTATCAGCGCAATGATCGTGACCAGCGTGATGGTGATTAACGCTCCGATATAGGGCAGGAAATTGAGCAGAGCCGCTGCCGCGCCCCAGACCTGCGCGTTTGGCACGCCGAGCGCCCACAGGCCGAGCCCGATGACCACGCCGAGACATGTATTGATGATCGTGACGGTAAGCAGATAGTGCGAGATTTCACGTTCGACGTCGTAGACGACGCGCAGCGCCCGCTTCTTTTCGCTGAGACTGGGGAAGGATTGGACGATCTTTTCATAGAACATCGTGCCGGAGGCGAGCAGGAACAGCGACAGGACGAAGACGATGGTGACGCTGGCGCCGGCCGACAGCACATTGCCGGCGGCCTGCGAGAGAATACCGGATGGCGCCATCGCCACCCTCTGAACGCCCGGCTCCTGGGATGTCTGCGTCAGGCCCTCGATCTGACGCGAAACCTCCACGATCCTTTCGAACGGACGGCGCAGTTGTGCCAGACGTTCGGTAAGCTGCTGGCCGATCGTCGAGGTGTTGTTGATGAGATCGATGACCGGGCCGCTGAGCAGATATCCCGCGACGGCGACGAGGCAGAACGAAAGCAGCACCAGCAGTGTCGCCGAAATGACATCGGGCATGCCATGCTTGCGCAGGAAGCGAACGATCGGCGTCAGCGTCAGCGCCAGCAGGAAAGCCAGAATGACCGGCATGAAGAAGGCGCGGGCGAAGTAAAGCGCGTAGATCGCCATGAGGATGAAGATGCCGACGAGCAGCGAACGCATCAGATGCGCATCCGCCCGCGCCTCGACGCGCGGATCCGGGCTTTCGGCAGCGCTTGCGCCCGAAGCGTCGGGTTCGGCTTTCATTCTGACCCTCGGCGGCACACCGCGATTGGTGCAGACCGTTGGCGAAAACGCCTCTGTCGCTTCAAGGTTCCGTTAGCCGGCGTCACCGGCCAGGCCGCCTCGCGGCCTTGCCGGTGAATCAGGTGACTGGGAATCAGGCAACCGGCGCCGCCACGGCGGGAACGGCCTTCGCAGTTTCCCGGCGCACGATCGGCGCCACTTTGGTGCCGTAGAGTTCGATGGCCTTCATCACCTTGGCGTGCGGCATGGTGCCGATCGCCATTTGCAGCAGGAAGCGGTCGTTGCCGAATATCCTGTGCTGGGCAACGATCTTCTCGGCCACCTGTTCTGGATTGCCGACGAACAGCGCGCCGTTTGGACCGCGCGATTGGTCGAAATGCGCCCGCGATGTCGGCCCCCAGCCGCGCTCGCGGCCGATGCGGTTCATCACCTCGGCCTGCGGCCCGTAAAAATCGTCGGCTGCCTGGTCCGTGCTGTCGGCAATGAAGCCGTGCACGTTGAGACTGGTGGCAAGACTTGCCGGGTCGTTGCCGGCGCGCCTGGCGGCAGCCCTGTAGATCTCGAACAGTGGTGCGAACCGCGCCGGCTCGCCACCGATGATCGCCAGTGCTAGCGGCAACCCGAGCACGCCCGCGCGGGCGACGGATTGCGGTGTTCCACCGACGGCGATCCAGATCGGCAATTTGTCCTGCAAGGGCCGGGGATAGACGCCACGATCATTGATCGGAGCGCGCAGACTGCCCGACCAGGTCACCTTGACATGATCGCGGATGGCGAGCAGCAGGTCGAGCTTCTCGGCGAAGAGCTCGTCATAATCTTCGAGATTGTAGCCGAACAGCGGAAAGGATTCGATGAACGAGCCGCGCCCGGCCATGATCTCGGCACGGCCGCCGGACAGAAGATCGAGGGTGGCAAACTGCTGGAAAACGCGCACCGGATCGTCGGAGGACAGCACGGTGACAGCGCTGGTCAGCCTTATGCGCTTGGTCCGTTCGGCCGCCGCCGCCAGCGCCACCGCCGGAGCCGAGGCAGCATAGTCGGGACGGTGGTGCTCGCCGAGACCAAAGACGTCCAGCCCGACCTGGTCGGCGAGCTCGATCTCCTCGATCAAATTGCGCAACCGCTCATGCGCACCGATCGCACCGGGACCTGGTTCCGGGCTGACGTCGGCGAAGGTGTAGAGACCGAGTTCCATAGTGTCATCCCAGCGTTTGTCCTGCGCTACAGGTAGCGATCAGTCCGCCGCCGCGCCAGATGCCTGGATGGTGAACAGTGCGGGTGCCTTTCAGCCGAATTCAATCGAAATGGCGTCTCCCGGCTGCAACAGATCAGAATTTCATGGCTGGCATACCGTTTTGGCGCTTGAACTCTCGGTTTTCACGCGTATGTAAGCGTCGCAAATTGACTTCAGGGAAGTGGACTTGGCTATCTATAGGGAAAAAGACGTTTTCGAGCGGCGCAATGCCGCAAACGAGGCAAAGAAGGCGCTTCTGGAGCGCTTCAAGGCAAAGCCGGCGGCAGATGATCCAGCGGTGCTGGCACGACAGGCCGAGCGCAAGGCGATCCTCGAGGCCCGCGCTATACGCGAGGCCGAAAAGGCCAGGCTGAAGCAGGAAAAGCTGGCGCGCGAAGCGGCCGAAAAGGCCGAGCGCGAGGCAGCTGCCGAAGCGGCACGCATCGCCGCGGAAGAAGCCGCACAGGCCGAAGCGAAGATCCGGGAAGCTGAAGAGAACGAGCGCATCGCCCGTTTTCTTGCCGACGAGGCCGAACGCAAGGCCAAGCGTGATGCGCGCTATGCCGCGCGCAAGCAGCGCACCGGCAGGACGCCGCCCGGCTTCTCCGCGCGATAGCGCTTTCCGGCGCTGATCAGCCGAATTCAAGAATCAGGGCCGCCTTGCAGCGGCCCCGCACGCGTTGGTCTGTCGGAATCGGCTAAGCCGCGAGCTTCAGTCCCATGATGCCGCAGACGATTAGCGCGATGCAGGCCAGCCTGATCGCCGTCGCTGGGTCGCCGAGCAGCCATATCCCCAACAGCGCCGTGCCGACCGGCAACGCCTTCAGCGCCAGGCCGAGCAAGGTTAGGCTGACGATCATCGAGGCTACCGTCAGGACGGTTGGCAGCGGCTTCGAGAATCCGTCGGTGTATTTGAGGCCGATCGCCCAGCCGATCTCGAACAGGCCGGCGAGGAACAGGAAAACCAACGACATCGGAACGTCCGTTTCGATGGCTTTCGGCCGATTTCTTGAAAAGCGCAAAAATTGCCTTCGCCGCATCCAAGGGGATGCGCGTGAGCTTAATGAACAATCATACCGGCCGCGTTTGCGGCCGGTCGAAATAAGCCGAAACGGTAGCTGCGGCTCTACTTGTCCTTCAGCTTCATCGCCTTCACCGGCGGTGCCTTCAGGGCCGGCGCCGGAGCCGGTTTCTTCGCGTCCTTCTTCGGCTTGCGGGCCTCCTTGCCTGCCTTCATCGCACCCTTAGCCATGATTCGTTCCTCCAGTTGATATCTGGCGAAGTGAAACAAGAGAAAACGTTCGACTGCAAGAGGCCGCTGCCGTGCAGTCGCCTGGCCGATGGGCTGTCAACCGGTTTCTAATTCCCTCGTAAACCGCAGCGGTCCGTGCCATGGTCTTCTTCGCACTGCAGCATCAGCCCTCGCGTTTCGCCGGCTGATGATCAGGCAGGCCGGTCAGGACGACAATGCGGATCCACATCGGTTGCCAGATGAGCTTCGACTTCCCGCAGGAAACACCGCTGATCGCGATGCTAAATGTCCATTATTCGCGCGCATCCGATCTTGAGCGGCCGGACTTCCTGACGTCGAACCCGCCGGTGCCGATCGAGAGCTACCGCGACAGTTTCGGCAATTGGTGCAACCGTTTCGTTGCGCCGGCCGGACGCTTTGCGTTCGGCACGGACGCGGTGATCCGCGACCCCGGCTCCTTCGAGACGCGCGAGCTGACGGCGTGGCAGCACGAGGTGCGCGATCTGCCGTCGGAGACGCTGCTGTTCCTGCTGCCCAGCCGCTATTGCGAGAGCGACGTGCTGTCGAATGAAGCGTGGCGACTGTTCGGCAGCACCCCGCTCGGCATTCCGCGCGTCCAGGCGGTCTGCGACTTCGTCCATAACCACATCGTCTTCAACTATTTCAATGCACGGCCGACGCGCACCGCCGCCGAGGCCTATCGCGAGCAGAGTGGTGTATGCCGGGACTTTGCTCACCTCGCTGTTGCCTTCTGCCGCGCCCTGAACATTCCGACCCGCTACTGCACCGGCTATATCAGTGATATCGGCCTGCCAAAGCCGTGGTCGGACATGGATTTCGCCGCCTGGATGGAAGTCTATCTCGGCGGCCGCTGGCACGCGTTCGACCCGCGCAACAACGCGCCGCGCATCGGCCGCATCCTGATTGCCTCCGGACGCGATGCCGCCGATGTGCCGCTGACCCACATTTTCGGGCCGGGCGCGCTGGCTGGCTTCAAGGTCTGGACGGACGAGGTCGTCGAATAGCCCCGCGCCGCCCTTTTGAACAACTGACCTTGTGAACAACTGGGCACTTCGGGCGTTGTGGGGACTGTGGAGCGTGGGCGGGCGCTCCGCCAATCTCGGTGCATCAACCAAGGCAGCACACCATGGCGGCGCATGGCGGGTCGAAAAAAGTGATCTATGCGGCGCTCGCCGGAAATCTTGCGATCGCACTGACCAAATTCGCCGCTGCCTTGTTCACGGGCAGCTCGGCAATGCTCTCGGAAGGCGTCCACTCGCTCGTCGATACCGGCAATGGCAGCCTGCTGCTTTACGGCATGCACCGTGCCGCGCGCCCGGCCGACCGCACGCATCCGCTCGGCCATGGCCGCGAGCTGTACTTCTGGAGCTTCATCGTTGCGCTCCTCGTCTTTGCACTGGGCGCCGGCATATCGTTCTACGAAGGCGTGACGCACATCATGACGCCGGAGCCGATTGCCAACGCCAAGGTGAACTACGCTGTCCTTGGCCTTTCCTTTCTCTTCGAAGGCACCTCTTGGCTGGTGGCGCTGAAGGAGTTCCGCCACCAAAAAGGCAGCCACGGCTGGCTTGAGGCGGTGCAGCTCAGCAAAGACCCGAGTGTCTACACCGTGCTGTTCGAAGACAGCGCGGCACTTCTCGGCCTCGTTGTCGCCTTCGCCGGGATATCGGCGGCGGAACTGCTGGACATGCCGAAGCTCGACGGCGCCGCATCGATCGGCATCGCGCTCATCCTGGGCGGGACCGCGATCTTCCTGGCGCGCGAAAGCAAAAGCCTGCTGCTCGGCGAGCCGGCTTCGCCCGAGGTGCAAATGAAAGTATTGGCCATCGTCCAGCAGGACCCGGCGGTGCAGCGGGCGAATGGCGTGCTGACGCTGCATATGGGTCCGCAGGAGATCGTCGCCGCTTTGAGCATCGAGTTCGAGGATCATTTGTCGGCGCCGGACATAGAGACCTGTGTCGAGCGCCTCGAGACGCGGCTGAAGGCGGAGATGCCTGAGGTGACGCGGCTCTTCGTCAAGCCGCAGACCACCGGCGCCTGGGAACGCCGGAGCAAAGCCTTGGCGGCGTCCGGAGAGGAACCGCCTGAGGAAAATGGCTGCGCCATCGGGCAGTCCCGGCTATGATCGCAGGCAAAAGCTCCAGGAGGAACGAAGATGAAAATCGACGGCGCGTGTCATTGTGGCGCTATCACTTACGAGGCCGAAGTCGATCCGGAAAAGACCACCATTTGTCACTGCATCGATTGTCAGAAGCTAACCGGAACGGCCTTTCGGGTCACCGTGCCGGCGTCCGAGGACAATTACAGGATCACCAAGGGCACGCCGAAGATCTATATCAAGACCGGTTCGAGCGGCGCCAAGCGCGCCCAGGCATTTTGCGGTGAGTGCGGCTCGCATCTCTACGCCACGTCGGCGGGCGAGGGACCGAAGGTTTACGGTATCAGGGTCGGCACGGCACGGCAGCGCGAGCAACTGGTGCCGAGAAAGCAGATCTGGCACCGCTCGGCGCTGCATTGGCTGCCGGAATTCGAAGGCACAACCATCATCGAGGAGCAGTAGCGCCAGACCGGGGCGAAGCCTCCGGTTCCGGCGCAGCTCTCAATCGTCGCCTTCGACGACCCTTAGCCTCAACTGCCCGGTTTTCGAATCGGCGACGCGCGGGCTGCTTTCCGCTTTTGCTCCGCTGCCATTCGAACCAGCGGTGTCCTCCGCCGGCTGCACGCCAAACTCCAGCGCCTCGATCTTTTGTCCGCGCCTGGTCACCTTCGATGTCGAGACCAGAATGTCGTCGATATCCTTGGCCGATTGGCCAAAATGCGTCTGCAATTTGCGCACCCGCTCGTCTAGCCGGGAGACGTCTTCCATCAGCCGGATAACCTCGCCCTGGATCAGGTGTGCCTGCTCGCGCATGCGGGCATCCTTGAGGATCGCCTGGATGACCTGGATCGACAGCATCAAAAGCGATGGCGAGACGATGACGATCCGTGAGCGATGCGCCTTCTGGACAACGGCCTCGAAATTCTCGTGGATTTCGGCGAACACCGATTCCGAAGGCACGAACATGAAGGCGGTGTCCTGCGTCTCGCCCTGGATCAGGTATTTTTCGGAAATATCGCGGACATGCACCTCAATGTCGCGGCGGAAAGCCTGTGCGGCGGTCTTCTGCAGTTCGGCGCCTTCGGCGGCCCGGATGGCATTCCAGGCCTCGAGCGGAAACTTTGCATCGATGGCAAGCGACGGTGCGCCGTTCGGCATCTTTACCAGGCAGTCGGGCCGGCTGCCATTCGACAAGGTCGCCTGGAATTCATAAGCGCCGTGCGGCAATCCGTCGGCGACGATGGCTTCCATACGCGACTGGCCGAAGGCGCCGCGCGTCTGCTTGTTGGAAAGGATCGCCTGCAATTGCACGACCTGGCCGGCCAGCGACTGGATGTTGCCTTGCGCAATATCGATGACCGCCAGCCGTTCCTGCAGCTTGGCGAGGCTCTCATGCGTCGATCTCGTCTGCTCGGTCATGGTCTGGCCCAGGCGGCCGGTCATGGCATCGAGACGCTGGCCGATCGACTGTGTCAGTTCCGCCTGGCGCGCCCCGAACACTTCGGCGATGGCGCCCATGCGGCCCTGCATTTCCGCTTGGGATTGCAGAATGCCGGCCATCCGCACCTCGGCGTCGCGGGCGTGGTCGGCGGCTTCGGCGGCCGCCACTGCACGCGCCTTGGCCGATCGCCAGAGCGCAACGACGAGCGCCACGAACAGTCCAAGGAACAGCATTGCGCCGAAACCCAGGGCATGGCCGAGCGTGATCGTGGTGGCGCCTAGGCGGGCGACAGGTTCGGACAGGATGGTGGCCAGATCGTTCATGTCGACAGCATAGATGATTCGGTCTGCCAGCACAGATCAAAACGTGAACGACCCGAAGGCGCCCCGGTTGACGCTTTTCCTGCGAGGTCTTAGGTGAGACGCCATGTCGATCAAGCCGCTTATCATCCTTCCCGATCCCGTCCTGCGTCAGGTTTCAAAACCGGTCGAGCGTGTCGACGGCGATTTGCGCAAACTGGCCGGCGACATGCTGGACACCATGTATGACGCGCCCGGCATCGGCCTCGCAGCGATCCAGGTCGGCGAACCCTTGCGCATGCTGGTGATCGACCTGGCCAAAGAGGACGAGACGCCGGCACCGCACGTCTTCATCAATCCCGAAATCCTCGAAAGCTCCGACCAGCGTTCGGTCTACGAGGAAGGCTGCCTGTCGATCCCGGATTACTATGCCGAGGTCGAGCGTCCGGCGGCGGTGCGGGTGAAGTTTCTCGACCGCGACGGCAAGCTGCAGGAGATCGAGGCCGAGGGGCTGATGGCGACCTGCCTGCAGCATGAAATCGACCACCTCAACGGCGTGCTGTTCATCGATTACATCTCCAAGCTGAAGCGCGACATGGTGGTCAAGAAATTCAAGAAGCTCGCCAGGGACAAGGCGCCGGGCAAGATGGTGGGGTAGGCGTCGACGAATGCCCCTGCGTGTCATCTTCATGGGTACGCCCGAATTCTCCGTGCCGACGCTGCGGGCGATTGCCGGGGCCGGGCACGAGTTGGCAGCCGTCTACACGCAGCCGCCGCGCGCCGGCGGCCGGCGCGGGCTCGAACTGACGCCGTCGCCGGTGCAGCGCGAGGCGGAGCGGCTTGGCATCGAGGTGCGGTCGCCGGTGTCGCTGAAGGGCGAGGCGGAGCAGGAGGCGTTCCGCGCCTTAGGTGCCGACGTCGCCGTGGTCGTCGCCTACGGGCTGCTCCTCCCCAAACCCATTCTCGAGGCGCCGCGGCTCGGTTGCCTCAACGGCCACGCATCGCTGCTGCCGCGCTGGCGCGGCGCTGCCCCTATCCAGCGCGCCATCATGGCCGGCGATACCGAAACGGGCATGATGGTGATGCGGATGGAGGAAGGCCTCGACACCGGCCCGGTGGCAATGGTTGAAAAATGCGCCATTGGACCCGACATGACGGCCGGCGATCTGCACGATCGGCTGATGGTCTTGGGTGCTTCGCTGATAGTGCAAGCGCTCGAACGGCTGGAGCGGAATACGCTGACATTTACCACACAGGCGGAGGTGGGGGTGACCTACGCCAAGAAAATCGATAAATCGGAGACTCGCATAGACTGGCTGCGACCTGCCGGCGACGTGCACAACCAGATTCGCGGTCTGTCGCCCTTTCCCGGTGCATGGTGCGAGGCCGAAATCGGCGGCCGCGTGGAACGGCTGAAACTGCTTCGCTCGACGCTCTCGCAAGGCGCCGGCGAACCGGGAGGAATTCTCGATGACCGGCTGACAGTCGCCTGCGGGTCAGGCGCGATCAGGCCGGTCGAAGTTCAACGTGCGGGCGCAAGGCCCATTGCCGCGCAGGAGTTTCTGCGCGGCGCCAAGCTCGAAAAAGGAATGAAATTGTCATGAGCATGATGTCCATACGCGCGGCGACGCCGCGGGACCGCGAGGCGATCCGCCTTGTCGAAGAACACGCATTCGGCCAGCAGGCGGAGGCCGGACTGGTCGACGCGCTGGTCACAGGCGGTGATGCCGTCGTCGAACTGGTGGCGGACGAAGACGGGCAAGTGGTCGGGCATATCCTGTTTTCACGGCTTTTCGTGCAGAATGGCGGCAAGAGCTTCCCGGCGGTGGCTTTGGCTCCTTTGGCGGTCGAGCCGTCGTTCCACGGCACCGGCATCGGAGGTGTGCTGGTCCGCGAGGCGCATATCCGCCTGAAGGCTGCTGGCGAGACGCTCGCCGTGGTGCTCGGCGATCCGGCTTACTATGGCCGTTTCGGCTACAGCCGCGCCCGTGCAGCAAAATTCGAGAGCGAGTACCAAAGCGAGGCTTTGCAGGCGCTTGCCTGGGGCGAGGCGCCGGAGACCGGCATGCTGGTCTACGCCTCGGCCTTCGGCTCAGCCCTCGCCGCCTGATTTCGCCTCGATCCGGGAATGCCGCGTTTTCGCCTCGACATCGAATATGACGGCAGTCTCTTCGCCGGCTGGCAGCGCCAGGCCAACCAGCCTTCGGTGCAGCAGGCGATCGAGCGGGCGATCGAGAAGTTCTGTGGCGAGCAGGTTTCGCTGCGCGCCGCCGGCCGCACCGATGCTGGCGTCCATGCGACCGCTCAGGTGGCGCATGTCGATCTGATCAAGGCATGGCCCGGCGACAAGGTGCGCGACGCCGTCAACGCGCATCTGCAGGCGGCCAAGGTGCGCATCGCCATCCTGAAGGCCGCCGTCGTGCCGGATGGCTTCGATGCGCGTTTCTCGGCGATCGGCCGCCATTACCTCTACCGCATCGTCAATCGCCGCGCGCCGGCGGCGCTCGACAAGGGCAAGATCTGGTGGGTACCGAAGCAGCTCGATGCCGGTGCCATGCACGAAGCGGCAAAGGTGCTGCTTGGCCGGCATGATTTCACCACTTTCCGCTCGACCCAGTGCCAAGCCACCAGCCCCGTCCGCACGCTCGACCGGCTGGATGTCAGCCGGGCGGGCGATTTCATTGAGGTCCGCGCTTCGGCGCGGTCATTCCTGCACAACCAGGTGCGCTCGATGGTCGGCTCGCTCAAACGTGTCGGCGAAGGCGGCTGGACTGTTGCCGACCTCAAGGCGGCGCTTGAGGCGCGCGACCGTGCGGCCTGCGGTCAGGTGGCGCCGCCCGACGGGCTGTTTCTCGTCGGCGTCGATTATCCGACGCCGGGCTGATCCGGAACGCTGATCCCGAGCAGCGCCTGCAGGCCGAACAGGACGATCAGCGACGCCACGAACATGCCGGCAAAAACGGCGCTGCCGGTGGCCGCACCCCTGCCGATCGCAACGTTGGTCATCCGCCAGGTCAAGACCATCGACAGCGCGAACAACAGCAGCGACACCAGTCCGGAGACTTCGTTGGCCGATGTCAGGAAAAGCCGGATCAACGCCGATGGCAGCATCATCCAGGCGATGATCGCCGAGGCCCAATTGCTGGCCACGACATAATGGACGAAACGGCCGCCGACGCCGACCCGCGGCGCCACCAGGGCGAGGCCTATGAGCGGCAGCACCCAGGCGCCGATATCGACGGTGGCCAGGCGGATCAACATGCTGAAACGGCCGACGAATGCGTTGGGATCGCCGATCTCGTTGGCAATACCGACCCAGCCGACGATCAGTGCCGGCGCCGCGACGACGATGGCAAAAAAGGAGTTCCAGAAACCGTCCGCCGAAAGGTCGAGCAGGCGAAATCCGTCGGCCTTGCCGAGCATCAGCCGCCAGGCACCGGCAAGCGAAGCGTAGGTTTCATCCGCTGAAAGCATCACTAGGATATGTCCTGCGCAAACCAGTCTTCAACGAAGCGCAGATAAATCTGCGTCAGCGTCTCGAGGTCGGCAATCGCCACGCGTTCGTCGACCATGTGCATGGTCTTGCCGACCAGTCCGAATTCGACCACCGGACAATAATCCTTGATGAAGCGGGCATCGGAGGTGCCGCCGGAGGTGGAGAGCGCCGGCTTCCTGCCGGTCACCGCCTTGATCGAGCCGCCAAGCGTCTCGATCAACCTGTCGTCGCGTGTCAGGAAAACGTGGCTCGGTCCGTCGCGCCAGACGATCTCGTAGTCGACCGGCGTCTTCTTGCCGGCGCGGTATTTCTTGCGTTTCGCCGCCCGGTCGAGGCGGTTGTGGATCTCGGCCTGGATCGTCTCGGCGGTCCATGTGTCGTTGAAGCGAATATTGAAGGTAGCCGCCGCCTTCGCCGGGATGACGTTGGTGGCAGGGTTGCCAACGTCGATGGAGGTGACCTCAAGATTGGTCGGCTGGAAATCCCTTGTTCCGTTGTCGAAGACGGGGTGAAGCAAGGCGTCGACCAGCGTCACCAGGCCGCGCACCGGGTTGTCGGCTAGCTGCGGATAGGCGGCGTGGCCCTGGCGGCCGTTGACGACGACCGTGCCGGAGAGCGAGCCGCGCCGGCCGATCTTGATCATATCGCCGAGCGCGTCGGGATTGGTCGGCTCGCCGACGATCGCAGCATGCCATTTCTCACCCTTGGCAGCCGCCCATTCGAGCAGCTTCGTCGTGCCGTTGATCGCCGGCCCTTCCTCGTCGCCGGTTATCAGCAGCGAGACCGACCCCTTCGGGCCGCCCTTCTGCGCGATATGTCGCGCTACCGCCGCGACGAAACAAGCAATGCCGCCCTTCATGTCGACGGCGCCGCGGCCGAACATCTCGCCATTGGCGATCTCGGCGCCAAAGGGTGGGTGCGTCCAGGCTGTTTCATCGCCCACCGGCACCACATCGGTATGGCCGGCAAACATCAGATGCGGGCCGTTGCCGGAACGCCGCGCGTAAAGGTTCTCTATGTCAGGTGTGCCGGTTTCGGAAAACACCGGGCGCTCGACGGCAAAGCCGAGCGGCTTCAACATTTCTTCCAGCGCGCTCAGCGCACCGCCTTCGGCGGGCGTCACGGAAGCGCAGCGGATGAGAGCAGCCAGATTTCTGGTCGGATCGGTAGGCAGCGTCATGGGCAAAAGCGATAGTCGAAAGCGCAAGTCCTGTCACGGCCAGACATAAGGGCCAGCCATGCCGCCGACATTATGGTTTTCATGCCGTATAGTTGCGGCAAGGCCTCTCGACCAGGACAGGGCCATCGCATGATCACGCATGGCAGGACGATCGTAATCGCCGGTGCCGGCAGTATCGGATGCTACGCCGGCGGCTGCCTGATACTTGCCGGGCGAAAGGTGGTTCTGCTGGCGCGGCCTCGCATCGAGAAGGCGCTGCAAAAAGGCGGATTGTGCATCACCGACCGTGATGGCCGCGACCGATCCGTCAAGCCGGAGGCATTGTCGGTCACCGCCGATCCGGCCGCGGCATTCCGCGGTGCCGATGTCATCCTGCTAACGGTCAAGAGCGGCGCGACGCAGGACATGGCCGGGCTTATTGCGGCCCACGCTCGACCGGATGCGGTGATACTCAGTCTCCAGAACGGCGTCGACAATGCCGATAAATTGCGAGCCCATCTCACCGCCCGGCGGGTGCTCGCGGGCATGGTGCCGTTCAACGTGGTCCAATCGGCGGAGGGCGAATTGCCGCTTCGTCTGCACCGCGCCAGCGGCGGCAAGGTGATGATCGAACAGGGCGCGACAGGGCTTGACGAACTGCTCGACGTCGAGGGCTTTGCGTCGCCACGCATGGCGACATCGAAGCGGTGCTATGGGGCAAGCTGCTGCTCAACCTCAACAACGCGCTGGTGGCGCTTTCCGGCCTGCCGCTGGCGGCAGAGCTTGCCGATCGCCGCTGGCGGCTGATCCTGGCCGGCCAGATCGACGAAGCATTGGCGGCAATGACGGCGACAGGCATCGAACCCGCTCGCATCGCCGGCCTGCGTCCCGCGCTGCTGCCGAAAGTGCTTCGCCTGCCCGACTGGCTGTTCAAGTTCTTGGCGCGTCGGATGCTTGCCATCGATCCGGCCGCGCGTTCGTCGATGTGGGACGACCTTCAGCGCCGCCGGCCGACGGAGATCGGCGAACTGCAAGGCGCGGTCCTGCGTTTGGCCGAAAACGCCGGCACGCCGGCACCTTTGCTGAAGCGCGTGACGGCACTGGTGCGCGCGGCCGAGCAGAAGAGGCGCGGATCGCCCTGCCTGTCGCCGGAAGCCGTCGCTGCCACCGTCAAGATCGTAGCCCGCACAGGCGCCCAGTAACGGCCCTTGCCGGTGCGCTTGGCTTCGTACAGCGCATGGTCGGAACAGGTGAGCAGGATTTCCGGATCGCCGCCGTCGGCGGGTGCGAAGGCGCTGCCGACGCTCAAGCCGACATGGATGGCGGAACCGACCCCGAGGTCGAAAGGCACCGAGACCTTTTCGATGGCCCGCTTTGCCAGGTAGGTGGCCTCGATCTCCGAGGTTGCGGGCAAAAGGATGACGAATTCATCGCCGCCAATGCGGAAGACCACGTCCCCCGGACGGAAGCCGCGCTTCAATCGTTCGGCCACCTTGCGCAGCAGCACGTCGCCGACGGCGTGGCCAAAACGGTCGTTGACCTGTTTGAAACCGTCGAGATCCATGCTGAGCACTGCAAACGGCTTGCCGCCATTGGCGGCCGGCGCCGCAAGGTCGCGGCACATGTCGCGCAATTTCTCCTGCAGGAAGATGCGGTTTGGCAGGCCGGTCAGCGCGTCCTTGATGGCCAGGTCGCGATTGTCCAGTTCGGCGCGGATCATGCGGGCATTGATTGCGTGGTTCTGAAGCAGCACGATGATGACGCCGACCACATAGAACGGCGTTTGAATTCCGACGATCGGCATTCCGGGCGCCGCAGAAAACAATGCGCCGACCACGTAAGGCAGGCTTACGGCCAACATGACGAATATGGCGAAGCGCGGGGTCGCCGCATTGCGTGACGACACCACGCCGACGACGCCTGCGACATTCAAGGCGGCAAGTACGGAAAGCGCCATATTCCCGCTGGCAACACAGCCATAGCAGCCGAGGCCGAAAACGACCGACCAGACGCCGCTGGCTGCCATCAGGCCCGCCAGCGGCCCTTTCGAGCCGCGCCTGCGGGCCTGCTCGCATTCCCGCATCAGCAGAACGCGGACGGTGAAAAGCATCAGGTCGGCGGCAATCCAGGCGTAGGGCCACCAATCCCCGGTGGCAAGAGCGGCGCTGACTGCAACCAACAGAACGCTGATGGTGCCGAACAGGACTGCGAATTTGCGGTCGAAGGTGGTGTCGAGAAGCCGGGCGCGGACAGCTTCCGGTTCCAATTTCATCGGCGAAGAGAACCAGGCAAACAGGCGAGCGGCGGCGCTCCACGTTTTGCGCGGCTCCTTGGTGATCAGGGATAGGTCGCTTGCCAGTCGAGCGCTCCGTGCCGGTCGACACAGTCTTCGCCGGCATGCTGGGCCAGGGTGATTAACATTCGCTTAGAGCATCCGGCGCAAAACCGGGCTTTCGGAACTCCCCGTTCCGCCGCTCTGGAGCAATTCCAGGAAAAGTGTGAAGCGGTTTTCCGTCCGGAATTGCGTCAAAACAAAAAGATACAGCGGTTCGGCGTTTCTGCGAAACGATGAACCGTTCTAGCCGATCTGCCGCCGGGTCGCCGGTTTTAGCTTGCCGGCCCCGGTCGTCTGCGGACTGCAGGCCGGCGCGGCGGGCCCGGCTCGGGATCGGTCTTCGCCGCACGTGCCGGCTGCCCATGAGGGGTTTCGATCAGCGTGATCTTCTGCCAGATCTTTCGCGAGAGGTTCGAAGCCAGGTTCTCGATGTCATTGACGCCGTCGATGACCACGGCGTCATTCACCGATTGCGCGAACAGCGCGGCGATCTTGCCGGTGATCGACAGCATTTCGGAGCAGTAGTCGAGATAGCGGGCAAGGTCGGCGGCGTTGGTGATGCGGGCTGGCGAATGCGCAGTCGGCTTGAAACTGGCTGAAAGCGTTGCCGGATCCTTGGTCAGCTGGTGCATGTCGATGACGTGGATCAGCGACCGCAGCCCGTGGAGCTGGCGAAACACCCGCTTGCGCTTGATCCGCTCCTCGGAGCGAATCAGGGCCAGGAAGCCCAGCACCGCGAGGATGATCATGTTGAGGGAGGCTTCGATGCCTTGCACCGACTGGAAGGCATCGTGGTTTCCCGAGATGCGGCCGAGCGGCAGGATTGTGCCGACGAACAGGAACATCAGCGCTCCGACGACGAAGGCGGCGATGATGAGGCCGCGCAGCCACCAGATCGGCGCCTCCAGCGCCTTGGCTGCCTTTGCCAGATCGCGCGACAGCGACACGAGCTCGGCGGCGACGCCGCGCAAGCCTGCATCGGGAAAGCGCTCGGCGACGCGCCCTTCCAGCCGTTCGGCGGTTTCGAGGATCAGTTTCGGATCAAGCGAGCGGTAGCGCATGACGAAATGTCCGATCGGTGCTCAGGGTTCGGCCGGGGCGTTGGTGCGCTTGCCGTAGCGGTTGGGGCCGGGTTGCCCTGGAAACAGGCAAAGCACGAGGAAAGCGATGATCGAGACAACCGGCACGAACAGCACCAGCGCCGCAACGCCCGGCTTGTCGAGGTCGTGCAACCGCTTGACCGCCAGCACGACGTTCGACCAAAGCGAGGCAATGAAGGCGATGAAGAAAATGAACGACCACATGTTGCTCTCGGTGGTGCCCTCCGGCACCAGCGTGAAACGGTAGAGCGGGAAGGCCTGTATGATGGCCACCAGCAGTCCTCCAAGAAAATAGGCCGCGCGGCTGACGCGGCCCGAAGCTTTGAAGAAAAGCCAGATGAGGTCGGATCTTTCAGGCAAGCGAATTCCGTCCGTGTTCGTTGAGAAAGATCAATCGCGAAGCAATTCGTTGATCGAGGTCTTGGACCGGGTCCTGGCGTCGACCCGCTTGACGATGACGGCGCAGTAGAGGCTGGGGCCGGGCTCGTTGTTTGGAAAAGGCTTGCCCGGCAGCGAGCCGGCGACGACGACGGAATTAGGCGGCACCTCGCCGTAGAAGATCTCGCCGGTGGCACGGTCGACGATCTTGGTCGACTGGCCGATGAAGACGCCCATGCCGAGCACCGAGCCTTCGCGAACGATGCAGCCTTCGACCACTTCGGAACGGGCGCCGATGAAGCAATTGTCCTCGATGATGGTTGGGCCGGCCTGCATCGGCTCCAGCACACCGCCGATGCCGACGCCGCCTGACAGATGCACATTCTTGCCGATCTGGGCACAGGAGCCGACCGAAGCCCAGGTGTCGACCATGGTGCCGCTGTCGACATAGGCGCCGACATTGACGAAGGACGGCATCAGCACGGCGCCGGGCGCGACGTAGGCGGAGCGGCGCACGATCGACGACGGCACGGCGCGGAAGCCCGCCTTCTCGAAATCGACGGCGCTCCAGCCGTCGAATTTTGAG
The DNA here is from genome assembly GCF_040319695.1 of Mesorhizobium sp. M0898. Taxonomy (NCBI): domain Bacteria; kingdom Pseudomonadati; phylum Pseudomonadota; class Alphaproteobacteria; order Hyphomicrobiales; family Phyllobacteriaceae; genus Mesorhizobium; species Mesorhizobium sp. M0898. The sequence goes on along the minus strand of NZ_JAMYOE010000008.1, from coordinate 108,005 downwards.
GGCACCTTGTCCCACCATACCGCCTGACCGGGACCGCCCTCTATGATCTCCATCGGGGTGAGCCGGAAGGACAGCAGCACCGCTTTTTTCAGCCACTGGTTGACGTGCCATTTGCCGTCGGCCTGCCGCTCGGCGACGCGTGCGACGCCCCGGTCGAGCAGGTCGAGCGCCGATTGGATGGCCTCGCGCGTCTCGCCGCGGGTTGCGGTCGAAATCGTGTCGCGTTCCTCGAAGGCGTTCTCGATAATCTCCTCGAGGCTCGCGAGATCGGGCTTCGACATGAATTCGCTCCATTACCAAGCTGTTAAGGGCCGGCGCCTTAACCTGTTTGAAAGTCGCGCGGACCCTATGTGAAGGCTTGGGGAGGGTCAATCGCGGCAGCGTCACGGGACGGCGCAGGTGAATGATTGGACGGGTAAAGCAAATATGACTCCCATGGAAAAGGCGGGATGGACGCCGCTGCCGCATTCGGACGAGGATCTGGAGCGGTCGAGAAGCGTGCCGGACACGCCGCAAACGCGCGCGGAGACATATCGGCTGGCCTGGAACGATCCCGATTTCATGACGCGGCGCGAGTTGCGTGCGGTCAGACTGCAGCTCGAACTGCTTAAACCGGAGATGATCCTGGCCGAGCGCGGCATCCAATCGACCGTCATCCTGTTCGGCGGCGCCCGCATTCCCGAGCCCGGCGGCGAAGCCTGGGCGGCCAAGAATGAGACGCAGAAGAAGAACCTCGAGCAAAACAGCAAATATTACGAGGAGGCGCGCAAATTCGCCCGCCTCTGCTCACAGCAGTCGGCCACCTCGTACTATCGCGAATTCGTCGTGGTGACCGGCGGCGGGCCGGGTGTCATGGAGGCCGGCAATCGTGGCGCCGACGATGTTGGCGCGCCGTCGATCGGTCTCAATATCGTGCTGCCACACGAGCAGGCGCCAAACGCCTACGTGACGCCGGAACTCTGCTTCAACTTCCACTATTTCGCGGTCCGCAAGATGCATTTCGTCATGCGTGCCAAGGCCGTTGCGGTGTTTCCAGGCGGCTTCGGCACGATGGACGAGTTCTTCGAGACGCTGACCCTGATCCAGACCGGCCGCATGGAACGCGTGCCGGTCATTCTGTTCGGCAAGGCTTTCTGGGCAAAGGCGATCGACCTCGATTTCCTCGCCGAGCAAGGCACGATCACACCCGGCGATCAGGATATCATCGATTTCGTCGACACCGCTGACGAGGCCTGGGGGATCGTCAGCCGCTTCTATAAACTTTGACATGCAAGCAAGGACTTGAAGCGCGCCGGCTGCCTCAAGCAGGGACTTCCACGATCGCCGTGAGAAAGCTGGCGAGGTCGTCGGTGACGAAGTCCACATCGTCCTCGTTGGCCGGGTCGCGTTCCCAGATTTCCGAGAAGGTCGGCTCGAAATTGCGCGGCACCACCAGCACCGTAGTCATGCCCAGCGATTTCGGCACCGACAGGTTGCGGGCAAGATCTTCGAACATCACCGCATTTTGTCCGGTAACGGCGTGGAGTTCGGCAAATTTCTCATAGGATTGCCGCGCCGGCTTCGGGTTCAGTCCGGCTGCGACGATATCGAAAATATCATCGAAATGCTCGAGAATGCCCAACTGCCGCGCGGTGCGTTCGGCATGCCGGCGATCCCCGTTGGTGAAGATGAATTTACGGCCGGGAAGCTGGCGAATGGCGGTGCCTAGGACGGGATCTGGAACCAGCCAGGAATAATCGATGTCGTGGACCTTCTCAAGAAAATCATCGGGGTCGATGCCGTGGCGCGTCATCAATCCGTTCAGCGTCGTGCCATATTCGCGGTAGAGCTCCTTTTGCAGCTTGCGTGCTTCCTCGCGCGGCAGCGTCAGCAATTCTCCGACGTAGGCGGTCATCTTCACATCGATCTGCGAGAACAGATTCGAATGATGCGGATAAAGCGTATTGTCGAGATCGAACACCCAGTCGGTGACATGGGCAAAGCGGGCGGGGTCGGGAAGTGTGGTCATACGTCCTTATGGCATGAAACGATCTTTCTAACAGGAGGTTTATCCACAACCTATGCGCGCCCTGGGTGGTAAAAATGGCGCCCTGATTAAAATCTTAAGCATCGCCGAAAGGTGACATTCAGCGCTTTGCTGGAACCAAGGCGGACCAGTGGGAGCAAGCGATGAATCGCATATTTCTAAAGTCTGCCGCCATCGCTTTCGCCTCCGTCGCGGTCTCGCTTTTGCTGACGCTGATCGTTGTGCCGGCAATGGGATTTTCGATCAATCGCACCATCTGGCTGACATCCACTCTGTGCCCACTCGTTCTGGCCTGGGGCGCTGGCGCCTATACATTCTGGCAGGGCAAAAGGTTGCAGACCGCGCATCGCGAGCTCGCTCGCGCCCATGCCCAACTCGCCGCCGCGCACAGGCGCTTGGCGGAAAAGGCGAGCCGCGACGACATGACCGGCATGCTCAACCGCGAAAGTTTCTTTGCCGCTCTCGACGGCTCCCGGCGCAAATCCGATCGCGGGGCATTGCTGATCGTCGATGCCGACCATTTCAAGACCATCAACGACAGTACGGCCATCTGATCGGCGACGATGCGCTGCTCCTGATCGCAAACGCGATAGAGCGTGGCGTGCGCAGCGGCGACGTGCTTGGCCGCATCGGCGGCGAGGAATTCTGCGCCCTTCTGATTGGTGCCACCGAACACGAGGCCAGGCGCGTCGCCGAGCGCATCCGGCGTGAAGTCGAGCGTATCCGTTTCCGGCCCGTCGACGAACGAACGGTTCCGCTGACAGTCAGTATTGGCGGCATCACCTGCGGCAGAGACGCCGCAGTGTCGGAGCTAATGCGCGCCGCCGACCAGCGGCTCTACGAGGCCAAGCATCGCGGCCGCAATCTGTCGATCATCGACCGCGATATTTCCGAAGCCGCCTGAGCTCGGCCCTAAGCCTTCTGCTGCATTCAACCGCGCCGCTGCCAGACTGTCAAAATCCGAAGATGGCGATGCGGAACAGCAGGGCGGCCGCCGCCAGCGCCACCAGAGCGATGCCAAGGCCAATGGGAGAGCCCCAGCCATACCAGTCCATCGCCAGCTTGGCATATTTGAACTCCTCGGCCGGTGTGAGTGGGCCGCGCGTCGGGGTCTGATTCATGTTTCACTCCTTGCAGGCTGCGACAGGCCTTGCCTTGCGCCTGATGCAGCATATTACTATAATAGCCATAATGTTAGGTAGTTTGATAGTTAGATGATCGAAATAAATTCGTCAAGCATGAATCGGGCCGACATGAAGACCGCCATCGGCCTTGCCATTATGGGCTGGCAGGACGCAACGCAGGCTTATGACGAGGCAGTGGGCGATAGGCTTGGGCTGAGTATGGCGGAACGCCATTGCCTAGCGCTGCTCTATGGCGGCCCGCGATCGGCTGGCGAGGTCGCGGCCGCAACAGGGTTGACGCCGGCCGCGGTCACCGCGCTGATCGACCGGCTGGAGGCACGCGGCCTGCTGACACGAACGCGCAGCCTCGAGGACAGGCGCAAGGTGGTCATAGAGGCGACGGAACTCACGCGAGAACTATCGACGCGCTATTATGGCGCGATCGCGCAGGAGGGGGAAAAGGTGATCGCCACATTTAGCGACACTGAACTCGCCACGATCCTGCGCTTCGTTACGGCGTCGCTCGACCTTCAGCGCGACCAACTGGCCCGGCTGAAGGCCGAGGCTTTGGAAACAGCCGACAGCCTATAGGCTCGCCGGGTCGAGCGCTGGCTCGCCTTTGCGGCGCGCCACGATCGCCGCAAGATCGGCGGTCTCGAAAGCATCACGCAGGGCGGCGAACGACGGCAGCACGAAATAGGCACGCTGGAACTTGTCGATCTCGTAGCCGGTGCGCATCACGGTTTCCAGGTCGAAGGGGACATGGTGCGCCTCACCGCCTTCGACCGCGAACTGAAGCTCCGTGAAGGATGACATAAGCCCGGCGCCGAAAGCCTTCAGCGGCTGGCCCGGCTCGCGTATCAGCCCGTATTCGACGGTGTACCAGTAAAGCCTGGTGATCATCTCGTCGCCGCCGAGCGCAATCACGCTGTCGGCCCTTTTGCCATACATCTGCATGAAGTCGGCAAAGACCGGCTGCGTCAGGATCGGCACGTGACCGAAGAAATCGTGGAACATGTCGGGCTCGACAATGTAGTCGAGCTCCTTTTGGGTTCGCAGCCAGTTGGTGACCGGGAAGCGGCGGTTGGCGAGGTGGTCGAAGAACGGCGCGGCGGGAATGAGCCCCGGCACGGCGACGATCTCCCAGCCGGTGAACTTGCGCAGCTTCTCGCTGACCGCACCGAAATCCGGGATCTTGTCGAGAAGACCGAGTGCCGCAACGCCGTCGAGGTAGGAGTGGTGGGCGAGCTTCCTGGTCAGCTTCGTCTGGCGGTCGCACAGCGTGCGCCACACCGCCTGTTCTTGGTCGCTGTAATTGTAGCCCTGCGCCACGGTGAAATCGGCACGGCAGACCGAATAATCGCCGCGAAGGCCTCGCGCCGCGCATTCGCGGGCATAGTCGGCAACGTTCATTGTCATGGCTTGCTCTCCCTGGAAATCATGATCAGCGGATTGCCGGAAATTCTAGCGGGATGGCGCGAGGCAAATCAGCTTTGATGGTGGCTCAAATGCGGGGTTGGAGGTAAAAGACTCCACGATCGAGCTTTGGGAGAGTGAAAATGCCTCAGTTTGATGAATTCGAGATCAAGATGCTCGATATCCTGCAACGCGACGGGCGCAAGCCGGTCTCCGAATTGGCGCAGGAGATTGGGCTGTCAACGACACCTTGCGCGCGGCGCTTCGAGGCCCTTCAGCAAGCGGGCATCATAAAGGGCTTTGCTGCGGTGCTCAGCCGCCGCGCCGTCGGGCTGATGGTCGAAGTGTTCATCCAGGTGCGCCTCGTAACCCACAGCGACGGCTCGCCCGAAACCTTTATCGCCGCCGTGCAGCGCATGGACGAGGTGTCGTCGTGCTGGACGATGACTGGAGACTACGATTTCCTGCTGCATGTCATGGTGCCGTCGGTCGACGAGCTCAATGCCTTCGTCATGCACCGGCTGATGCGGCTCGAAGGCGTGCGCGACGTACACACACAGCTTGTGCTGCAGAACATCAAGGGGCCCGGCCATGTCCCGCTTGCACATCTCAGACGATAGGCATTTCTGCGGAAAAGCTGCACACAAACTGCTGAAGCGAGCCAATCTCCGGAACTAGATCGCCGACTACGACATGCGGACCGCCATTGCATAAGGCCCGCCATGAAAATCGTCCTGATCAACCCGCCGCATACCGCCATCGGCAGCCGTGTGCCGGACGACCATCTGCCGCCGCTCGGTTTGCTGGCACTGGGCGGTCCGCTGATCGACGCGGGACACGAGGTGCGGCTCGTCGATGCCGAATTCGGGCCGATGCCGCTTGCCACGCTGGTCCGGGACGCCTTGAGCGATCATCCCGACTGCATTCTGATCGGCCATTCCGGCTCGACCTCTGCGCATCCGACAGCCCTGCTGATCGCCGGCATGGTCAAGCACATCGATCCGGCGACAATCCTGATTTATGGCGGCGTGTTTCCGACCTATCACTGGCGCGACATACTGGCCGAAACGGATGCCTTCGACGTCATCGTTCGTGGCGAGGGCGAGGCGACCATCGTCGCGCTGGCCGAAGCGCTGGAGAAACGCAAGCCGCTCTCGGCTGTGGCGGGGATCGCTTTTGCTGACGATGTGCGCCGTCCTTTTGCCACCCGGCCGGCAAGGACGATCGCCAATTTCGACGATTACCGCATCGGCTGGGAACTGATCGACTTCAGTCGCTACAGCTATTGGGGCGGCAAGCGCGCAGTAGTCATGCAGTTCTCGCGAGGCTGTCCGCATCTGTGCAACTATTGCGGCCAGCGCGGCTTCTGGACGCGCTGGCGGCACCGCGACCCCGGGAAGTTCGCGCGGGAGATTGCCTGGCTATACCGCGAGCATGGCGTCGAGCTGATCAACCTTGCCGACGAGAACCCGACGTCGTCCAAAAAAGCCTGGCGAGCCTTTCTCGATGCGATGATCGCCGAGAATGTGCCGGTGCTGATCGTCGGCTCCACCCGCGCCGACGACATCGTCCGCGACGCCGACAGCCTGCATCTCTATCGCCAGGCCGGCGTCATCCGCTGGCTGCTTGGCATGGAAAATACCGACGAGCAGACGCTTGCATTGATCCGCAAGGGCGGCAGCACCTCGTCCGACCGCGAGGCGATACGGCTGCTGCGCCTCAACGGCATCTTGTCGATGGCGACCTGGGTGGCCGGTTTCGAGGACGAAAGTTTGCGCGACCTCTGGCGCGGCTTCCGCCAGCTGATCGCTTATGACCCCGACCAGATCCAGGCGCTCTATGTAACGCCCCACCGCTGGACGCCGTTCTTCAGGATTGCCAAGGTGATCCAACTGGACGCCCGCCTGTGGGACTACAAGCACCAGGTGCTGCGGATGACGCGCCTCAAGCCGTGGATGTTGTTCTTCGCCGTCAAGCTGATCGAACTGGCCGTGCAGTCGCGGCCCAAGGCGCTGGCGCGCATCCTGTTCCACAAGGATCCGGAGCAACGGCATTCGATGCGCTGGTACACCAAAATGGGCCGCCGCGTCTGGTTCCGCGAAGTCGGGGGCTTTCTGGTCCGCGACCGCCGCCTGAAAAATGGCCCGACGCTCGCCGAATTCTGGGGCGCGCCGCAAGACGAGGAAGAAGAATCGATGGTTGTCGAACGCCTGTCGCGTCAGTCCGTGACCGCTATTTCGCCAAACGCTTGAGCCCCTCAGACACCCGGCCTCACGGCACGATCAGCGTGCCGGCGCCGTGTTCGGTGAACAGCTCGAGCAGCACCGCATGCGGCGTCTTGCCGTTGAGGATGACGACGCCTGCGACGCCGCGCTCGATTGCCTCGATGCAGGTCTCGACTTTGGGGATCATGCCGCCCGAGACCGTGCCATCCTTGATCAGGGCCTTGGCCTCGGCCACGGTCAGCTCGTCGATCAGCTTCTTGTCCTTGTCGAGCACGCCGGGCACGTCGGTAAGGAACAGCAGGCGCGTCGCCTGGCAGGCGCCGGCGATGGCGCCGGCAAAAGTGTCGGCGTTGATGTTGTAGGTATGGCCGTCGCGGCCGGGCGCCACCGGCGCCAGCACCGGGATCATTTCGGACCGCGCCAGGAGGTCGAGCAATGTGCGGTCGACCTCGACAGGCTCACCAACGAAGCCCAGGTCGAGCACCCGTTCGATGTTGGAATCCGGATCGATCATGGTCTTTCGTGCCTTTTCGGCAAACACCATGTTGCCGTCCTTGCCGCACAGGCCGATCGCCCACTCGCCCTCGGCATTGATCAGCGCGACGATCTCCTTGTTGATCGACCCGGCCAGCACCATCTCGACAATCTCGACGGTCTTCTGGTCGGTGACGCGCAAGCCGCCCTCGAATTTGGATTCGATGCCCATCTTGCTGAGCATGGCGCCGATCTGCGGCCCGCCGCCATGCACGACGATCGGGTTGACGCCGGATTGTTTCAAAAGTGCGATGTCGCGGGCGAAAGCCTTGCCGAGCGCGATGTCGCCCATCGCGTGGCCGCCATATTTCACCACGACCGTCTTGTTCTCGTAGCGCTGCATATAGGGCAGCGCCCTTGAAAGCAGCGCGGCCTGCATTTCGGCGGTGGCGGCGACATCCGTCATCGGCGTGGTTCCCAGCTTGGCATGAACGGCGGCGTCTTAGCGGGAATTGGACGAGGGGGCAAACGGCTTTGCTGTCACGATCGATCAAATCACCGCCTATGCCGGCCGCTGCAGCGGCGCCCGTCGGCCCAGCCAGCCCGAGATCCTTTCCATCTGCGCGGCGAACGACAAAAGCGTTTCCTCGTCGCCGGGGCGGCCGGCGGCCTGGACGCCGAGCGGCAGGCCGGCATCGGTGACGTAAACCGGAAGCGTGATCGACGGTTGCCCGCTGACGTTCTGGATCGCCGGCCAGTGGGTGAACCACAGGCTCTTGTCCATCAGCTGGCCGAATAGCGGCTTGAACTTCAGCAGGCCGGCGAGGCGCAGTCTGTCCAGGACATTCTCGATGAATTCGTCGGCGCCTTTCGGGTCCATGGTGCCGCAGGCGAGCGGCGGGTGCGCGATGACAGGCATCAGCACTGCATCATAATGCGCGGTTTCGGTGATAAGCCGGCGCGAGGTTGCGTGCAGCCGCTGCAGGCCGGCATAGATTTCGCCGGCCGAGAGGATTTCTCCGAACCGGCTCATCACGCGCGTGGCGCGTTCGATGTCGCCTGAGATGGAGCGGCCGACGCGCAAGGCCTCGCCACGCATCGTGCCGGCCACCGCCGCGGCGACGGTTCTGGCGAAATCGGCGATGAAATCACGATCGATATAGGGCAGGTCGATCTCCTCGACGCCGTGCCCGCCTTCGCGCGCCAGCCCGATCGCCGCATCCAGAGCTTTCAACGTCTCTTCCGATATCGGCAAGCCGAGCGGCGATTTTCGATAGAAGGCGAGCTTGAGCTTGCCCGGATCGCGCCCGGCGGCCGCAGTGAAACTGCCGTTCGGCGAGGGTGCCGCGTAGGGCGACAGCGGGTCGGGCCCGTGGGTCAGGTCGAGCAGCAGGGCCGTATCGCGCACCGAGCGGGCCAACGCATGGTCGACGACGAAGCCGTACCAGCTTTCCGTGACGAGCGGCGTCAAGGGTACGCGGCCGCGCGAGGTTTTCAGCCCGACCAGCCCGGTGCAAGCGGCAGGCACCCTGATCGAGCCGCCGCCATCCGAGGCATGCGCCACCGGCACGACGCCGGCCGCGACCAGCGCAGCCGCACCGCCCGAGGAACCGCCGGTCGTATGCGCGGTGTTCCATGGATTGCGGGTGACGCCGTAAGCCACCGACTCGGTCACCAGCCTCAGCCCGTGTTCGGGTGCGGTGCTGGTGGCGATCGGGATCAGGCCGGCGGCCAGATAGCGTTCCGTCATCACCGAACTGAAATCGGGGGTGAAAGCTGGGATGCGGCTGCCGCCATGCGTCGGCACGCCTTTCATGGCGATGCCGAGGTCCTTCAGCGCAAAGGGCACTCCGGCAAGCGGCAGCTTGTGGTCGACGGTTTTCGCTCGCGCCCGCGCCGCCTCAAAAAGCGGTTCGGCGATGGCGTTGATCTCGGGCAGGGTGGCCTCGGCCCGGGCGATCGCCGCATCGACGAGATCTTGCGGTGTGATCTCTCCCTTGTGCACGAGTGCGGCCTGGCCGGTTGCGTCATGCTCCCACAGAACCCGCTCGATCGACATGGTCGCCCTCCCGCTCATTGCAAGCTAGCGGGCGGCGATTTCATTGGCAATCGACGCTGGCGCTGCCGGTGCGCAAGACCATTTCAGTCGTTGCAAATGCATTGCAATCGCCTAATTTGGCGGCGGATGACGCCGCAGGACATCAGCAACCTGATTGTCCGGACTTCGATGAAGGACCGGGCTGCGTTCGATCTGCTCTACCGGCAGACCAGCGCGAAACTTTTCGGCGTCTGCCTTCGTGTATTGAAGGATCGGGGAGATGCTGAAGAAGCGCTTCAAGAGGTCTTCGTCAAGATATGGACGAAGGCGGACCGTTTCGCCGTTTCGGATCTGAGCCCGATCTCCTGGCTGGTGGCCATTGCGCGCAATCATGCGATCGATCGGATCAGGGCGCGGCGAGAGCCTGCCGCCTATATCGATGCCGCGCTCGACGTGGCCGATCCGGCGCCGGGGCCGGAGGCCATGGCCGTGGCGGGCGGTGAGTCCGAACGCATCTACCATTGTCTCAAGGAATTGGAGAAGGACCGGGCGGCGGCCGTCCGGGGCGCCTATCTGGATGGCAAAAGCTATGCCGAACTGGCGGAGCGCTATGGCGTACCGCTGAACACGATGCGGACCTGGCTGCGGCGCAGCCTGTTGAAACTGAGAGAATGCCTGGAAAGATGACGCTGGCTGACGACAATGGACCGGAACGTGGGGGCGACGACCTGTTCGCCGCCGAATACGTTCTTGGCGTTCTGGCCGCCGATGAACGCGAGATCGCGTCGCGCCGCATCGATGCGGACGCCGCCTTCGCGCGCCTTATCGATGCGTGGGAGGCGCATCTTTCGCCGATGGCCGCCGCCTATCCGGAGACAGAGCCTCCGATCAGGGTCAAGGAAGCATTGGACCGCCGGCTGTTCGCTGCAGAGCCGCGCGCCGGCCTGTGGTCGAGCCTTGGCTTCTGGCGCGGTCTTGCCGCCGCCGCCATTGCGGCGCTGGCGATCTACATCGCCGTGCCTTACTTCCGCCCGTCCACCGAACCGCCGCAGGCGCGGCTTGTCGCCTCGCTGGCGGCCGAAGGCAGCGACGTCAAATATCTCGTCGTCTACGATGCCGCCCGTCACGAGGTCGGTCTTTCCCACGTTTCCGGCGAGCGGGCCGCCGGCAAGGACTTCGAGCTGTGGATGATCGAAGGCAAGAAGGCGCCGGTGTCGATGGGCGTCATCCCGGCCGGTGCGACCGCGCATTTGCCCATCCCGCCCGCCGTCCAGGAGAAATTGGCGCAAGGCGCCGTGCTTGCGGTCAGCGTTGAGCCTGCCGGCGGTTCACCGACCGGCCAGCCGACTGGACCGGTGGTCGCAGCGGGCGATCTGAAGAGCATCTGACCGCTTCTCATCTCCGGAAGCAGACCTGAAATCTATCTCCCGTGATTTAAACGCCTGCAAAGCTTGTTAGCGGCTGTCGATCCGCGCCGGGCAAATTGCAGCGACAAATATTTTTTTGCGGAGAGGGCGAAACTCCAGCATTTCTATCGCGTATATCCTTGCGTTCCCAAATGAGGGGAACGATAACCAGAGGAGATTGAAATCATGCGTAAATTCGCCACCCTTTTGCTTGCCGGCACGGTCGCCATTTCCGCGCTCGCCACCATTGCCTATGCTCAAAATCCGATGGTCGGCGGCGCCGCCATGTATGCCCAGAAAAACATCGTCGAAAATGCTGTCAACTCGAAGGACCACACGACGCTGGTCGCTGCCGTCAAGGCAGGCGGCCTGGTCGATACGCTGCAAAGCGCTGGCCCCTTCACTGTGTTCGCGCCGACCAACGAGGCCTTTGCGGCACTTCCAGCCGGCACGGTGGAGACGCTGCTCAGGCCTGAAAACAAGGACAAGCTCGTCAAGATCCTGACTTGCCATGTCATCGGCGCCAAAGCGATGGCCGCCGACGTCGCCAAGATGGTCAAGAACGACGGCGGCACCCACAAGGTCAAGACGGTCGGTGGTTGCGAACTGTCGCTCAAGGCCGACGGCGGCAAGGTCACCGTGACCGACGAGAACGGCAACGTCGCCAATGTGACGATCGCCGATGTCGAGCAGTCCAACGGCGTCATCCACGTCGTCGACAAGGTTCTCCTGCCGAAGATGTAACAAACGCACGCTGCCGGCGAAGATATCGCTAAGGGCCTCCCTGCGCACACTCCGCGCCGTTCACGCAAGATGTGGATAGGCGCGGAGTCCCGCTTTGAGGACAGCGATCGTCACCGGCTTTTGATTTCCGTGTGGCGGTCGAATTTGGCACAAGCAATGACAGGAGGAATGGCCATGAACCGTCGCGAGCTTCTTTTGAGTGGTGCGGCAGCCATTGGCGTTGTCGCAGGCGCCACCGCGCTGCGCATGGGCGGAGCCCAGGATGCACGCGCGGCTGAGACTTTCGAGGTTACCAAGACCGAAGCCGAGTGGCGCGCCATCCTGTCCGACGCGGCCTTCAATGTGCTGCGCAAGGAGGGCACGGAATACCCGGGCACCAGTCCGCTGCTCAACGAGCACCGCAAAGGCATCTTCGCTTGCGCCGGCTGCGGCCTGCCGGTCTATTCGTCAGAGACCAAGTTCGATTCCGGCACAGGCTGGCCGAGCTTCTGGCAGGAAATCCCGAAGTCCGTCGGCAAGACCGTGGACAGGTCTTTGGGCATGACCCGCACGGAGGTCCATTGTCGCCGCTGCGGCGGCCATCTCGGCCACGTATTCGACGACGGTCCGCCGCCGACCGGGTTGCGACACTGCATCAATGGCGTTGCCTTGACCTTCAAGCCGGCGACGGCGTGAGGACGGCTGCGACCCTGACTTTGTCGGAGCGCGAGAGGACTTCGTAATGGTTGATTTTGCGCATGACCCCGAAAATCGCTTTTCGGGGTCATGCGGAGGGCGCCAGGCGGGGAATCCAGCGCGCCTCAATGGCCTCCACCACCGCCGCCTTGAGCGGCTGGCTTGCGGATCACCAGGGTGAAGAGCCCAAGCGTCGCGAACAAAACCGTCAGCATGAAGAATACGTCCATGAACGACAGCAGCGACGCCTGCTGCTGGACCATGCCTGACAGTTTGGAGATAGCCGCCTTGGAGGCGTCGAGCCCGGCGGTCTGCTCGAAGTTGAGCGTCATATTCTGCAGCTTCTGCTGTGCAGCGGCACTTCCCCATTGCACGTGCTCGGAGAGCCTGGCGTAGTGGAAGGCATTGCGGTCGATCAGCACGGTGTTGATGACTGCCAGGCCGACGGCGCCGCCGAGATTGCGGGTCAGGTTGAACAGGCCAGACGCATTCTTCAGCCGCTCCGGCGGCAAGGTTCCGAGCGCAATGTTGTTGATCGGCACCATGCAAAGCATCATCGAGCAGCCACGCAGGATCTGCGGGATCAGCAGTTCATAGAAATCCCAGTCGGCGGTGAGATGCGTCATCCACCAGGTCCCCGTGGCGAAGCCGAAGAAGCCGATCATCATCATGATGCGCGGGTCCATCTTGTTCGACAGGATGCCGGAGATCGGCGCAGTGAAGAACATGGCCAGGCCGCTGACGAACAGCGCCTCGCCGATCATCATCGAATCGTAGCCGCGGATCCGCCCCAGGAACACCGGATAAAGATAGGTCAGACCGTAGAGGCCGATGCCGACGACGAAGGAGAACAGCGAGCCGAAGGCAAAATTGATATTGCTGAAAGCCCTCAGATCGACAATCGGCTCCTCGGCGGTGAACACGCGCCAGAAGAACAGCACCGCGCCGAAGGTCATGATGACGGCGCAGATGAACACCGCCTGATCCTGCAGCCAGTCGTTGTTGGGACCTTCCTCCAGCACATATTCCATGCAGCCCAGGAAGGCGGCCATGCCGGCGAGCCCCCACCAGTCGAACTTGCTGAACAGCTTGAGATTGGGTTTGTCGAAGTCGATCAGCGACCAGGCGGCCGTCGTCACCAGAATGCCGGGCACGACGTTGACCATGAACAGCCAGTGCCAGGACATGGCATGGCTGATATAGCCGCCGACGGTCGGGCCGATGGTTGGCGCCAGCGTCGCCACCAGGCCGATCATCGGCGAGACGATGGCGCGACGCGACGGCGGGAAGATGGTGAAGGCGGCTGCAAAGACGCTCGGGATCATGCCGCCGCCGATGAAGCCCTGCACGGCGCGGTAGACGATCATCTGGTCGATATTGGTTGCGGTCGCCGCCAGCGCGCTGGCCGCGGTGAAACCTGCCGCCGAGATTGTGAACAGCACCCGCGTCGACAGCATCCGGCTGAGGAAGCCCGACAGCGGGATCATTACCACCTCGGCAATCAGATACGCCGTCTGCACCCACGGAATCTCGTCCGAACTGGCGCTGAGGCCCGCCTGGATCTCGGCCAGCGAGGCCGAGACAATCTGGATGTCCAGGATGGCCATGAACATGCCGAACACCATTGCCAGGAAGGCGATGACGCGGCGCGTCGAGATGTGGTCGACCGGCACCGGCATGGCTGGCGCCGGCGCCGATCCTGCAATTAGGGTTGCGGTCGCCATGACCCTTGCTCCCGGTTCCGCTTTACTTCGATGCCGAAGGCGCGGTGCGGCTGTCGACGGCGACGACGACGCTCAGGCCGGCGCGCAGCTTGCCCGTCTTCAGCACATCCGCGGGCACGTCTATGCGAACCGGAACGCGTTGCACCACCTTGGTGAAATTGCCGGTGGCATTTTCCGGCGGCAGCAGCGAGAACACTGCTCCCGAAGCCGGGGCCAGCGACGACACGGTACCCTCGATGTCCTGACCGTCGATCGCGTCGACCGACACTCTGACCTTTTCACCAGGCACCAGCCGGGCAAGCTGGGTCTCCTTGAAGTTGGCAACGATGTAGAGCTTGTCCATTGGCACGATGACGGCGAGCTTCTGTCCGGGGCTGATCAGGTCGCCCTGCTCGACCGAGCGGTTGCCGACCACGCCGTCATAGGGTGCGCGCAGCACGGTGAAGGACAGATCCCGCACCGCCTTGTCGTGGGCAAGCTGCAGCGAGCCCAGCGTGCTTGCCGATTCCGCCCGCTGCGCCTGGAGCACGCCGATATTCGCCTGAGCCGCCGCGATCTGCGCGTCGGCGCCGGCTAGTGCGGCATTGGCTTGCTCGACCGCCGTCTGGGCATCGTCCAACTGGGCCTGGGTACCGACGCGGGTCTTGAGCAACTGGGCGGCACGAACCTGAGCTCGCTTCGCATTGTCGGCCGCGGCCTGGTCGGCGGTCTTCTGCGCCTGCGCCTGCTTGAGCGAGGCGCGCGCCGCCTCGGTCTGGGCATCGATGCGGTCGAGCGTCTTGCTCAACGTGGCGATCTGCGCCTCGGCCTGAGCAACGGCTATCTTGTAGTCACCGTCATCGACGATCAGCAGCGGGTCGCCGGCCTTCACCTGCTGGTTCTCGGTCACTTTGACCTGATCGACATAACCCGAGATTTTTGGCGAGATGAACGCGGTGTCGGCCTGGACATAGGCATCGTCAGTCGTGATCATGAAGCGCCCGTCGGTCCAGTAATCATAGCCATACCAGGCGCCGGCGCCCAGCAGGGCCAGGCCGATGATGGGCAACAACATCGAGCGCGTCGAGCGCTTCTTCTTGGCGGGAGCCAGCGGGGTGACGTCGGCGGGCTTGAGAGGGGTTTCCGGCGCTTCGATCGCAGGCTGGACCTTGGCACTGGGGAAGGGGCGGACTTCGGCACTGGTGGGCGCGTTCGAGGACATGATATCTCTCTAAATTAACTGGCGCTGAATTTTGTCAGACTGAACCGTTCGGTTCGATCTCGACGTTGACTTAGCGCTTAAAGAGGACCATATCAAGAGCAATCGAACCGGATGGTTCGAATTATTTTACGAGGTGTGACATTATGGCCGAAGCCCCCAAGGCCGCTCCTTTGCCTGATTCAGGCCCATTGCCCAGCGCTGGCAAGGACCAGTGCGATCTGCTGGACAGCCTGCCGCGCGGCCGCCCGGCCGCGGGTCAAGACCCGGTCAAGCGCAGCCAGATCATCGACGGTGCGCGCCGTGTCTTCATCGAAAAGGGCTTCGAAGCCGCGTCGATGAACGACATTACGCGCGAGGCCGGCGTGTCCAAGGGCACCATCTATGTCTACTTCGCCAACAAGGAAGAGCTCTTCGAAGCGCTGATCGAGGAAGAGCGCGGCACGATTTTCAAGAACATGTATGAGGTGCTCGACCAGATCGGCGACCTTCGCCAGACGTTGGTGAAGTTCGGCATCGTGCTGTCCATGAAGATCACTTCCGCGAGGGTCATCCTGGCGCAGCGGACGGTGATCGGCGCGTCGGAACGCATCCCGGAGCTTGGTGCCCGGTTCTACGAACGCGGCCCGAAGCGTGGCCATGACAGGGTCGTCGTTTTCCTCAACATGGCTGTCGAACGCGGCCTGCTGAAGATCGACGACGTCGAGCTTGCCGCCTATCAGTTCACCGAGCTGTGTCTGGCCGGTCTTTTCCGCCAGTGCATTTTCGCCTATCGCACCAAGGCGCCAAGTGTGGCCGAGATCGAACACATCGTCAGGTCGGGCGTCGATGTGTTCCTGAAGGCCTACGGCACCGAACAGCTTGCAGAGCAGGAACGGGCCTCCAGCCCCGCCTGACAGGCTGCCAGGGTCGGTGGCCTATCCGCCATTGGCGGCGAGCACGATCGCCGCACGCAATTCCTCGAGGCCCTCGCTCTTTTCCGACGACGTGGCGAGCACGAAGGGGAAGGCCGCCGGGCGTTTCTTGATCTTCTGGAGCGTTTCCTCGACCAGTCGCGGTACCCCCGCCGCCTTGATCTTGTCGGTCTTGGTCAGCACGATCTGATACGACACCGCCGCCTTGTCGAGCAGCGACAGCACCTCGTCGTCCTTGGCCTTGATGCCATGGCGGGCATCGATCAGCACGTAGACGCGCTTCAGCGTCACCCGGCCCTTGAGATAGTCGAACACGAGCTTCGTCCACTCGTCGACCTTTTCCTTCGGCGCCGTGGCGTAGCCATAGCCCGGCATGTCGACCAGCGCCATCGGCGGCAGGTCGGCGCCCTCTCCCGAAAATCCGCCCGGCACGAAATAGTTGAGCTCTTGCGTGCGGCCCGGTGTGTTGGAGGTGCGCGCCAGCCCCTTCTGGTTGACCAGCGCGTTGATCAGCGACGATTTGCCGACATTGGAGCGGCCGGCAAAGGCGATCTCGGGCGGTCCCTCCGGCGGCAGGAATTTCATCGCCGGCACGCCGCGGATGAAGATCCAGGCTCGCGTGAACAATTCGATGCCGATCGTGGTCTTGTTCAACGCGTTCAAACCGCCGCCTCCAGAAGAAAAATGTTGCTGCCACGAATAGCATCGAGATTGCGGCTGATCTTTTCCACTGGCCAGTGCCACCACGCCAGCGCCAGCAGCCGCCGGATGGTCCTGTCATCGAAGCGCATCTTCACCACTTCGGCCGGATTGCCGGCGACGATCGCATAGGCCGGCACATCGTGCGTCACCACCGACTTTGCCGCGACGATGGCGCCGTCGCCGATCTTCACGCCCGGCAGCATAACCGCTTCCATGCCGATCCAGACGTCGTTGCCGACGATTGTGTCGCCACGCACCTCCTTCGACCATGTCGCCGGGTCGAAACCTTCCTCCCAGCCGTGACCAAAGATGTTGAACGGATAGGTCGAAAAGCCGGACATGGCGTGATTGGCGCCGTTCATGATGAAGCGCGCGCCTTCGGCAATGGCGCAGAACTTGCCGATGATCAGCCTGTCGCCGATGAACGGATAATGATGCAGCACGCATTTTTCGGCGAATTTGTCGGGTCCGTCAGGGTCGTCATAATAGGTGAAGTCGCCGATCTCGATATTCGGCGCCGTCACCAGCGGCTTCAGAAAGCCGACGCGCGTGTGCAACGGGATCGGATGCTTGATCGATGGATTGGGTCCGGTCATATCGAGCTCCGTCGGGCAACTGCCAGCCAGGTCAAAATAGCGCGATCCGTCCGGCAGTACCAATCGCTTAATCCAGGCGGGCAGCCTGTGCAAAAAGCCCCGGACGAACCGGGGCTTTCTGGTTTCGCACTATCGGAGCGCCGGCTATTCCGCCGGCGACGGTTTCTTGCGGAACAGCGCGACCAGATTGTCCCACAATTCGATCTTGGCGCCCTGCCGCTTCATGATCACGCCCTGCTGCAGGATCGACAGCGTGTTGTTCCAGGCCCAGTAGATGACGAGGCCGGCCGGAAAACCCGCCATCATGAAGGTGAAGATCACGGGCATCCACGTGAAGATCGCCGCCTGCGTCGGGTCCGGCGGCGTCGGGTTCATGCGCATCTGCAGGAACATCGTCACGCCCATGATCAGCGGCCAGACGCCGATCATCAGCATGTGCGGCAAGGTAACGGGGATCAGCCCGAACAGGTTGAAAATCGATGTCGGGTCCGGCGCCGCCAGATCCTGGATCCAGCCGAAGAACGGCGCGTGCCGCATCTCGATGGTGATGTAGAGCACCTTGTAGAGCGAGAAGAACACCGGGATCTGCAATGCCACCGGCCAGCAGCCGGCGAGCGGATTGATCTTCTCGGTCTTGTAGAGCTCCATCATCGCCTGCTGCTGCTTCATCTTGTCGTCCGCGTATTTCTCGCGGATCTCGAGCATCTTGGGCTGCACCTTCTTCATGTTCGCCATCGACGCATAGGACTTGTTGGCGAGCGGGAAGAACAGCGCCTTGACGATGACGGTGGTGGCGAGGATCGCCAGACCGAAATTGCCGAAGAATTTGTAGAGCGTGTCGATCAGCCAGAACATCGGCTTGGTGATGAAATAGAACCAGCCCCAGTCGATCAGAAGGTCGAACTGGCGGATATGACGGTCCTTTTCATAGGCGTTGATCGTCGAAACTTCCTTGGCGCCGGCGAATATCTCCGATTCCACGGTCGTCGATTGCCCGGGAGCGATCGTGACCGGATCGGACAGGAAATCGGACTGGTAGCTGTGCGGATGGGGCCCGCTCTTGAACTCGAAATAAGAGAATTTGGGCTGAAATTCGCGGCCGCTCGGCGGCACCAGGGTCACCGCCCAGTATTTATCGGTGATGCCGAGCCAGCCGTCGGTCGACTTGCCTGGCTTGAATTCTCTCTCCGACTCGACCTTGGAGTATTTGTACTCTTGCAGGCCTTCGCTGCCGGTAACACCGATCAGGCCCTCGTGCAGCACATAAGTGCTGGCGATAGCCGGCTTGTCGAAACGGGTGACGCGGCCATAGTTCGACAACGTCGCGGGTGCCGAGCCCCCATTCTGGACCGTGTCGGACACGGTGAACATATATTGGCTGTCGACAGAGAAGGTGCGCTTGAAGGTCAGGCCCTTGTCATTGGTGAAGGTCAGCGTGACCGGCGTCGCTGGCGTCAGAGTCGCATTGCCGTCGGTCTGCCAGACCGTGTCAGGGCCGGGCAGCCTGCCCACATCCGGCGTGCCGGAAAAGCCGATCTCGGCGAAATAGCCGTTCGGCAGGGACGCCGGGTTGAGCAACGCGATCTCGGGCGAAGTCTTGTCGACCGTCTCCGTGTAGTGCTTGAGCCGGAGGTCGTCGAGGCGCGCACCGATGAGGTTGATCGAGCCTTCGAGGCTCGGCGTGTCGATCTTGACGCGGCTGGTCGAGGCAATCGCCTGGTCGCGGCCGGCCGCGGTGACGGCTTCGCCGCCAGGCGCGTTCGGAATGGCGCCCGGCTGCACCGGTGTTTCGCTGGCGCCCGGGCTGGTGCCTTGGGCGGCCTTCTTCTGCTCCGCCACGCGCTGCTCTTCGATGCGGGCGGCTTCGCGCTGCATCTCGCTGCGCGGCATCACATAGAAATATTGCCAAAGCGCCAGGATCAGCACCGACAGTGCGATGGTGATGAAGAAGTTGCGGTTGTTTTCCATCGAAGCCCTTGGCCTATCGTGTTCCACGCAATCTGCGGGAGAGTTCGGCCTTCAACTGGCCGAACGGAGTGGTAAGCACGTCTTCGCGCCCGACGATGACATAATCATTGCCGGGCGCCATGTCATCGGCGGCATGCGTGCGCACGGCCTCTCTGAGCCGCCGCCGGATGCGGTTGCGAACGACGGCGTTGCCGACCTTCCTGGTGACGGTGTAGCCGACGCGCGGCGCCTCGCTGTCGCCGCGGCCCAGGACCTCGACGAGGAAAAGCCGCCCGCGGCGCTTTTCGCCGCGGCGGACAGCCAGGAATTCCGCGCGCTTCAGAAGCCGCTTGGGATGGGCACCCGTTGGCTTGCCGGTTGCGGGCAACGATCTTGTCTCTCGCTTGGTGCTCAGGCGCTGAGACGCTTGCGGCCGCGGTTGCGGCGGGCTGCGACGACGCCGCGGCCACCTTTGGTGGCCATGCGGGCCCGGAAACCGTGCCTGCGTTTGCGGACGAGTTTGGACGGCTGGTAAGTACGCTTCATTTGTTTAAATACCGCGGGGTGCGGCCCTTCTTGATTCTGTCACTTTGTAACAGGAGCTTTGCCGGGCCGGTTTTGGCGCGATCGAAACCGCGCCGGGACGAATGGCCCGAGCGTGAGCGGGCTTATAGAAAGAAGGGTTTTGGAAGTCAATCCAGCGTGTCGGGCCGGCGTTGTCGGACCGGCAGGTAAGTCCTTGCGGCCCTTTGTCCGGCTTCGACCAAGGATGAATTTGGCAAAAAAGCCGCAATCGCCTAATCTTGCCCGATCAAGCGATCGTGAAGACGAGCAGTCCCTAAGACAAGCAGCCGTGATGACAGGCAGCCGTGACGACGAGCATGAGTGAAGTCCCAGCAACCGACGAAAGCATCGCCCAGGCGAAGGCCGCCACCCGCAGGGTGCCGCTGGCGCGCGGCCTGTCGACCAAGCTGCTGCTGCTCACCATCGTCTTCGTGCTCTTGGCCGAAATCCTCATCTTCGTGCCCTGGATCGCCAGCTACAGGCTGAGCTGGCTGAAGGAGAGGCTGAGCACCGCCGCCGCGGTTTCCATCGTCCTGGTGCAGGGCGAACCTGCCTCGCTGTCGCGTGCCGCCCAGAACGACGTACTGATGGCGATCGGCGCCAAGGCGATCGCCGTGCGCGACGGCGGCGTCTCGCGGCTGCTGGTCGTGGCCGAAATGCCGCCGCAGGTCGACGAGCATATCGATATCGCCAATGTCGGCATGATCGAGGGTATGACCGGCGCGCTGGACACGCTGTTTTTCGGCGGCAAGCGGATGCTGCGCGTTTTCGGGCCGGTCGGCGACAGCGACAAAGAATTCGAGCTGATCATGCCCGACCACCGCCTGCGCAATGCCATGCTGATCTATTCGCGCAACGTCGCCTTCGTCTCGCTGCTGATCTCGCTGTTCACCGCCATGCTGGTCTACGCCGCGATAGACCTGATCATGATCGGCCCGATCAGGACGATGACACGCTCGATGCTGTCCTTTTCCGAGGCGCCCGACGACCCCGGTCGCATCATTCACCCCGCCGCCCGGGCCGACGAGATCGGCGTCGCCGAACGCGAGCTGTCGCAGATGCAGGAGCGGCTGCAGAAGATGCTGACCGAGCAGAAGCACCTGGCCGATCTCGGCCTGGCCGTGTCGAAGATCAACCACGATATGCGCAACATCCTCGCCTCGGCGCAGCTCATGTCGGACCGCCTGCGCCAGGTCAAGGACCCGACCGTGCAGGCCTTCGCGCCAAAACTGCTGCGCGCGCTCGACCGTGCGGTGTCCTACTCGGAGGGCGTGCTGGCCTATGGCCGCACCCAGGAGCCGCCGCCGTCGCGCCGCAGACTGCGGCTGCGCCAGCTGGTCGAAGACGTCCAGGGCCTGCTCGACATCGAATGCGGCATCGAATTCGTCAACGCCGTCGACCCGGTGCTCGAGGTCGATGCCGATTCCGACCAGCTGTTCCGCGTGCTCACCAATCTTAGCCGCAACGCCGTGCAGGCGATGGCGGCGGACACCGAGAGCGCCGTGGTGCGCCGCCTGACCATATCGGCCGAGCGCATCGGCAGCGTCAGCCGCATCGTCGTCACCGACACCGGCCCCGGCCTGCCGCCTAAGGCGCGCGAAAACCTGTTCGCGGCATTTCGCGGCTCGGCCCGCAGCGGCGGCACCGGCCTTGGCCTGGCGATCGCCCATGAATTGATCCGCGCCCATGGCGGCACGGTGGAGCTGGTCGAATCGATCGGCGGTCGCACTACATTCGCGGTCACCATTCCCGACCAGCCGGTCCGGCTCGACCAGGCCCGCAACGGGCTGCGCCGCCCGGCGTAACGAACCGTTTCGTTACGGATCGTTTCAATCACAAAGGGTGGCTCGGTCGCCGTGCAACGGCTCGTTTCGTTACGGACCGTTCCGATTGGCAAATGACCGGTCCAAGACGACGACCTATCGGCTCGGCCGCTGCGTGAAGTGATCTTGCCTTCGCCGGCCGGCGCATGACGGCAAAACATGACGGCAAAACTTTTGGCCAGGATCGGCTTGCTTTTCGCAAATTCAGTCGCTAGGGAACAGCTCACATTCGCGGCCGGTCGCCAGGATCGGATCGCGGCGCTATGCAAAGCATGGCCTGTTGCGCGCCCGTAGCTCAGCTGGATAGAGCACCAGACTACGAATCTGGGGGTCAGGAGTTCGAATCTCTTCGGGCGCGCCATTAAACTCAATGTACGGCCCGGGGACATAGGTAACAGAATCTGCCGCCACTGGCCGGAAGGTTGCCTTGAGTGAGCGCCGTCCTTGCAAAGAGCGGATGGTCCGCTGATGCTACTCAGTCGGCCTGCTTAATCTCCGGGGCCGGTTCAGTCGGCGGGCCTGGCGTGCAATCCTGGCCGGTGCATTCCTGCACCGGATCTTTCGCCGGCGGCAGACAATTTTGGCCTTCACAATGAACGGGCGGCTGCGCTGTTGCGGCTTTATTGTTCTGCGGCACAGGCCGATCCTCAGCGCGAACGGCCGGTATTCCAAGGTCGATCACGGCCGTGCACAAGAGCGCAATCCGAAGCAAGTTCATTTCGCCTCCGCAACTGACAGCGAGACGCAGATTATATCTTCGAACTGCGGCCAACACCCTGTCACCCGCGAACGGCGTTAACAGTGCGTTTCATTGCCGGTCGGAAGGGCGTACCGATTGAGATCGAGCGTCGTCCTCTTCCTCGCAAAATAGCGCCAGAAACGGAGCTTTCGGCCAGAGGTGACTGAAGCCAACCTTCCGATTTTTCTGTACACCTGTTCGAAGGGTTCGAGGTGCGTTAGGGCCTCGCATATTCGAGGTTTTCAGTTCTTTCACGGGGGAACGTACATGACGGCATTCAACAGCGTCCGCTTCCGGGTCAAGCCGGGTAGTGAAGACGAATTCGTTGAACTGTTCGGCAGCGCTCCGCGCAACTTCGAGGGATTGCGAAAAATGGCTCTCATCAAATCGGGAGACGGCGCCTTCTTCTCGATTGGAGAGTGTGACACGTTCCAGCACATGGTCGATGCCAGGCCCAAAATGCTAGGCAATCCTGATCGGTTCCGGCATACGTTGCAGCAGCTTTAGGGCGGATATACGGATGCTGTTTCCGGCGAGGCTGTCTTCGAAACGGACGGCAGGAGCAGCGGCAGGTCGGTATAGCTTCGCACTTCGAAAAGCTTATGCCGTGCGCCACTTCCCGGCTCTATCACCTAAACCGCACATTCCCCCTGGAAAGCTCTGCCACCGACCTGCATCCCATCAGCCGCATGTCGCGTTCGATCTCGGTTCGCATCAGGCCGAGTGCCCGTTCGACGCCGGCCTGTCCGGCGGCTGCCAGCGGGAAGAGATAGTAGCGCCCGACGCCGACGGCCTTGGCGCCCAACGACAGGGCTTTCAGCACATGCGTGCCGCGCTGGACGCCGCTGTCGATGATGACGTCTATCTTGTCGCCCACCGCGTCAACGATCTCCGACAGCTGGTCGAAGGGGCTGCGCGAGCCGTCCAGCTGCCTGCCGCCATGATTTGACAGAACGATACCGGTGCAGCCGATGTCGACGGCTTTTCTGGCATCGGCGACGCTCATGATCCCCTTCAGGCAGAACTGGCCGTTCCAGAAGCGGACCATGTCTTCGACGTCCTTCCAATCCAGCGATGGATCGAGGATCTCCGTGAAATAGCGGCTGATGGAAAGCGCTCCGCCACCGAGATCGATATGGTCGTCCAACTGCGGCAGGCTGAACTTTTCGTGTGTCAAATAGTCGATAGCCCATCTCGGCTTGATCGCGAACTGCATCATGCCGCCGGGCGTAAGCCGAAAGGGGATGGAAAAGCCGGTCCGCAGGTCACGCTCGCGGTTTCCGCCGGTGACGCTGTCGACCGTCAGCATCATCACCTCGACGCCGGACGCCTTGGCGCGCTCCATCATGGCGCGGTTCAGGCCGCGATCCCTGTGGAAATAGAACTGATAGACCTGCGGCGTCCTGTGCTTGCGGACTTCCTCCAGGCTGACCGTGCCGAGCGACGAGACGCCGAACATCGTGCCGAACTTCTCCGCCGCCGCGGCGACGGCGCGCTCGCCGCTATGGTGAAACAGTCGCTGGAGAGCCGTCGGCGAACAATAGACCGGCATCGCCAGCTTCTGGCCCATGACGGTGACCGACATGTCGACCTGTCCGACGCCGGCAAGGACGTTGGGGACGAGATCGCAGTCCTCGAACGCCGCCGTGTTGCGCCGCAGCGTCGTCTCGTCGTCCGCGCCGCCATCGATATAATTGAAGATCGGACCTGGCAGGCGCTGTTTTGCCAGCCGGCGGAAGTCCTGAAAATTGTAGCAGCTTTGCAATCTCATGAAATCAATCGGGTATATGCCGGGCCCGATGTCAAGCCTGTGCCATTGTCGATCGCCGGCGCTCTCGCCTCAGCCCGCCAGAGCGCCAACCGACTCCCGCTCCACCAGCGGGCATTCGAGCTTGGTGATGGGATAGCGGCCACGACCGGGAGCAGCGGGGACTTCGAGCTGCTCGATCGCCCATTGTCCCATCGCCATATGCGGCAGGATCGACGTCGTCAGCGGCGGGAACAGATGCCGCGCGATCTCCTCGTCGTCATAACCGATCACCGAAATATCCCGGGGGATGTGCAGCCCGGCCTCCTTTAGCGCCTCGTAGCAGCCGATCGCGGTGCGGTCGTTCTGGCAGAAGATGGCGGTCGGCCGGTCCTTCAGCGCCAAGAGCTTGACGGTCGCGGCATAGCCGGCGCTCGCCGACCAGTCGCCTTCGACGACCAGCGCCGGGTCGAACGGAATGTCGGCCGTCGCCAGCGCCCGGCGGTAGCCCTTCAGCCTGTCCTGCGCCGCTTGCATCCAGGGCTCGCCGGTGATGGTGGCGATGCGCCGGTGGCCATGGCCGATCAAGTGGCGGGTGGAGCTCTGGCCGCCGGCGATCTCGCTCGGCACCACGGCGGGGAAGGCATAGTCGGCGGTGTAGCAGTTGAGCAGGATGACCGGAATGTCGAGGCCGTAGAGATAGTCCGGCGCGACGATCTCGCGGGTGAAAATGGTCATGTAGATCAGCGCCGAAATGCCCCGCTTGGTCAGAGCCGCGATGGCACGGGGCTCCATCACCTCGTCGCCCATGGTCTGCGCCACCAAAAGCACATTGCCGGCGTTCCACGAGGCTTGCCGCGCCCCTTCAATGGCGACGACCGCCTCCGGGCTGGTCGCCAACTGGTCGACGGCGAAGCCGATCACGCCATCCAGCCCGTCGAATGCGGCAACCGGGGCTCGCAAGGCAGAAAACACGGGCGGCGAATAGCCCAGCGTTCGCGCCGTCTCGATCACCCGCTCTCGGGTTTGCTGCGACAGCCTGATGCCCGGCGTGTTGTTGAGCACGAACGAAACCGTCGCCTGCGAACAGCCTGCCGCCCTGGCGATGTCGGTCATGGTAACGCGGCCCTTGGGTTTTTTCCCGGACAGCTTGCGCCGCCTGGTACCCTCAAGGACGGGATCACGCAGTGGTTCGTTCATGTCATTGGTCCCGCGAATCTCGCATTTATAGGGCGAAGCGATACTAATAGATATAATCGACTCTCTTAGGCGATTTAGTCCCCGATCCAAAACGGTTGCGACTGGGGAGGCCTCACTTGTTTGTGGGCGAGAATCCCGACCAAACTAATACTCTTTACTAATATCTGGCATCCCTATAACGTCAATCCATCATGCCCGGACGACGTCGGACCGCGCATGTTCGGAACGCAAGTCAGCCTGGTATCGGACGGTTCCCGTCAGTCGAAGCTTGCCTGCCGCTCCGGGAAATGTCAGACAAATCGGACTATTTACGAACGGCGAATGAGTCTCTAAAGTCGACGATAGCGGCTGGAATGGCGTCGTTCTTCGCTGCCGGAAACCCTTGAGGAGGAGGGCGTCCAAGCCGCGCCGGCACGTTCATCATCAGCGAAAATTACTGAGTCAAATGGGAGGTTGAATATGAAATCTGCGATACGAAATGCGTCCGTCGCCGCTGCGGCCCTGCTGCTCGGCCTTTCCGCCAGCGCAATTGCGCGGGCCGACGACAAGCCGACTCTGGCCTTCGTCGTCAACGGCGCTTCCGATTTCTGGAAGGCGGCCGAAGCCGGCGTCAAGAAGGCTCAAGGCGAACTGCCCAAATACAATCTGGAGCTCAAATATCCGGAGCAGTCCTCGGTCGCCATCCAGCAGCGCCTGATGGACGATCTGGTGACGGCCGGCGTGAAGGCGATCATGGTCTCGGCCGTCGATCCCAAGACGTCGACCGACGGGCTGAACAAGATCGCCTCGGAAACGGCGTTGTTCACCACCGACAGCGACGCACCACAGACCAAGCGTGTCGCCTATATCGGCTCTTCCAATGTCGATGCCGGCAAGCAGGCGGCAGAGATCGCCAAGAAGGCAATGCCTGACGGCGGCAAGTGCCTCGGCTTCGTCGGCCTGCTCGGCGCCGACAATGCCAAGGAACGTATCCAGGGCATGAAGGAAGGTCTCGCGGGCACCAAGATCGAATTGGTCGACGTGCGTGGCGACGACATCGATCAGGCTCGCGCCAAGAAGAACGTCGAGGACGCGCTGGTCGCCAGCCCTGACGTCACCTGCATGGTCGGCTTCTATTCCTACAACACGCCGCGCATCTATGAAGCGCTGCGCGATGCCGGCAAGCTCGGCCAGATCACCGTCGTCGGCTTCGACGACGATCCGATCACGCTGGGCGGCGTCAAGGAAGGCACCGTCGCCGCCACCGTCGTGCAGCAGCCCTTCGAATGGGCATATCAGGGCATGAAGCTGATGGCTGCCTATCTCGAGGGCGATAAGTCGGGCATTCCCGCCGATGGCCTGATCATCATCCCGACCAAGATCATCGGCAAGGACGATGTCGACGCCTACGCCGCCAGCCTCAAGGCGATGTCTGGAAACTGAGCAAATTAGGTTGCGCCGGCTCAAGGTTCGTCTTGAGCCGGCGTTCTATTGACGGGCCTCGCGAGGCCCGTCAGTCTGAGACCAAACGGCTCACCGGCTGCTGTCAGGCGTGATGAATTATTCCGACCCATCCATCGTTGCATCCACGGCCGCTCCGTTCCTGAGCCTCGACGGTGTGCGCAAGACCTATCCCGGTGTCGTCGCGCTGGACGGATTCTCGATGGACGTAAGGCCCGGCGAGGTCATCGGCCTGGTCGGCGAAAACGGCGCCGGCAAATCGACGCTGATGAAGATCCTCGGGGGCGTGACCAGGCCGGACACCGGCACCATCACCGTCGATGGCGCCGCCCATGACGGGCTGACTGTCGAGGCGAGCATCGGCTCGGGCATCGCCTTCGTCCACCAGGAACTCAACCTGTTCGAAAACCTCGACGTGGCCGCCAATATCTTCTTTGGCCGCGAACCGCTGCGCGCCGGGCCGCTCAAGCTCGTCGACCGCGCCAGGCTGCGAGCGCAGGCGGCGCCGCTGCTCAAACGCGTGGGCGCCAATTTCTCGGCCGATACGCCGGTGTCGGCGCTGTCGCTGGCCCAGCAGCAAATGGTCGAGATCGCCAAGGCGCTGTCGATCGAGGCAAGGCTGGTTATCCTCGACGAACCGACCTCGAGCCTGCCGATCGCCGAAACCGACAAGCTGCTCGGCGTCATCAAGGCGCTGAAGGCAGACGGCATCAGTGTCATTTTCATCTCGCACCGCCTTCACGAGGTCGAGCGCGTCGCCGACCGCGTCGTCGTGCTCAGGGACGGAATGCTCGCCGGAACCTTGCCGAAGAGCGCGATCAATCACGACCAGATGGTCAAGCTGATGATCGGCCGCATGCTGAAGGAGCGCGAGAAGGCCGCGGAATCGGCGCGCCCGCCGGGCTCTGTCGCGCTGTCGGTCAAGGCCATTCGCACCGCTGCCTATCCCGACCGGCCCGTCGACCTCGATGTCAGGCATGGCGAGATCCTCGGCCTCGCCGGTCTCGTCGGCTCCGGCCGGACGGAGCTGGCGCGCGTCCTGTTCGGCATCGACAAGAGCTTTGGCGGCTCGTTCCAGCTTGACGGAAAAGATCTGGTTCTTGGTTCGGCCGCGGACGCAGTGGCCAACGGTATTTTCCTCGTCCCCGAGGATCGCAAGCTGACCGGCATCCTGCTCGACCTTTCGATCGCCCAAAACATCTCGCTGCCCAATCTGCCGGCGCATTCGCGGCGCTCGCTGGTCTCGGCCGGCGCCGAGGCCGCCACCGCCGAGAAGCAGAAGACCGATCTCGGCATCAGGGCGCCCTCCGTGCAGACGCGCACCGGCACGCTGTCCGGCGGCAACCAGCAAAAGGTCGTGCTGGCCAAATGGCTGGCGATGAAGCCGAAGGTGATGATTCTCGACGAACCGACCCGCGGTATCGACATCGGCGCCAAGGCCGAGATCTACGGGCTGATGCGGGCGCTGGCCGATGCCGGCGTCGCCGTGCTGATGATCTCCAGCGACATGGAGGAGGTGATCGGCGTTTCCGACCGCATTGCCGTCATGCATGAAGGCCAGATCTCGGGCATTCTCGACAAGGACCGGTTCAGCCAGGAAAACGTGCTGCTGCTGGCGGTCGGCAAGCAGCCGAAGTAGTTCGCAGGCACTGGGAGAAGACGATGAGCAAGAAAGATCTCGGCCTGCTGATCCTGATCCTGGTGGTCGGCGCGGTGGTGGCAATCATCAACCCACGCTTCCTGCTGCCGATCAATCTCGCCAACACCTCGAACCTGATCGGGTTGTTCGGCATCCTGTCGATTGGCCAAGCCTTCGTCATCATCACCGGTGGCATCGAATTGTCGGTCGGCTCGGTGGTTGCGCTGCTCGGCGTGCTGTTCATCGACTTCATCGCCACGCGCGGCATGGCCTGGCCGGTCGCCCTGCCGCTGATCCTGGTGCTCGGCGGCATCATCGGGCTGGCGCATGGCTGGCTGATCACCCGGCTCAAATTGCAGCCTTTCGTGGTGACTTTGTGCGGCCTGTTGATCTATCGCGGCGTGGCGCGCTTCTACACCGCTGACGGCACCGCCGGCTTTGCCTTCGGACAGAACTTCCCGGAACTCGAGTTCCTGACGGCGGGGCGGTCCTGGGGCGTGCCGAACAGCTTCATCGCGCTGATCGTCATCGCCGTCGTCATGTGGGTGGTGCTGCACCGGTCGGTGTTCGGGCGCTATCTCTATGCCATCGGCAAGAACGAGGAAGCGGCAAAATATTCCGGCATCCGCACCGGCCGCATCGTCATGGCCGCCTATGTCATCTGCGGCGTGCTGACGGCGCTGTCAGCTATCTATTTCGCCATGTACACACGCTCGATCTCGCCGGCGAGCCACGGCCAGTTCTACGAGCTCTATGCCATCGCGGCCGCGGTGCTCGGCGGCTTCTCGCTGCGAGGCGGCGAAGGCTCGCTGATCGGCGTCCTGCTCGGCACCGTGCTGCTGCAGGAGCTGCAGAACCTCGTCAACCTGCTCGGCATCCCGTCCTCGCTCAACTTCGCCGTCATGGGCGGGGTGATCCTCATCGGCGTGCTGGTCGACCAGCAATGGGGCGTATTCAGGGCGCGGCGGCGGATGCTGGAAGCCACACGCAAGGGCGTGGCGGGTGCTGCCGCTGAGTGACGCAAAAATAGCTGGATGAAATACGCCGACTGCCATGGCAGGTGGCGTGAGAGAGTCAGCCGGAGCTTCGCGACAGCAGTTCAGGTCGGTCTCTATTTGGAACGAAACCCGTATCTGAGCGTTTATTTAAGCTTTGCTGCGCGGAGGCGTCCCATGCCCACGAATCCAGTTAGTACCGCCAAAGTAGGAACTCACCCCCTCCACCCGATGCTGATACCTTTTCCTGTCGCGTTTCTTGTCGGTGCGTTTGTCACCGACCTGGTTTTCTGGGGGACTGCCGATGCCTTCTGGGCACGGGCATCGATGTGGCTGATCGGGGCAGCCATCGTAATGGCCCTTCTCGCTGCGACAGCCGGTTTTATCGACTTCCTCAACGAGCCGCGCATTCGCGCCTTGTCCGACGCCTGGTACCACATGCTGGGCAACTTGACCGCGGTCGTTGTGGCACTGATCAATTTCTACCTTCGCTATGCGCAAGGCGCCGAAGCCGCGGTCCGCCCATGGGGTGCGCTCTTGTCGTTCATAGTGGTCTGCATACTGCTGTTCACCGGCTGGAAGGGCTGGGAGATGGTGTATCGGCACCACGTTGCAGTTCTGGATACACCAGCGGATGCGCCAGCGAAGCCTTCGACAACCACTGCCACGGATACTCGTCACGCTGGTCGGGACCGGCACGCCGCATGAGGCCATAATCCCGAAAACTGGATACCGATTTCCAAAAAGATATCGGTTAGACAAGTAGCGCCCATACCGAATGCATCGGATGGGCTCTACTTTAGATAAGGCCCGACATGTCGGAGAAGGCCATGGCCTTGCGCAGCACCTCGGCGAAGCGCTCGCCGGCGGCTTCACGAGGGCCGCTATTGTCGATCGAGGTGACACCCGGTCCGGACAGCGCCACATTGGCACTGCGCGCCAGCCGTGCCAGCACTTCGCCGCGCGATTCGCGACCCCGCAATGCCAGCCGCTCGGCCAGGATATCCGGTGTAGCCGTGATCTCGACGACCGCCAGATTGGCGTAGCGCTCCCGCAGCGCCGGGATGATCGCGCGCGAGACATTGGCGATCGCGACACGGCCGTTTGAGACCGACCAGTCGACTTCGGCCGGGATGCCATAGCGCAGGCCATGCGCCTCCCAGGAAATCGCGAAGGCGCCATCCGCTTCGGCCTCGACGAAGGCAACGTCGGCGAGCGTGTCGTGATCCTCGGTGGCCGCATCGCTCGGCCGGGTGATCACCCGGCGCACGAACTCCAGCCGGCTCTCGTCGGCAAACACGGCGCGCGCATAGCCGATCACCGTGTCCTTGCCGGCACCGCTCGGCCCGACGACGGCGACGAAGACACCGTCGCGGATCGGAAATCTCGCGGCGGACAATTCACGCTCGACCGATGCCGACACCATCATGCGACCCGGCGTCCCTGCCGCCAGACCGTGCGGACGACCGGGACATGGTCGTCGACGCGCACGCGAACCAGATCGGCGCGCCGGCCGGGCTCGATGACACCGCGATCGGTGAGGCCGACCGCCTCGGCCGGGTTCTTCGAGACCATCGCCACCGCCTGTGGCAAGGAAATGCCCTCGACCACGTCGCCGAGGAAGAAGGCTGACTGGATCAGACTGAAGGGAATGTAGTCCGACGACAGGATATCGAGCAGGCCATCGCCGGCCAGCGTGCGGGCCGAGACATTGCCCGAATGCGACGCGCCGCGCATGACGTTCGGCGCGCCCATCAATACGCCGAGCCCTGCCTTTTTCGAAGCCCGTGCTGCCTCCTCGGTGGTCGGGAACTCGGCGACGCGCACACCTTGCTCGATCGCTTCGTCGACATGGCCGACGGTTGCGTCGTCATGGCTGGCGAGCACGATGCCGCGCTCTTGGCAGGCAGCGGCGATGAAGCTGCGGTTCGGGCTCGAATTCCTCGCCGATTCCGCCATCCGCTTTTCGCAGAATTTCTGGAAATCGCGATCGGTCAGCTTCAGCTTGCGCTGGTAATAATAGGCATAGGTTTCGAGATCGACGAATTGGCGCTGTCCCGGCGCATGGTCCATCAGCGACGCCAGCCTGACCCGCTCGTCGCCTTCGAAATTGGCGAAGGCTGTGAGGCAGTCCGGCGCCGAAACCTCGCAGCGCAAATGGATGAAATGGTCGGCCCTGAGCCGGTCCTGCTGCACGCTGTCCTCGATCGCGTCGGCCAGTTTGCGTATGTCGGCGGCCGTCAGGTCGGCGTCCTCGTCCATGCCGACGCGCAAGGCGTCGAGCACGGTGGTGATGCCGGCCGTCGCCACCTGCGCGTCATGCGCGAGAACCGCGGCGATCGGGTTCCAGCGCACTTTCGGCCGCGGCGCGTAATGGCCTTCCAGATGGTCGGTGTGGAGCTCGACCAGGCCAGGGATGATGAAGTCGCCGCCCATGTCCTCGCCGCTGCGGCCGGGTCCGGCATCGATGGCGGCGATCATGCCGTCGCGCAGCACGATCGACCCTTCGACGATCTGGTCGGCGAGCACGATCCGGGCGTTGTCAAGAACAGTCTCGGCGGTCATTTCAAGCAGTCCTTGCAGGATTTTGCAGCCAACTGGAACCAATTGGCGTCGTACAAATGCGGTTAGAACAAATAGTCATTTAGGCAGTTCTTCTGATCAGGCAGTTCTTCTGGCCGGGCGGCGCCCGAGCGCGTGATGGGACAGCACCATGAACGGCGCACCCGGTTCAGTTTCCACAAACAGCGTCAGCGCGTCCACCGCCACCGGCCGTTGCAGCACGTCCGTAAACAGGCTGTCGATTGCTAGGCGAAGACGAGGGCTTTCCTGTGACGACACCCGGCCGGACAGCGTCATATGGAAGCGAAACGTCTCGAAGACATAGGGATAGCCCCACTGGCAGAGATTGCGGAACTCGTCGGGCTTCAGCGAATCGGGGCTGCGCCGTTCGATCTCGGTTTCCGTCAACGGCGCGCGGAAGCGGTCGAAGTCGCGCACCACGTCGTCGGCGAAGCGGTTGAGCGCCGGCAGCGGTATTTCCGGCAACAGCGCGAAGAAGCCGTCGATCTGGCTGACGACGAGGCGCGGGATCGTAACGACCGGCGTCGCCTCGGCAAAATCGTCGAGTGCTGCACGAAGCGAGGTTTCCGTCTCGTTGGAGGCCAGTCTGAAGGGCGCCTTCAGTGTCGCATGAAAGCCATAGCGGCGCGCCGAGGCGGTATGGAAGGCAACTTCTGCCGCCGACAACTCGCCCGCAGCCTCGACCGGCTTTGTGGCGGCACCGAATGGGTCGCGGCCGAGCCAGTCGGCAGCGATCCGTGCCAGCGGTTCGTCCTGTCGGGGGGTGAAATAGATCGCGTAGCGCATCGAAAGTCCTCGTCAGCCCCGCTGCCATAGGTGATTTCCATGACGAATTGACGAAGCTTTGTGGCGTTTTCGGTAACAAAACCACACAGCCGGGTCGTTAGCCGACGATTTTTCGCTTGGACCAGCGGTTGGGGCGAAGGGGAAGTGGTTAGGCCTTCATCAGCCATTCGTGCTCGGGCGCGTTGTGGAATTTCCACGTCCGCTTCGGTCCGGCCATGACGTTGAGATAATAGAGATCATAGCCGTGGCAGGCGGCGCAGGGGTGATAACCCTTGGGGACCAGCACGACGTCGCCGTCCTCGATCGCCATCGCCTCGTCGAGCGAACGAGCACCGTTCTGGTCGGCATCGGTGTAGACGCGCTGGAAAGCAAAGCCCTGTGGCGGGTTGAGACGGTGGTAATAGGTCTCCTCGAGATAGGATTCAGCCGGCAGATTGTCCTGGTCGTGCTTGTGCGGCGGATAGCTCGATGTGTGGCCGCCGGGTGTGATGACCTCGACCACCAGCAAGGAATCGGCCGGCTTGCCTTCCGGCAGGATGTTGGTGACGTAGCGCGTGTTGGTGCCTTTGCCGCGAACCTCCTGGCCGAGATCGTCGGGCGCGATGACACGGACCGGCAGACCGCCGCCCAGTCCTGGCGCCGAACAGATGGCAAGTTCGAGATCGGTATCGGCGCTCACCGACCACTCCGACCCCTGCGGCACATAGACCGACCAAGGCTTGCCTTCGAACGGCGACATGCGTTCGCCCAGCAAGCCGAGATCCTTGCCGCCGGCCTTGGCCTTGCCCTTGCCGGTGACGAACACCAGGCAGACCTCACGATCCGCGGTTTGCCCGGAAGCGCTCTCGCCGGGCCTGAGCCGATGCAGATCGAAGCCGACATAGGTCCAGCCGGCGTTTTGCGGCGTCACATGAGCGATGTGGCCGTGGCCCTTATTGGCTTTGACGAGCAGCTTAGACATGGTCATTCCTTCGGTTTGGCGTCTGCCGATGGCTCGTCCTCGTCAGCCGGCTTGTAGAGGTAGAAAAACTGCCAGACGGCATAGCCGGCGAAGCCGAGCGCGATCACGCCCCAGAACGGCGTGCCGGTGGCGAATTCGATTACCGACCAGACCAGGCAGACCGCGACAACGGCGACGCGCCGCCACAGCGGCCGGAAAAACGGGTGCTCGGAGTCTTTCATCGGATCAACACCTTTCCTCGCGAACTCTCAAGCATTGGGAAAGCCCTGTGTCTCCACCGTATAGCCGGCCGCCGTCATCACCCGCATCAATTCCTTGTAGCCGACCTGCGCCATCTTGAGCGGCGGGTTCTTCTTCGGATCCTGCTCGGCCTCGACCACGAACCAGCCTTCATAGCCATGGTCGGCGAGCCTCTGGACGATGGCGCCAAAGTCCAGGGAGCCATCTCCCGGCACGGTGAAGGCACCAAGCGCCACCGCATCGAGAAAGGATTGCCTGCTACGATCCAGCTTGTTGATCACCTCCATGCGTACGTCTTTCACATGCACGTGGTTGATGCGCCGGTGGTGGTTATCAATAGCGCGCAGCACATCGCCGCCGGCAAAGGCCAGGTGACCCGCGTCGAGCAGCAATGGAATGCCTTCTCCCGAATAGCGCATGAAGGCATCTAGCTCTGGCTCGGTCTCAACTACTGCCGCCATATGATGATGGTAGGAGAGCGGCATGCCTTGCTCTGCACACCATTCGCCGAACTGCGTGAGCCGCCGGGCGTAGGCTTTCATTTCCTCGTCCGAAAGCCTGGGCTTGCTGGCGAGCGGCTTCGAGCGGTCGCCCTGGATGGAGCGGCCGACTTCACCATAGACGATGCATGGTGCGTTCACCGCCTTGAACAGGTCGATCATCGGCTGGATACGATCCTTGTTCTTCGCCATGTCTTCGTCGACCAGCGTCCCCGAGAACCAGCCGCCGCAAAGCGTCACGTCGGCCTCTTTCAGGATCGGCAGCATGATCTCCGGATCGTTGGGAAAGCGGCGGCCCATTTCCATTCCGGTAAAGCCAGCCGAGCGCGACTGGCGCAGGCACTCCTCCAGCGACACATCATCGCTGAGTTCGGCAAGATCGTCGTTCCACCATGCAATGGGGGACATGCCCAGTTTGGCTTTCAAGTCGTCACTCCAGTTTCAGACATTCGAGGCGCGTTCGCGGATGGCTAAAGAACCCGCCCGCCCAGCGCTTCCTCGTATTTCTTGCGCGCGGCATTCACTTGCGGCCGTGCCGAGACTTCCGGCACTGCGACATCCCACCAGCTTCCACCGGCCTCGGTCGAAACCAGCGGGTCGGTGTCGATGACCAGCACCGTCGTTCGCGTGTTCTTCTTCGCTTGCGCCAGCGCCGTTTCCAGCCCGGCGACCGACGGCACTTTTTCGGCAATCGCACCCATGCTCGCAGCGTGCGCGGCGAAGTCGATCTCGGGCAAGGTTTCGTGACGGGCGTCCTTCAGCAGATTGTTGAAGTTGGCGCCGCCGGTCGCCATCTGCAACCGGTTGATGCAGCCATAGCCGCGGTTGTCGAGCAGCACGATGGTCAGCTTGAGGCCGAGCATCACCGAGGTCGCGATCTCGGAATTGAGCATCAGGTAAGAGCCGTCGCCGATCATCACCACGACCTCTTCGTCCGGCTTGGCCATCTTGACGCCAAGCCCGCCGGCGATTTCATAGCCCATTGTCGAGAAGCCGTATTCTGCGTGGTAGGAGCCGGGGGCACCCGCCTGCCATAGCTTGTGCAATTCGCCGGGCAAGCCGCCGGCGGCATGAAGCAGTACCACGCCGGAGCCCATGGCGCGCTGTACTGCGCCGATCACTTGCGCGTCGGACGGATAGGCGGCATTGGTCGACGCCGTCACCTTGTCGGCATCCGCTTGCCAGTTCTTCTTGCCCGCGATCGCATTGTCGGTCCAGCCTGAAGGGGCTTTCCAGCCTTTCAGCGCCGCAGCGAGTTCGGCGAGCCCTTCCGCCGCATCGGCGACCAGCGGCAGCGCCTGGTGCTTTCCGGCGTCAAAAGGCTGCACGTTGAGCCCGATGATGGTCCTGCCGGCATGCTTGAACAATGCCCAGGAGCCGGTGGTGAAATCCTGCAGTCTGGTGCCGACGGCAAGCACGACGTCGGCCTCTTCGGCCAGCCTGTTGGCCGCCGAAGTGCCGGTAACGCCGACCGCGCCCATGTTCAACGGATGATCGTCCGGGAGCGAGGATTTGCCGCCTTGCGTCTCACAAACTGGAATGCCGGCGCCTTGCACCAGTTTTGCCAGCTCCTCGGACGCCTGCGAATAGAGTACGCCGCCGCCGGCGATGATCAGCGGCTTTTTTGCTGCTTTGAGTACCGCGACTGCGGCCGCCAGTTCGTTGCGGTCCGGGCGCTGCCGTCGCGGCGTCCAGAGTCGCTCGGCAAAGAAACTCTCGGGGTAGTCATAGGCCTCGGCCTGCACGTCCTGGCACAGCGCCAGCGTCACCGGGCCGCATTCGGCGGGATCGGTCAGCACCTGCATGGCGCGGTTGAGCGCCGGCATGATCTGCTCCGGCCGCGTGATGCGGTCGAAATAGCGCGACACCGGGCGGAGGCAGTCATTGACCGTCGCCGTGCCATCGGAAAAATCCTCGGCCTGCTGCAGGACGGGATCGGGAATGCGATTGGCGAAGACGTCGCCAGGCAGAAACAGGACAGGCAACCTGTTTACATGCGCAAGTGCCGCAGCGGTCACCATGTTGAGCGCGCCGGGGCCGATCGAACTGGTCGCGGCCATGAAGCGGCGGCGGAAATTGGCCTTGGCGTAGGCGATCGCCGCATGCGCCATTGCCTGCTCGTTATGGGCACGGAAGGTCGGCAGTTCGTCGCGAACCTGGTAGAGCGCCTCGCCGACGCCGGCGACATTGCCGTGGCCGAAGATCGCCCAGACGCCGCCGAAGATCGGCACTTTCTTGCCGTGCATCTCGGTCATCTGTCGGGCAAGAAAGCGGGTCAGCGCCTGCGCCATCGTCAGGCGGATTGTCTTGGTCATGTCGGTTCCTCCGCAGTCCTTATGCCGCGCCTTCTTATGCTGCTTTGCGACCGCGCGCGGCAAGCCATGCCTCGGTCAGTTTTTCGAAACGCGATGCCATGTCGGCCACCGCCTCCTCGTCCGACATCTTGCCGGCAAGCCATTGTTCGGCCGCGTTAATGAAGATGGTGCGGCCGACAGCGAAGCCTTTGACGATAGGCGCCTTGGCGGTGGCGGCGAAGGCCGCTTCCAACTCGTCCTGCGGCGCTTCCAGGCCAAGCAGCACAATCCCGCGGCACCACGGATCGTGCTTCAGGATCACCGCTTCGATCTTTGCCCATGCGCCGGCCGAAGCCTGCGGCTCGAGCTTCCACCAGTCGGGCTTGATGCCGAGCGCATAGAGTTCCTCCAGCGCCCGCGGGATCGTCATGTCGTCGAGCTTGCCGTGCTTGCCGGCGATGATCTCGATGAGAAGTTCTCTACCCACTTTCCGCGCGGCCTCGAACAAAGCGCGCAGTTTCTGCTGCTGTTCGCTCTTCAGCGCCGCGGGATCGTCGGGATGATAGAAGCACAGGCACTTGATGCAGTGGTCGACCGGCCATTCGGTCAGTTGCGAACCTATGTCTTGCGAGAACTCGAAGCGAAGCGGCCGCGAACCCGGCAACTCGACCGGCCGGCCGAGCCAGGCGAAGGAATGGTGGGCGAATTCGAACATCGCCTCGCGTCCGTATTTTTCGTCGAGCAGCATGCCGTAGCCGGCGCGGCCAGCCGCAACCTTGGCCGCAGCCTTGACCGTCAGCACCTTGAAAGCCGGGATTCGCGACGGATCGGCGCCGGCTTTTGCCGCGACATCCTCCAGCTGGACGCGGTGGTCGCAGGCGAACGCCATCAGCGAGGGGATGTCGCGCCGGCGCGTGGTCGCCCAATGGATGTGATTGATCGCCTCGTCCTTGCGCAGCGCCAGATGCTTGCTGCCGTTTTTCAGGAAGAACTGCAATTCCTCGAAAGTCGGGTATTCCGGTGCGCAGAGGAGCCGCGACACGGCAAAGGCGCCGCAGGCATTGGCCCAGGTCGCCGCCGTCGCCAAGCCTTCCTCGCCGAGCCAGCCGCGCAGGAAGCCCGACATGAAGGCGTCGCCGGCGCCGAGCACATTGTAGACCTCGATTGGAAATCCCTTGCCGACGATACCGTCCTCGAGGTCGTCGCTGATCGGCCCGTCATAGACGATGCAGCCCATGGCGCCGCGTTTTAGCACGATGGTTGCCGCCGACAGCGAGCGGATGGTTTTCAGCGCGCTCAGGCAATCGTCTGCGCCCGACGCGATCATGATTTCCTCTTCGGTGCCGACGATGAGATCGCAATCGGGCAGCACCGTCTTCAACTGCGCCGAGACGCGGTCGGATTTCACATAGCGCTCGAAGCCTTCGGCGTGGCCGGCGAGACCCCAGAGGTTGGGGCGGTAGTCGATGTCGAACACCACCTTGCCGCCCTTGGCCTTCATGACACGGATCGCCTTGCGTTGGGCGGCGTCGCTGTTGGGCCGCGAAAAATGCGTGCCGGTGACGACGATCGCGCGTGCCGAAGCGATGAACGCCTCGTCGATATCGTCTTTCGAAAGCGCCATGTCGGCGCAATCGCTGCGATAGAAGATCATCGGCGAGACCCCGTCATCCTCGACCGACAGCAGCACCAGGGCGGTCAGCCGCTCCGGATCGGTCTTGAGGCCTTGGACCGAAACGCCCTCGCGGGTCAGCTGCTCGCGGATGAAGCGGCCCATCTGCTCATTGCCGACGCGGGTGAGCAGCGCCGAGCGCAGGCCGAGCCTGGCAGTACCGACCGCGATATTGGCCGGACAGCCGCCGACCGACTTGGCAAAGGAAGTAATGTCCTCGAGGCGCGAGCCGATCTGCTGGCCGTAGAGATCGACGGAAGCGCGGCCGATGGTGATGATGTCGAGCGGCGCATGTCTCGCTTCCACGGCTTCGCCCATTCGAACCTCCCATCGGCTTTGTTGTCTTGGGTAACACGCGCGAGCGGCAGCGTGGCGCCGGCAATATGAAATAATAATTCCAATCCATAGTCAATATGGAACGAGCATTCCCAAGGCTGAAAAGTGCTGTGCAAGGCTCGCGCGTTCAGAAACTTTGAAGTCAGACGAACGTCAAGTGTCTACCACTGAAACCAGCTGATTTACCAAGGAAGCGGGCCATCATCGTTGAAGTACCCGGCGGTCGGGCCATCGGCGTCCAAGGTCGCCAGGTGAATGGCGATCTCGGCCGCCTGCTGCACCGTGCGGTGACCTTTATACCCGTTGAGATCGGTGGCTGTGTAGCCGGGCGCCGCGGCGTTGACCTTGATGCCTTGCGGCGCGAGCTCCCTGGCGAACGCCACCGTGATGGCATTCAACGCTGTCTTGGAGCTGCCGTAGCCCATCATGTTAACGGCGTGGTTCGCAGTGGCGGGATCGAGCGCCCGGCCGATGGACCCGGTGGAGCTGCTCACCATCACGATCCGGGCAGCAGGTGCTGCCAGCAGCAGCGGCAGGAATGCCTGGGTCACGCGGATCGGGCCGAAGACATTGACGTCGTAGGTGGCCTGGATGTCGGCGATCCGCTGCCGGCTCGGCAGCAGGTCGTAGTTGATGGCGACGCCGGCGTTGTTCACCAGCACGTCGAGGCAGGGGCTGGCCTGCCTGAATGCCTCGGCTGCCGCCTTCACACAGTCATCCCGCGTGACGTCCAGCTCAAGCCACTCCACGTCGAGGCCTTCCGCGCGCAATGCCTGCGCCGCCGCCATGCCGCGTTCGGCGCTCCTGGCGCCGAGCCAGACCTTGAAGCCCATGGTCGCCAGTCGCCGGGCGATTTCACGGCCTATACCCTTGTTGGCGCCGGTCACCAGCGCGCTTTTCGATGTCGTCATATCGGTGTCTCCATGTTTGCTGTGGAAGACCCACAAATGGCGCGAGACAGCGGGCGCCGCGCGCCGGAAATTCTCCGGTTCTTGCCTAATCCTCTCACGCTGTTGCGCAGCCGGTGCGAATGCGCGATGCTGGCGCAATGAGCGAAGCGCTGCAGGAGTTGATCGAGATCGCCGGCCGCCATGCGCGCGGGCGAAGAACAAGAACGGCGATTCCCCGCGTTTCGATCGGCCGCAGCGAAGTCGCCACGGCGCCAATACCAGGGGTGTGGGGGTCGGGGATCTTATTCGTACTGCAGGGCGCGAAGACGGTTCTGATCGGCGACCGGGCTCTTCGTTACAATCCGGCCAGCTATTTCATCTATACTGTCGAGACGCCCACCATCAGCCAGATAATCGAAGCGAGCGCGGCGCGTCCTTACCTGGCCATTGGCTTGACCCTTGACCTGCAGGCCGTCGCCGCGCTCCTCGTCGAGCACGCGCCGGCCCTCAGTGGCGACAGTTTCTCCACCTCTCCCGCTGATGACGACCTGCTCGACGCGTTGCGTCGAATGATGCGGCTGCTTGACCGGCCAGCAGAGATTCCCGTGCTCGCGACCATGATCGAGCGAGAGATGCTGTTTCGGCTCCTGCAAGCCCCGCAAGGCGGAAAGCTTCGTGAACTTGCGCGCGCCGATGGCCATCTGTCCCGGATTGGCCGGGCGATCGCCTGGATCCGTTCGCATCCCCATCAGCCGGTCCGGGTCGGCGATCTGGCCGAGATTGCCCGTATGAGCAGTGCTGCGTTTTATCGTCACTTCAAGGCGGCGACGGCCATGAGCCCAATCCAGTATCAAAAGCAAATCCGCTTGCTGGAAGCCCGCCATCTGCTGATTGCCCAGCCGGGCAACGTCGCACGTGTCGCCTTCGCCGTCGGCTATGAGAGTGCTTCCCAGTTCAGCCGGGAGTACGCCCGCCAGTTCGGGTCGCCGCCTGCCCGCGACGCAGCGCGGCTTTCGGCAGAAGGCGAAACGGCAATAGAGGCGATCTAAGGCTTGCGCTTCTTGCCAGTATCGCGCCGCTTCTCGCCGACCGCGACGGTCAGCGCCATAGCCAAAGCCATCGTCGCCGACAGCGAGCGGAAGCCGGCGAAATCGGCCTCGGCGACCTCGAACCAGACCCTGGCGAATTGGGCGAGTGGCGAAAAGGAGCTGTCGGTAATCGCCACGATCGGCACGCCTTGCTCCGAAATGACGCGCGCCTCCTCGATGGTGGCCGGGGCATAGGGCGAAAA
This sequence comes from Mesorhizobium sp. M0898, assembly GCF_040319695.1. Taxonomy (NCBI): domain Bacteria; kingdom Pseudomonadati; phylum Pseudomonadota; class Alphaproteobacteria; order Hyphomicrobiales; family Phyllobacteriaceae; genus Mesorhizobium; species Mesorhizobium sp. M0898. The sequence goes on along the minus strand of NZ_JAMYOE010000008.1, from coordinate 67,096 downwards.
GCTGATGGCGATCACGGCGTCCCTTGGAGAGGCAAAGCCGATCATCTCTGCATTGAGGCCGGCGGCCGATTCGATCAGCTGGTTGCGGATCTTGAGCTTGCCCAATGCATAGGCGATATAGGAGGCGACCGGGTAGGAGCGCCGCTTGGCCAGCACGTAAATGGTTTCGGCCTTGGCCAGCACGGTGATCGCATCTTCGAAATGGTCTTCATTCAGCGTGCGCGAAATGTCGTTGAGCGAGGTACTGGCTGCGGCAACAAAACCGTCGAAAATCGCGCGGTGGCCGGCGCCTTCCTCGGCCTTGGCGCGCAATGCCGCCAGCCTTTCATCATAGGATGAGTTGCGCTCGCGCAGGCGCTCGCGAAACACCAACTGCAGGCTGGTGAAACCATCAAAACCAAGCTGCTGGGCAAAGCGGATCAGGGTCGAAGGCTGGACACCGGCGGAAGCGGCGATGCTGGCAGCGGTGCCGAAGGCGATATCGTCTGGGTTGTCGAGCGCATAGGCGGCGATCTGGGCGATACGTTTCGGCAGGCTCTGACGCCGCTCCAGTATCGTCGCCCGCAGCGTCTCGAAATCGCGCGGCACCCGTTCGTCCATCGTCGCTCCGCCCAGGCTCATCGTCTGGTTCCCTCTGTGGCCCATCATAGCGGGCCTGTGCAAGAACACCATAAAAAATGAGACAAGCGTTCCATCTGCAGACAAAATGGACTAATTCATCCACACAAATTTTGCGCACAGGGAGGCAAGCGGATGGTCGGGGTAGGTCTTATCGGCACGGGTTTCATGGGCAAGTGCCACGCCATTGCCTGGAACGCGGTCGGCACCGTCTTTCCCGATGTGGCCAAGCCAAGGCTGGTCCATCTGGGCGAGGTCAACGAGGATCTTGCCAAACGCCGTGCCAGCGAATTCGGCTTCGCCAAGGCGTCCGGTGACTGGCGCGCTGTCGTCGACGACCCGGACGTCGATGTCATCTCGCTGACCACGCCGAACCAGTTCCACCCGGAAATGGCCATCGCCATCCTCGAAGCCGGCAAGCATCTGTGGTGTGAAAAACCGATGGCGCCGAATTTTGCGGAGGCGCAAGCAATGGCTGCGGCGGCCCAAAAGTCCGGCAAGGTCGCCGCGCTGGGCTATAACTACATCCAGAACCCAGCGATCCGCCATATCGGGGCGCTGCTCGACGAGAAGATCATCGGCGAGGTCAACCATCTGCGTATCGAGATGGACGAGGACTTCATGGCCGATCCGGAGGCGCTGTTCTTCTGGAAGCACGAGGCGGCGTCCGGTTACGGCGCGCTCGACGATTTCGCCGTGCATCCGCTGTCGCTCATCGCCGTACTGTTCGGCCGCGTTGCCCGCGTCATGTGCGACATGGCCAAACCCTATGCCGACCGCCGCGTCGCCTCGGGCGGGCGCCGCGCGGTCGAGACCTACGACATCGCCAGCATCCTGATGCATCTCGAAAACGGCATCGCCGGCACGCTGCTGGTCAACCGTTCGGCCTGGGGCCGCAAAGGCCGGATCGCCATCCAGATTTTTGGCTCGAAGGGCTCGATCCTGTACGACCAGGAGCGGATGAATGAGTTCCAACTCTATCTGACGGCCGACCGGCCGACCGAGCAAGGCTATCGCACCATCCTGGTGGCGCCGCATCATAAACCTTATGACGCCTTCCTGCCGGCGCCCGGCCACGGCCTTGGCTTTAATGACCTCAAGATTATCGAATGCCGGGAACTGTTGACGCGACTTGCCGGCAAGCCGGCGCGGATCATCGATTTCGACGAAGGCCTGGAGATCGAGCGCACGGTGCACGCGATGGCGCGCTCGTTCGCGGAACAGCGCTGGATGGAGGTGCGGTAGTAAGCCCGCGCTGGTCTCCCCTTCTCCCCTTGTGGGAGAAGGGGAGACCGAGCGAAGCTCGGTCGGATGTGGGGTGTTGGACGGATCGCTACAGCGAAGAAATAAACGCTTAAAATCCCTCAATATTTTTGCGCCGAGTTTCTTCCAGCACCCCTCATCCGGCTCGGCGCTGCGCGCCGATCCACCTTCTCCCACAAGGGGAGAAGGAGAAGTGCTCACGCGGCTCCCGGGCGATCGGCGATCATGGCGCGGCGCACCGACCGGCGCTGCTCGACGGCGTCGGCAAGGCCGTGCAGCACGGTCTCGGTGGTCGCCCAGTCGATGCAGCCATCAGTGATGCTCTGGCCATAGAGGAGCGGCTTGCCGGGCACGACGTCCTGCCGGCCGGCGACGAGGTTGCTCTCGATCATGATGCCGATGATGCGCTCGTCGCCTGCCGCGATCTGGCCCGCCACGTCAGCCGCCACCAGCGGCTGGTTTTCCGGCTTCTTGTTGCTGTTGGCATGACTGACATCGATCATCAGCCGAGGTGCCACGCCGATCCGGCCGAGCTCAGCGGAGGCAGCAGCAATGCTTGCCGCGTCGTAGTTGGGCACAATGCCGCCGCGCAGGATGACGTGGCAGTCCTCGTTGCCGGTGGTCGTCGCGATGGCGCTGCGCCCGCCCTTTGTCACCGCCATGAAATGATGCGGCTGGGCGGCGGATTTCACGGCTTCGGCGGCGATCCGCAAATTGCCGTCGGTGCCGTTCTTGAAGCCGACCGGGCAGGACAGGCCTGATGCGAGTTCGCGATGGATCTGGCTCTCGGTCGTGCGCGCGCCGATCGCTCCCCAGGCGACGAGGTCAGCAATATATTGCGGGGTGGCCATGTCGAGGAATTCGGTGGCCGCCGGAAGGCCGAGATTGTTGACGGCGGAGAGCACGTTGCGGGCCATCCGCAGGCCCTTGTCAATGTTGAAGCTGCCGTCGAGGTCGGGATCGTTGATCAGGCCCTTCCAGCCGACTGTCGTGCGCGGTTTCTCGAAATAAACCCGCATCACGATCTCCAGCCGGTCCGACAGGCTTTCACGCAGCGATGCCAAACGGCTGGCATAGTCTACGGCAGCGGCCGGGTCGTGGATCGAACAGGGGCCGACGACAACCACCAGCCGGTCGTCGGCGCCGGTCAGCACGGCGTGGATGGCATTGCGTGATGCGGCAACGGTGCGCGTCGCCGTCAGCGTGCGCGGTATTTCCCGCATCACCTCGTCGGGTGTGCTCAGTTCTCTGATTTCCTTGACCCGAAGATCGTCTGTGGTCGTCAACACGGCTTATGCTCCTGATTGGGGAGACCTGCCGGCTGAACAAAAAAGCCGCCAGGTCTGGCGGCTGTTCGGATAATGTTGCTGCAATCTTCAGATTGAGCGCAATCCTCCCGCCGCCAGCGAGTAGCTAAAGTACCAAAACGAGGCGGTCAGGTGGATCATCCGGAACATATAGTCGAAGCGTAGGCGCTTGTCACGTGTCTGGTGAGGAGGAGGTTTACTCCAGCCCATTCGCGATTGGCTGAAGCCCCCCGAACTTCGTCATCCTCGGGTCTGCGCCGCGTCGCTGCGCTCCTTGCTCCGCCCGTGGATGACGAAGTGATGGGCGGCGTTCTGCTAGACTTGCCGGCGTTACTCCGGCGACGCCCCGGCGACGCTCTGGTCGTAATCGACCAGCGACCCGGTCATGACGCCGGACTGCGGGCTGATCATATAGCTGATCAACCGGGCAAGCTGTGCCGGCTTCACCAATTGACCCATCGGCTGCGCGGCCTCGGCCCTTTCCAGCCAGTCGTCCGGCGCGTCGTGCCATTTCTTCTGCACGATCGCCTCGCCCTCGGTGTCCATCCAGCCGGGCAGCACCGCATTGCAGCGGATGCGATTGCCGCGATAGGCATTGGCGACATTCTTGGTGAGTGTCGCCAGCGCTCCCTTGCTTGACGAATAAGGCGCCAGGAACGACTGGCCGCAATGCGCCGACATCGACAGCACGTTGACGATCGAGCCCGGTGCCTGGCGCGCCAGCAAATGCGCCACCACGCCCTGCATCAGGAAAAACGGGCCGCGCACATTGGTCTGGAATATCTGGTCGAACAGATCCTCGGAGGTCTCGACCAGCGAGCCGCGAGCCGAGGTGGCAGCGGCGTTGACCAGCGCGTTGACGGAACCAAAATGGCCAATCGCCGTTTCGACCGCACGCTTGCAGTCGGCCACTTTTGAGACGTCGGCGCTGATGAAGATGGCATCGACGCCTGCCCCCTTGAGGATGGCGACAGCCTTGTCGCCCTTCTCCTGCGAGCGGCCGATCAGCGCCAGCGCCCGGCAACCCTCATCGGCCAGCGCTTCGGCGACGGCAAAGCCGATGCCTTGTGCGCCGCCGGTGACGATGGCGCGTGTTTCGGAATTGCGACCGGCGGAACCGTTCATCGCCTTGCTCCTGTGCTTGATAGTCAGATTGTTTTGTCGAGGCGGACGGTCTTGCCTTCCTTGGCCGATTTCAGCGCCGCATCCGCCAGCCTGAGCGCCACCAGCCCGTCCTTGCCGCTCGGCGCCGCCTTCTTGCCTGACGTCGCTGCCGCGATGAAGGCAGCGATCTCGTTGGCATAAGCGTCGAGATAACGGGTCATGAAGAAATCGTGCAGCGGCGGCCGCGTATAGCCTTTCTCATTGGCCAGTTCGATCGACACCGGCCGCTGGTTCTCGGCCGCAATCATGCCTTTCGAGCCATGCACCTCGATGCGCTGGTCGTAGCCGTAGGTGGCGCGGCGCGAGTTGGAGATAACGCATTGCTTGCCGGAGGCAGTTTCGAGGATGACGCTGACGCTGTCGAAGTCGCCGGCCTCGCCGATCTTCTTGTCGACCAGCACCGAAGCATGCGCGCTGACCGCCACCGGCTCCTCGCCGAGCAGGAAGCGCGCCATGTCGAAATCATGAATGGTCATGTCGCGGAAGATGCCGCCCGAGCGGCCGATATAGTCGAGCGGCGGCGGGCCGGGATCGCGCGAGGTGATTGTCACCATTTCGACAGTGCCGATGGCGCCGTCGTCGATCGCCTTGCGCACGGCGGCAAAATGCGGATCGAAGCGGCGGTTGAAGCCGACCATCAGGGTGGCGCCGGCCTTGTCGACGATGGCCAGGCATTCTTCCACTCTGCCGGCGTCGAGATCGATCGGCTTTTCGCAGAAAATCGCCTTGCCCGCTTTGGCGAAGCGTTCGATCAGATCGGCATGGGTATCGGTCGGCGTGCAGATGACGACCGCATCGATATCGCCGGCCTTCTCGATGGCATCGATGCTGCGCACTTCGGCGCCGTAGGCAGAGGCCAGATCGGTCGCCGCCTTCTCGAAGGCGTCGGCAACTGCGACCAGCCTGGCCTCAGGATTGGAACCGACGGCGCGAGCATGGACCTTGCCGATACGGCCGGCACCGAGAAGAGCAAAGCGAAGAGGCATGAAGAGTTTTCCTTTGAGGATGGTTCGGAAGGGAGGGCATGTCAGCGCCTGTGGCTCGGCGTTGGCCGTTACGCCGCAAGTTCCGCCTGCCCGGTCTTGGCGCCGGTGATGTAGGAGACGATATCGTTGCCGTCGGTGTCCTGCTTGCGCAAATTGGCGACGATGCGGCCGCGCCGGAAAACGACGATGCGGTCGACCAGGTCGAACACCTGGCGCATGTTGTGAGAGATCAGGATCAGCGGTTCGCCATTCTCCTTCAGCGTGCGGATGATGTTTTCGACCTGCATCGTCTCCTGCACGCCGAGTGCCGCCGTCGGCTCATCCATGATGATGAGCTTGGAAGCAAAGGTCGCGGTTCTGGCAATTGCTACGCACTGGCGCTGGCCGCCCGACATGTGGCGGATAGTATTGGAAAGATTGGGGATCTTGACCGCTGTGCGGACCAAGGCTGCCTCGGTCGCCTTGCGCATGAACTTGCGATCGAGGATCGAGAAGGGCCCGAGATTGAACAGCACCCGCTCGCGGCCGAGGAACAGGTTCGACGGCACGTCGAGGTCGTCGGCGAGCGCCAGGTTCTGGAACACCGTCTCGATGCCTGCCTCGCGGGCTTCGATGGGGCCGGCAAAATTCACTTCCTTGCCGTCGAACCACATCCTGCCACTGGTGCGCTGCTCGACGCCGGTGATCTGGCGTACGAAGGTCGATTTCCCCGCGCCGTTGTCGCCCATGATAGCGACATGCTCGCCCTTGCGCAGCTCGAAGTCGGCACCCTCCAGCGCATGGACGCCGCCATAATACTTGGTCAGGTTTTCGGTCTTCAGGACGATGTCCGACATGATCAAGCCCTCATTGCCCGCAGGCGTTGGCGCCACTGGTCGAGAACGACTGCGCCGACGATGATCACGCCTTTGACCATCTCCTGATAATAGGCGTCGAGGCGCAGAAAGGTGAAGCCGGAGATGATCACGCCGAAGATCAGCGAGCCGATCACCGTTCCGATGATCGAGCCGCGGCCGCCCGACAGCGAAACACCGCCGATAACCGCCATGGCGATCGCATCGAGCTCGTACATTACACCCATGCCGGCTTGGGCGGTGAGATTCTTGGAGCTCAGCACCACGGCGGCGAGCGCGGCGAGGACGCCGGCAATGACGTAGACGAGGATCTTGTGGTTGGCGATGTTGATGCCGGACATGCGCGCGGCGTCCTCATTGGAGCCGATCGCATAGCAGTGCTTGCCATATTTGGTGTAACTCAGGATCAGCTGGAACAGCACTGCGAGCGATATGAAAATGATGACCGGCATCAGCCCCTTGCCGATGGCGGCGAAACTCTCGGTCGGAAACGAGATCGGCTGCCCCTTTGACCACCATTTGGCGATGCCGCGCGCGGTGACCATCATGCCGAGCGTGGCGATGAACGGTGGGATGCGCGTGTAGGCGATCAAAGCGCCGTTGACCAGGCCGGCCAGCAGGCCGCAGCCGATCGCGACCAGCACGGGCACGATCACCGGCAGGTCGGTCCAGCCCTGGGCGATGAACATCGCCTTGGGGTTCGGGTTGCCGTTGACCGTCGCTACCTGGGCGAAGCTCATGGCTATCATCGCCGTGGCGCCGACGATCGAACCTGAGGACAGGTCGATGCCGCCGGTAATGATCACCTGCGTCACGCCGATGGCAATAATGCCGACGATCGACACCTGCAGGATGATGATCTGCAGGCGCGCTTCGTTGAAGATCGCATCGATATTGTCGCGGGTATTGAAAAGGAAGCTGTCGCCCAGGAAAACCCGGCCGATCAGCTCGAAAGCGCCGACCAGGATGACGAGCGCCAGGAAGACGTTGAATTCGGCCGGCCATGCGCGCCGTTTCGCATCATAGCTGAGCCCGCCGACGCCGTGAGATGTCTGTGCCAATCGTGCTTCCTCCGTCAGCCACGGTCTCCACTCGGCGCTGTTCAGGCCGAGAGGGAAAAGCAGAGCGGCGCTGTCTTACTTTGGCGCGCCGCTCCGTATCGGACAGGTCCGCCTCAGTTCTTCTTCAGGAACTTGTCGATATTTGCCGGCGTGACCAGCTGGAACGGGATGTAGACCTTGTGCTCGACCTTCTCGCCCTTCGCCAGCTTGAGCGCCGCGTCAAGCGCGCCGGCACCCTGGCCGGCCGCGTCCTGGAACACCGTCGCATCGAGGTCGCCCGCCTGCATCGCGGCAAGCGCATCCTGGGTAGCGTCGACCCCGCCGACGACAACCGACTTCATGTCGATGTTGGCGGCCTTCATCGCCTGGATGGCGCCGATGGCGCTTTCGTCATTATTGGCGATGACGCCGTCGAACGGCTTGCCGGTCGACAGCCAGTTGGTCATCAGGTTCTGCGCTTCTTCGCGCTTCCAGTTCGACGTCTGCTTGTCGATGATCTTGATGAAGCTGCACTCCGGTGTGGCGATCACGTCATCAATGTCCTTGGTGCGCTGCACCGCTGCCTGGTTCGACAGCTCGCCCATGATCACATAGACATTGGCTTCAGTCTTGCCGGCCTCCTTGAAGAGGCGGCAGACCTCCTTGGTCTCGAGCGTGCCGGAATCGGCTTCGTTCGAGGCGACGAAGGCCTGGTTTTCGGGCAGCGTGTCGACGTTGACCGGCTCGCGATTGACATAGACCAGTGGAATCTTGGCAGCGGCGGCTGCGTCCGACATTGCCTGGGTCGCCGAGGTGTCGACCGGGTTGACGATGATGGCGTCGACGCCTGAGGCGGCGAAGTTCTTGATCTGGTCGAGTTGCTTGGCGACGTCGTTCTGCGCATCCTCCACCTGCAGCTCGACGCCGTCCATGCCCTTGGCCTGTTCAATCATGCCGTTGCGCAGCACGGTGAGAAAATTGTCGTCGAACAACGCCATCGACACGCCGATCTTGGCGGCAAAGGCGGACGAACTCATCAGCGCCGCGAACGCGACGCCCAAAAGCAGTTTTTTCATTTTATTTCTCCTCCACATTGGTGTCCGGCTGCACCGATCTACCCGGAATCCCCGATCTCGCAGGGAATTCTCTCCCGATTGCCATTTTTGGTTCCAGAGGCATTTGCCTGAAACAGATCTTCCGGAACGAAAGAACCAAAATGCTCAGATGGTGAAATATTTATTCCATTTCGCGTGGGCGTCAAGCGAGATTTCGCCATGAGGAATGGATTTTCGGCATTTCGAGCGCTTTTGGACGGACGCTCAGGCAAGCGAGGCCTGAAAGCATTCTGATAGATTACATCATGTCTGCCGCCGATGACTGCGACGTCAGATGTTTTCTGGCAGATAAATGTCGAAGGGCAGAAAGGTCTGGCCCGGCGCATTCGCAGCGCCGGTCTCGATGGCATGCGCCATCAGCCCGACAAGCTCGCGGCAAAGCGCCGCCAGTGGCGTCGAGATCACCATGGTCAGGAAATTATCCGCCAGCGCCGCGCGGGAGTCGGGCGTGATCTCGTTGCAGACGACCGCCGGCATCTCAGCCGGCTTTGCCTCCCTCAGCGCCGAGATCGCGCCTTCCATGCCGCCACCGGCGACATAGCAACCGGCGAGATCAGGGTGGCGGGCCAGAAGCTCGATCATTGCATCATGCGTGATCTGGTTCGCTTCCAGATTCACCAACGTCTCGAGGAGAGTGAATTCCGGCGCCTGCTCGCGAAAGAAGGAGCGAAAACCGATCTCGCGAAGCTCATGGCCATGGAAGCGATGGCTGCCGACGAAGAGGGCAACCTTGCCAGGTCTCTTCGCGGCCTTCGAGATCATCCAGGCAGCGGTGCGGCCGACCTTGCGATTGTCCAGGCCAACATAGCCCTCGCGAATACCGGATGCAAAGTCGGAAAGCAGGGAGAACACCGGTACGCCATTGGCTTTCAGAGCCTCGACGGCGACCGTCAGCGTCGGGTGATCAGGCCCGACCAGGGCGACGGCCCTGGATTTGGCGGCCAGCTTGCGCATCCGCTCGACGATCTCGTCCGGCGCCAGCGAAGCGGCGAAGTCGATGGTCGCCACGCCGCGAAAGCGCGGCGACTGCGATACCGCCAGTTCAAGCTCGCGGGCAAATTCGCTGTAGAAGACGTCCTCCCGCCTCAACAGCAGGAACCCGAGCCGGTATTCGGGCAATTCATGGCGCATCCGCTGCTTGATCAATCCGGCTGCGTGATAGCCGATGCTGGTCGCGGCCTCATAGACGCGGCGCGCGGTTTCCTCGCGCACCGGCAAGCGGTTGTTCAGCACTCGATCGACGGTGGCAACGCTGACCCCCGAAATGCGCGCCAGGTCGGTGATCGTCGGGCGTTTCGCCATCGCTGCCTCATTCCACTGTTTGGTCCTTTTACACCATTCTGATGGAAAATGATAGAAACTATCTTTGTGATATTGAGCCTATCAGGGCTCGGCGTTATTTTGAACGCTGACCGAATATGATCGAGGCCTCCGCTATGGTGGATATTGGACTCCGAACCGGGAATACGAGAGCCGCAGCAGCGTCCCGACGCGACTACAGCCTGATCGGCCGCGACGCGAAGCTTGCCGTCGAGAGCGGGCTGGCGGCGGCCGAGTGGTATCACACCGACGTGCCGCGCAAGCAGATGAAGGAGCTGATGCAGCGCTCCGACGGCCCGGCGATCCGCGACACCATCATCTGGCTCGGCACCATGATCCTCAGCGGCGCCGGCGCCGCCTGGTTCTGGGGCAGCTGGTGGTGCGTGCCGTTCTTCTTCGTCTACGGCGTCCTCTACGGTTCCTCCACCGACTCACGCTGGCACGAATGCGGCCACGGCACCGCTTTCAGGACGCAGTGGATGAACAACGTGGTCTATCAGGTCGCCTGCTTCATGATCATGCGCAACCCGGTGACCTGGCGCTGGAGCCACACGCGACATCATACCGATACCATCATAGTCGGTCGCGATCCGGAGATCTCGGTGATGCGTCCGCCCGATCTGCTGCGCGTGGTGCTCAACTTCGTCGGCATTCTCGACGCCTGGCATGCGATGAGCGACATGCTGCGCAATGCAGCCGGTATCGTCAGTCCGGCCGAAAGAACCTTCATTCCCGACCAGGAGCAGCCGAAGGCAATTCGCATTGCCCGCATCTGGACGACAATCTATGCCGCTACCATTGCGCCGGCGCTCTACACGGGCTCGTTCCTGCCGCTGATGCTGGTCGGGCTGCCCAGGCTTTACGGCGCGTGGCACCATGTCATGGTCGGCCTGCTGCAGCATGGCGGCCTGGCTGAAAACGTCACCGATCACCGGCTCAACAGCCGCACCGTCTACATGAACCCGATAAGCCGCTTCATCTACTGGAACATGAACTACCACGTCGAGCATCACATGTTTCCCATGGTGCCCTATCACGCGCTGCCCAGGCTGCACGAACTAATCAAGCACGATCTGCCGGCGCCGACACCATCCATCCTGGCCGGCTACCGCGAGATGATACCGGCTTTCCTGCGCCAGCTGCGCAATGAGGATTATTTCATCAAGCGCGAACTGCCGCCGACGGCGAGGCCCTATCGCGAGGATTTCCACAGCGATAACGCTGCTGTTGCGGTGGCTGCTGAATGACAAGCCCATGCCAACGCACCAAACATCGAGGGACCCGTAAATGAGCGACTGGGTCGAGGCCTGTGACGCCGAGGACATCGACGAAGAGGACGTGATGCGCTTCGACCATGGCGGCCGCACCTTTGCCATCTATCGCAGCCCCGACGACGGGTATTTCGCCACCGACGGGCTTTGCACGCATGAGAAGGTGCATCTGGCCGACGGGCTGGTGATGGACGATATCATCGAATGCCCGAAGCATAACGGCCGCTTCAACTACAAGACAGGGGCTGCCAGGGGCGCGCCGGTCTGCGTCGATCTCAGGACTTATCCGGTCAAAGTCGACGCCGGCAAAGTCCTTGTCCGGATCGGTTGATGATGACGAAGGGAATGGTCATCATCGGCGCCGGCGAATGCGGCGGGCGCGCCGCCCTTGCGCTGCGCGAGCTCGGGTATGATGGCCCGGTGACGCTGGTCGGCGACGAGCCGCATCTTCCCTATGAGCGCCCGCCGCTGTCGAAAGACGCGATGGTTGCCGACGCGCCCCTGATCAAGGCGATCGCCAGCGACGCGATCCTGGCCGAGCGCTCTATCCGGCATATCCATTCGGTTTTGGCTGTGGCGATCGACCGCACGGCGCATGTCGTGCGCCTGTCCGACGGTTCCGCCCTGGCCTACGACAAGCTCCTGCTGGCGACCGGTTCGGTGCCGCGCAAGCTGCCGATGCCGGGCCTTGGCGGGCGCTGCGTCTACCTCCGGACCTTCAACGACGCGCTGGCCATTCGCGCCCATCTCAGCGCCGGAAATCGCATCGCCATAGTCGGCGGCGGCTTCATCGGGCTTGAGCTTGCCGCGGCGGCGCGCAGGCTGGGTGCGGCGGTCACCATCATTGAGGCGCAGCCGCGCATCTTGATGCGCGGCGTGCCAGCCGAGATCGCGGAGGTCATCCATCAGGCGCATGAAGCGGAAGGCGTGAAAATCCTGTGCGGCGAGGGCATCGCCGCCATTGCCGATGATGGCGCCGAAGTGCGCATCGCGCTCGCCGGTGGACACGACATTGTCGCCGATCTTGCCGTGATCGGCATCGGCGCCGTGCCGGTGACCGGACTTGCCGCGGAGGCGGGGCTGACCGTCGACAATGGTGTCGCCGTCGACGCCGAGCTTCGCACCAGCGACCCGGATATCTTTGCCGCCGGCGACTGCTGTTCGTTTCCGCTCGCCCTCTATGGCGGCCGGCGCGTGCGGCTCGAAGCCTGGCGCAACGCACAGGAGCAGGGCGCGCTCGCCGCAAGGAATATGCTTGGCGCCGGCGAGGCCCACGCCGCAGTGCCGTGGTTCTGGTCGGATCAGTACGGCCTGACCTTGCAGATCGCCGGCCTGTCGGACGAAGGCCGCAGCATCGTGCGCCGCGACCTCGGCGACGGCGCCTTCATCCTGTTCCACCTCGCCGAGGACGGCAGGCTGGTTGCGGCAAGCGGCATCGGCGCCGGCAACGCGGTCGCCCGCGACATAAGGCTGGCCGAGATGCTGATTGCGAAGCAGGCAAGGCCGGCGCCGGAAGCGCTAGGCTCGCAGACCATCAAGTTAAAGTCGCTGCTGGCGGCTTGATCCGCCGCGTGGATAATTGGCCGAGCGCGTTCGGCTAAAACAGCGCCTTCAGCTCCGGCAGCTTGTCGTTGACCAGCCAGCCATAGTAATTTTCCTCGGGCAGTTTTTCCGGCTCGCCCGCAGCGCGGCGCTTGTCGTTCTCGGCCTTCAGCGCATAGGCGCGCTGTTCGGGGTTGCCGACATTGTAGAGCGTCGACGTGATGCCGGGATTGCCTGAGATGTCAAAGCCGGCAATGCTTCTATAGGCGTCGATCGATTTCCGGATTGTTGCTGCGACATAAGGCAGTGTCAGGTCAGGATCCATGATGGTCTTGTAGACCGCGTTGGGATCGCCGACGTCGAGTTCCGGCAGGCCGGAAACCTTGTGCACGAGGTCGCTCATTTGCAGTGCCGTCAGCGGATTGAGTTGGCCAAGGCCAAAAGTCTGGCCGGCATAATAAGGCTGGAAGAAAGTGGCGCCTAAGCGGTCGTTGGGAAAGCTCTCGCCGTCGACGGTCTTGCCGCGGAACGACCGGTTCCACACCTGTTCGCGGCACTCCCACAGATCGTAGCTGTCGGACTTCCCTGCGCATTTCGCAAATTGCGGCCGCTGCACGAAATCGGAGATATCCTCGCCATCATAGGCAAAGGAGAGCTTGCTCGACAGATACGAAATCGCCTTGACGTAGTAGGTCTGCAGCCGGTCGTAGGCATCGACATTGTAGGTGTGCTCGCCGACGATGGCGCCGACGATATGCATTGGGTCGATGCCATAGGCCGCGGCTGCCTGCTTGATCTTGCCGCGCAACTCGGCATCGTTCTGGAGCAGCGCAAAGACTTTGCGGTATTTCGCCTGGAAGGTGGTGTTGGTCGCCTGGGTGCGCCGGCTCGAAGCGCCCGGTATGTCGGGCTGCTCGGTGTTGCGGTTGCCCGGCGGCACCATCGTTGCCGCTTGCGCGGCGAACATGGCTGCCGCCAGCGTCAGCCCCAAAATGACGAGGATCAGTTTTTTCATGCGCCGCCGCCCAAATAGTCGCCGGCAAACTAGGTAATGCTCCACCGGGAGTCGAGAGACGCCTGCACCCGACGGGACGAAAGCTTGCCGGATGCTTCCATTTGGCCACACATCGGGAATGCTGGGCCAAATTGGGGAGGCCGGGAGCAATTCCCCGACCCTCTTCGAGAATGAAGCGTCTCCTACAAGATGAAACGCGACAAGTCCGTGTTTCTGGAGAGGTCGCCGACATGCTTCTCGACATAGGCGGCATCGATGGTCACCGAGGTGCCGTTGCGGTCCGGCGCGTCATAGGAGATATCGTCCAGCACCCGTTCCATCACCGTCTGCAGCCGCCTGGCGCCGATATTCTCGACGCTGGCGTTAAGGTCCACGGCGATGCCGGCCAACGAATCGATCGCGTCATCGGTGAAGACCAGGTCGACGCCTTCGGTCTTCATCAGCGCGATATACTGCTTGATCAGGCTGGCTTCGGTCTCGGTGAGGATGCGGACGAAATCGTCCTTCTCCAGCGCCCGCAGCTCGACGCGGATCGGCAGGCGGCCCTGCAATTCCGGCAGCAGGTCGGAGGGCTTGGCGACGTGGAACGCACCCGAGGCGATGAACAGGATGTGGTCGGTCTTCACCGGTCCATATTTGGTCGCAACCGTGGTGCCTTCGACCAGCGGCAGCAGGTCGCGCTGCACACCTTCACGCGAAACACCGGCACCGATGCCGCCTTCGCGCGAGGCGATCTTGTCAATCTCGTCAAGGAAGACGATGCCGTCATTCTCGGTCGATTCGAGTGCCCTGCGCACCACTTCGTCCTGATCGAGCAGCTTGTCGGACTCGTCGCTGATCAACAGCCCGTAGGATTCCTTGACGGTCGTCTTGCGCAACTTGGTCTTCTTGCCGCCCATCGCCTTCGACAGCATGTCGTTGATGTTGAGCACGCCGATATTGGCGCCCGGCATGCCGGGAATCTCGAAGCCAGGCATGCCGCCATTGCCGGTATCGGCCACTTCGATCTCGATCTCCTTGTCGTCGAGTTCGCCGTCGCGCAGCTTCTTGCGGAAACTGTCGCGGGTGGCCGGGCTCGCCGTCTTGCCGACGAGCGCTTCGAGCACCCGTTCCTCGGCGTTGATGTGGGCACGCGCCTTGACGTCCTCGCGCATCTTCTCGCGCACCAGCCCGATGGCGATCTCGACCAGATCGCGGATGATCTGCTCGACATCGCGGCCGACATAACCGACCTCGGTGAACTTGGTGGCTTCGACCTTGACGAAAGGCGCACCGGCAAGGCGTGCCAGGCGGCGTGAAATCTCGGTCTTGCCGACACCGGTCGGGCCGATCATCAGGATATTCTTCGGCATCACCTCTTCGCGCATCTGGCCCTCGAGCTGCTGGCGGCGCCAACGGTTGCGCAAGGCAATCGCCACGGCACGCTTGGCGTCTTTCTGGCCGATGATGAAGCGGTCGAGTTCCGAAACGATTTCGCGGGGAGAGAAGGTGCTCATGTCACTAAATTCCACTTTGCCACTGCCGAATGGACTCGAACGGATGCAGCAGCATGATCACGTTGAGTGTCAGATTGTCCCGGATGAGATAGCCGACACCGAATTCGAAGATGAGGGCGAGGGTCACGATCACCCATATAGGAAGCCTTCGCGCCATGACAAACCCCAGCACCATGGCCAGCGTGTCGGACACCGAATTGATGATGCTGTCGCCATAATAGTCGAGCGAGATTGTGCCGGCGCGGTAGCGGTCGATGATGAAAGGGCTGTTCTCGAGCAACTCCCAGCCGCCCTCTATAACCACCGCAAAGGCCAGCCTGAGCCCGATCGGCGAGCGCGGGAAAAGGAACCACGCCAGCGCATAGAACAGGAAGCCGTGAATGATGTGCGAGAAGCTGTACCAGTCGGAAATATGCTGGGAATTCTCGGAGCTCTGCACAATGCCGTGCCACAGCTTGACATAGCCGCAGGTACAGATCGGCGTCCGCCCCATGCCGTAGAGGACCCCGGCCTGGAAGATGACCAGGCCGAGAACCAGCAGAAGCCCCATTCGCCAGCTGTCTTCGTAGGCCGAGACGGTTTTGTCGCTGGATACGCTCATGCTGCTATTGCCCCTCTTTTGCCTCACCCTGTCCGGCGTCGCCCTCTGGGGCATCAATCGCCATCAGCACGGCATCGCCATATTCCGACTTCCTGCGATCGATAGCCCTGAAACCGGCCTTTTCATAGGCACGGATAGCCCGTGCATTGGCGGGGTCCGGGTCGATGATGACGCGCGGCGTACCTTCCTCGAAAAGCTGCTCGACGAACTGCCGGACGATCGCCGAGCCGTGGCCGACCCCGACAAGCCCCGGCACGCCGATCGACAGATCGATGCCGAGCGTGCCGAACGGCTGGTCGCTATAGGGATGGCCGTCCTCCAGATGCGGATCGTAGCTCTGCAAATAGCCGATGGGCTTTCCGTCGAGCTCGATAATCAGCGGCTCGACCGAAATGCTGTCGATATGCTCGCGGATCTCCGCAATCTCGGTCTCTGGGTCGTTCCACCATTCGGCGACATGCGGCTCGGCAAGCCAGCCGGCGATCATCGGCAGGTCCCTCTGGATCACCGGCCGAAAACCATAGCGGAGGCTCCGCTCAGGCGGCATCGAGGGTTTCGACGACGAAGTTGTTGTTGGTGTAGACGCAAATGTCTGACGCGATCTGCATCGCCTTGCGGGCGATCTCCTCTGCGCCCTTGTCGCTGTCCATCAGGGCGCGGGCCGCCGCCAGCGCGTAATTGCCGCCGGAGCCGATGGCCATGACGCCAAATTCGGGCTCCAGCACGTCGCCGGTGCCGGTCAGCGCCAGCGACACCGACTTGTCGGCCACCAGCATCATTGCTTCCAGCCGGCGCAAATAACGGTCGGTGCGCCAGTCCTTGGCGAGCTCGACGCAGGCACGTGTCAGCTGGTCGGGATATTGTTCGAGCTTGGCTTCGAGCCGCTCAAGCAGCGTGAAAGCATCGGCGGTGGCGCCGGCAAAACCGGCGATGACGTTGCCGCTTTTGCCGATGCGGCGCACCTTCTTGGCGTTGCCCTTCATGATGGTCTGGCCGAGGCTGACCTGGCCGTCGCCGGCGATCACCACCTTGCCGCCCTTGCGCACGGTCAGGATGGTCGTGGCATGCATGGTCAGTTCATTCGACATTTTCTGCTCCGTTCAGCACCGATCCCATTAAGGCGATCGGCGCGTTACGAGTGATTTGATCGGCCATATGTATGTATAGGCCGGATGATTGCAAACCGGCCATCCACCGGGTCGGATCGGGCTCCGCAGCGGTAACTGGCAATCGCCGGATCATGCTGCTAGAAGGCTTTCGTTTTCAGGCATGTGAAAGCCTGAATCGTGCAAAATCTGAGACAAGGATGAGGTCATGGCGCCCCGATCGGCCGAGATAAGCCGCAAGACCAGGGAAACCGACATCGCCGTGTCGGTTCAGGTCGACGGCTCGGGCAAATCCGACATTTCGACGGGCGTCGGCTTCTTCGACCATATGCTGGACCAGTTGTCGCGCCATTCGCTGATCGACATGACCGTGAAGGCCAAGGGCGACCTGCACATAGACGACCACCATACGGTCGAGGATACGGGCATCGCGCTCGGCCAGGCGCTGGCCAAGGCGTTGGGCGAGCGGCGCGGCATCATGCGCTACGCCTCGATCGATCTCGCCATGGACGAGACACTGACGCGGGCGGCAATCGATGTCTCCGGCCGGCCTTTTCTGGTCTGGAATGTTTCGTTCTCGTCGCCGAAGATCGGTACGTTCGATACCGAGCTGGTGCGCGAATTCTTCCACGCGCTGGCGCAGAATGCCGGCATCACGCTTCATGTCACCAATCATTACGGCGCCAACAACCACCACATCGCCGAGACCTGCTTCAAGGCCGTGGCGCGTGTGTTGCGTTCGGCGCTTGAGCGCGACCCGCGCCAGCCGGACGCGGTTCCCTCCACCAAGGGATCCCTGAAAGGATAGCGTCATGGCCATCTATGTCGTGATGAAGCCGCCAGGCCGCAGCGAAAGCGTGGACACTACCTTTATCCGTGACGGCTTTGCCTGGCTCGGCTTCCTGGTGCCGCCGCTGTGGCTGGCCTGGCACCGGCTGTGGGTCGAGGCGGCATTGGCGTTTGTCGCCATGGGCCTGCTCTCGATGCTAGGCGAAAGGCTGGACCTGGAAACAACCGGCTCGCTTTTATCCCTGCTTGTCATGCTCTTTGTCGGACTGGAAGGGCAGGGCTTGCGGATCGCAGCCCTGCGCCGTCGCGGCTGGCATGAATGGGGCGTGGTCGAGGCCGACAGGCTCGACGACGCAGACCTCCGCTATGCATTGGAAGCCGATGCTCAGTCGGATGAACAACCGACGGTGCAACGCATCGTCCCAGACGCAGCACATGCCCGGTCGGCGCAGATGGGCCTGGCGCTGGGGCTGAACCATATTCCGGGAAAGCCCTGAGATGAGGGTAGCGATCATCGATTACGGGTCGGGCAATCTGCGCTCGGCCACCAAGGCCTTCGAGCGTGCCGCGCATGAAGCCGGTATTGCCGCCGCGATCGAACTCACCGCCGATGCCGAGCGGGTCAGGACCGCCGACCGCATCGTCCTGCCCGGCGTCGGTGCCTATGCCGATTGCGCCGCTGGACTGCGTGCGGTCGCCGGCATGTGGGAAGCGGTCGAGGAGGTGGCGATCGCCAAGGCTCGGCCGTTCCTCGGCATCTGCGTCGGCATGCAGCTGATGTCGGAACGAGGCCTGGAAAAGACCGTCACAAAGGGCTTTGGCTGGGTCGCCGGCGACGTCAAGGAGATCACGCCGGCCGATCCGACACTGAAGATCCCGCAGATCGGCTGGAACACGATTGACCTGAAGCGCAAGCATCCGCTGTTTTCCGGCATTGCGACGGGTGGCAAGGGACTGCACGCCTATTTCGTCCACTCCTACCATCTCGATGCACGGAAGGAGGATGAGGTGCTGGCGGTTGCCGACTATGGCGGCCCGGTAACGGCCGCTGTCGCCCGCGACAACCTCGCCGGAACGCAATTCCACCCCGAGAAGAGCCAGGCGCTGGGCCTGGCGCTGATCACCAATTTCCTAGGCTGGAGGCCCTGAACCATGAGCAAGAAGGGCTATTGGATGGCAATGGTCGATGTCCGCGATCCCGAGATCTACAAGCAGTACATCGAGGCCAATGCCGCGGCTTTCGCGAAATACGGCGCGAAGTTCCCGGTGCGCGCCGGGCGGTACACCAGCCCGGAAAGACCGGCAGGCAATCGCCACGTGCTGGTGGAATTCGAATCCTATGAAAAGGCGCTGGAATGCTACGGCTCGCCTGAATACCAGGAAGCCTTGAAGTACAGGCTCGCCGGCTCGACCGGCCACTTTGTCATCGTCGAAGGCGCCTGAAGGTGGTTCTGTTTCCGGCGATAGACCTCAAGGACGGCAAATGCGTGCGCCTCCGGCACGGCGACATGGCGACCGCCACCATCTACAATGAAGATCCCGCCGCTCAGGCGCGCGCCTTCGAAGAGCAGGGCTTCGAATGGCTGCACGTCGTCGACCTCAACGGCGCCTTCAAGGGCCAGAGCGTCAACAGTGCCGCGGTCGGCGCCATCCTGAAGGCGACGAGCAATCCGGTGCAGCTCGGCGGCGGCATCCGCACCCTGGCGCAGATCGAGGACTGGCTCGACCGTGGGCTGGCCCGCGTCATTCTTGGCACCGTGGCGGTCCGCGATCCGGATCTGGTCAGGCAGGCCTGCAAGGCATTCCCGGGCAAGATCGCTGTCGGCATCGACGCCAAGGGCGGTAAGGTCGCGGTCGAAGGCTGGGCTGAGGCCTCGAGCCTCGGCGTCATTGAACTGGCGAGGAAATTCGAAGGTGCCGGCGTCGCCGCCATCATCTACACCGATATCGACCGCGACGGTGTGCTGACTGGCATCAACTGGGACGCCACCATCGATCTCGCCGACGCGGTGTCGATCCCGGTTATCGC
The DNA here is from genome assembly GCF_040319695.1 of Mesorhizobium sp. M0898. Taxonomy (NCBI): domain Bacteria; kingdom Pseudomonadati; phylum Pseudomonadota; class Alphaproteobacteria; order Hyphomicrobiales; family Phyllobacteriaceae; genus Mesorhizobium; species Mesorhizobium sp. M0898. Next base: position 47,580 of record NZ_JAMYOE010000008.1, on the reverse strand, counting down.
CTCGGGCGGGCTCGCCTCGATCGCCGACATCGTGCGCATGACCATGCCCGATGCCCGCAAGCTCGAAGGCGCGATCTCCGGCCGCGCCCTCTACGACGGCCGCATCGACCCGGCCGAGGCATTGGCGATCCTGCGTGGCAAACCGATGGCAGGGTGTGAAACGTGAAGGTCTCGATTATCGTTGCTCCCTACGACAGCGGGCACTATCACGAAGGGTGCGGCCAGGGGCCGGACGCCATCGTCGGCGGTGGGCTGGTCGAAGCCCTGACCGTGGCTGGCCATGACGTCGCCGTCGAAGATATCGGCAAGGTCGGAGACGAGCAGGGGCGCGAAATTGCAACCGGCTTCGCCGTCTGCAACGCCGTCGCGACCAAGGTTAACCTCGCCCGCGATGGAGGACGCTTCCCCATTATCCTTGCTGGAAATTGCCTGACCGCCGCCGGTGCGGTTGCCGGCGAAGCGGCGGATTCGATCATCTGGATCGACCAGCATGGCGATCTCAACACGCCGGAGACGTCGGCCTACGGCTTTCTCGACGGCATGGCGCTGGCGGCGACGCTCGGGCTCTGCTGGCATCCGATGGCGGCAGCAATTCCGGGGTTCCGGCCGATAGACCCGGCGCGCTGCATGCTGGTCGATGCCCGCGACCTCGATCCCGACGAAAAGCGACTGCTGGAAACTTTGCCGATCGTGCGCACCGAATGTGCCGGTGCACTCGATATGATCGGAAAGCTCACGGCGACAGGGACTGTGCGGGCGCATCTGCATCTCGACCTGGATGTCCTCGATCCGGATGTGTTGCAGGTGAACCGCTACGCGCACCCGGGCGGCCCGAGTCCGGAACAGCTACGGCAGCTTGCCTGCGGACTGGCCAGGTCAATCCCGATCGTCGGCGTGACGCTCTCGGCCTACGACCCGGCCTTTGATTCCCAGTCCGAAGTTCCGGCCGTCGTCGGCCAGCTGCTTGTCGACGTTCTTGCGGCGATCGAGAGGATCTGATGCTGAAAGCCCGCGTCATCCCCTGTCTCGACGTCAAGAACGGCCGTGTCGTCAAGGGCGTCAATTTCGTCGACCTGGTCGATGCCGGCGATCCCGTCGAAGCGGCAAAAGCCTATGACGCGGCCGGCGCCGACGAGCTCTGCTTTCTCGACATCACCGCCTCGTCGGAAAACCGCGAGACCATTTTCGATGTCATCGCCCGCACCGCCGAACAATGTTTCATGCCGCTGACCGTTGGCGGTGGCGTCCGTCAGGTCGCCGACATCAGGAAGCTGCTACTGGCCGGCGCCGACAAGGTGTCGATCAACACGGCGGCGGTGAAGACCCCAAATTTTGTCGCCGAGGCTGCCGACAAATTCGGCAACCAGTGCATCGTCGTCGCCATCGATGCCAAGAAAGTGTCCGCTGCGAGCGAGGCTGATCGCTGGGAGATATTCACCCATGGCGGCCGCGAGAAGACCGGCATCGACGCCGTCGAGTTCGCTCGGCGAGTGGTCGATCTCGGCGCCGGCGAGATCCTGCTGACATCGATGGACCGCGACGGCACCAAGGCCGGCTACGACATAGCCCTTACCCGCGCGGTCGCCGATGCCGTACGCGTGCCGGTCATCGCTTCCGGTGGCGTCGGCACGCTCGACCACCTTGTCGAAGGCATTCGCGACGGCCATGCCGGCGCGGTGCTGGCGGCGTCGATCTTCCATTTCGGCACCTACAGCATCGCCGAAGCCAAGCTGCACATGGCTCAGGCCGGACTGCCGATGCGGCTGGACTCGCCGGGTAATCGGTCCTAGAGCCTTTCCGGCTAAGAAGAGGCTGTAAACGCCGTCATGACCGAGTTCTCACTCTCCGATCTGGAGAAGATTATTGGCGAACGCGCACGTTCCGGCGATCCGGATTCGTGGACGGCCAAGCTCTTTCAGCGTGGCATGAGCAAGGCAGCGCAGAAACTCGGCGAAGAGGCAGTCGAAACGGTGATCGCAGCCGTCAGCGCCGACCGGGACGCGCTTGTTTCGGAAAGCGCCGATCTCATCTATCATTGGCTTGTCGTTCTTGGCGTAGCGGGCATTCCGCTGAGCGATGTGCTCAACGAGCTTGAACGCCGCACCGGTCGTTCGGGCATCGCCGAAAAGGCGTCTCGGCTGGACCGGGGCTGATCGCTGCGGAGGAACTCGATGGACCAGCTCGCTCCTACCGAGAAGTATTCACCCTATCGTTTCTTCTCGGCCGAGCAATGGTCGCGGTTCCGCGCCGATACGCCGATGACGCTGACCGCAGACGAGATCCGTCGTCTGCGGTCGCTGAACGATCCGGTCGATCTCCACGAGGTCGAGCGCATCTATCTTTCGATGTCGCGGCTGTTGTCGGCTCATGTCGAAGCCAGTCAACTCCTGTTCAGGCAGCGCCAGGCCTTCTTCAACGCGCTGGACGCGGCCAAGACACCGTTCATCATCGGCATTGCCGGTTCCGTCGCGGTCGGCAAATCGACCACGGCGCGCGTGCTGAAGGAGCTGCTGGCGCGCTGGCCGTCGAGTCCCAAGGTCGACCTGGTCACCACCGATGGTTTCCTGCTGCCGAACGAAGTCCTGCGCCGCAACAACCTGATGGAGCGCAAGGGCTTTCCCGACAGCTACGACGTCGGCGCGCTGCTGCGCTTCCTGTCCGGCATCAAATCGGCGCAGCGCAACGTCCGCGCGCCGGTCTATTCGCACCTGACCTATGACGTCGTTCCGGGCGAGTTCCAGACCATCGACCGGCCCGACATCCTGATCTTCGAAGGCATTAATGTCCTGCAGCCGGGCAAGCTGCCGAAGGACGGCAAGATCGTGCCTTTCCTGTCGGATTTCTTCGACTTTGCCATCTACATCGATGCCGAGGAGGCGCTGATCCATCACTGGTATATCGCCCGCTTCATGCGGTTGCGCGAAACCGCCTTCCGCGACCCGGCCTCCTTCTTTCACCGCTATTCGCAACTTTCCGAGGATGCGGCCCGCGCCATCGCCGAGGGCCTGTGGACCAACATCAACCTGAAGAATCTGCGCGAGAATATATTGCCGACCCGCGCCCGAGCCGATCTCATCCTGCGCAAGGGCGCCAACCATCTGGTCGAGGAAGTGGCGCTCAGGAAACTGTGAAATCCCGGGACATTCCTTAAAGTCATCTTAACCCAGTCTTTCTATTGTCGGGCCTGATCTGCGGGCTCGGCAAACAAATGAATGCGCCATTCCTAAACATCGATCGGCCGGCAGCTGACCGCATCGCACGTCCGGGCAGCGGCGGCGCAACGATTGCCCTGATCGTGCCTGTCCACAATGAGGAAGGCGCAATTGCTCCATTCCTGAAGGCGGTATGCGAAAGCACCGCGCCGCTGAAGGACAAAGGCGTTGCCCTCGAGTTCATCTTCGTCAACGACGGCAGCAGCGATACGACGCTCGAAAAGCTGATCGAAGCCCAACAAACCGATCCACGCATCCACGTAATCGACCTTTCACGCAATTTCGGCAAGGAAGCCGCGATGACCGCGGGGCTCGACAGCTGCGATGCCGATGCAGCGATCCCGATGGATGTCGATATGCAGGATCCGCCGCATGTCATTCCGCTGCTTGTGGAAAAGTGGCGCGAGGGTTTTGAGGTTGTTCTGGCCAAGCGAGCCAATCGGTCGAGCGACAGCTTTCTCAAGCAGCGCTCCGCCTCGATGTTCTACCGCGTTCACAACTGGATCGCGCAGCAGAAGATCCCGCACGATGTCGGCGACTTCCGTTTGATCGACCGCCAGGTCATCCAGGCGCTGCGGTCTTTGCCCGAACGCCGTCGTTTCATGAAGGGCCTGTTCGCCTGGGTCGGGTTCCGCACCGCAAGCGTCGAATATGTCCGCGATCAGCGCATCGCCGGCCAGTCGAAATTCTCCGGCTGGAAGCTGTGGAACTTCGCGCTCGAAGGCATCACCAGCTTCTCCACCGCTCCGCTTGAAATCTGGACCTATGTCGGCGCGACGATTTCCGCGCTGTCGTTCCTCTACGGCCTGCTGATCGTCGCCAAGACAATGATCTTTGGCGTTGATGTGCCCGGCTACGCCTCCCTGCTGGTCAGTGTTCTTTTCCTTGGCGGCATCCAGTTACTCGGCATCGGCATCATCGGACAATACCTCGGCAGGGTCTACGCCGAGATCAAGCAGCGTCCGATCTACATCGTGCGCCGCAAATATGAGGGAATGAGCTGATGGAGATCGACGCCTACCGACAGATGGCCGCCACCGAAGACGAGCATTGGTGGTTCTGCGGGCGTCGCGCCATCGCCGAGGCGGTCATTCGCAGCATCGGCCTGCCTGAAAACGCGCGCATCGTCGAGATCGGCGCCGGCACCGGCGGCAACATCCGGATGCTGGAGCAGTTCGGCGCAGTGACGGCAGTCGAGATGAGCGATCTCGCGCGCAGGATTGCCTGGGAAAAGACCGGCCGCGACTTCCTCGCCGGACATCTGCCGGACAACATTCCTGTCGCGCCGCAAAGCTGCGACCTCGTCTGCCTGTTCGACGTGCTGGAACATGTCGCCGAAGACGAGGCGTCGCTTGCCGCGATCCGCCAGATGCTGAAGCCGGGCGGCGGCGTCGTCCTCACGGTGCCAGCACACCAATGGTTGTGGAGCAAGCATGATGTTGGGCTGCATCACATGCGGCGCTATTCACGCAATCTGCTGCGTGAACGAATTGAAAAGGCTGGTTTCGCGATCGACCGGCTGAGCTACACAAATGCCGCGCTCTTCCCGGTAGCGGCGCTGGCACGACTGGTGGACAGGTTGCGCAGGCCGGCCTTGCCAGCCGGTCATGCCACGCCGCCGAAACCACTGAATGCGGCGATGAAGGCAGTGTTTTCGGCGGAAGGCCGCATCATACCAAATGCAAACCTGCCCTTCGGCGTTTCGCTGCTGGCGGTGTTCCGCAGGGACAGCGCCGTCGAAACCGCTCGCCTCGACGAGAAATTGGCAGCTTGACCGCGTTATGGGCACCGGCTCGTATCGTCGACTATCGCGCTTTGCGCTGATTGGCATTGCGTCGACGCTGATCTACGCCGTTTGCGCTTTCCTGCTGTCGCGTGGACAGGCGACGGCGGCCCTGCCGGCGGCGCTCACATCGTTTGCGGCCTACGCCGTCGCCGCGCTGTTCTCCTACACCGGCCATAAATATTTCACCTTCACCTCGGGCGGCAGCCACGCGATGGAACTGCCCCGCTTCCTCCTGCTCACCGCTTCCGGCCTCGCCGTCGCGATCGCCCTGCCGGCGCTTTTGACCCAGATGCTCGGCATCCCCGCCGCAGTCCCGATCCTGCTTACCTGCATTGCCGTGCCGGTCATCAACTATGTCGTCCTCGGGCGGTGGGTGTTTCGTGGTCTCTAGCGCGCGACCCCTCAATGAACTGCTGCCCGGCGCCAACCGCTTCTCGCCCTTTGCGGGCGTAGCGGGTGCTCCGTTGCTGCTGGCCTGCCTGGTCGTCACATACGCCGTCTGGCTATCCACCGTTGCAATCCCGACCAATGTCGACGTGTCATGGCTTCTGGTCGTCTGCGACCGCCTGCTTGGCGGAGAGCGGCTCAACACGGACATCGTGGAGACGAACCCACCTTTCTCGATCTGGCTCTACATGCCATTCATGCTCCTGGAAAAGCTCACCGGCATACGTGCGGAATTCTGGCTGACGCTTGGCGTCGTTTGCCTGAGCCTGGCCAGTCTTTTCGGTTCCGTCCGTATTCTCGCGCGCGATGAACCGGTCTACCGGCAGCCCCATGCGCTGTGGGCGGCAGCGGCGGCCCTGTTTTTGATCCTGTGTTTCATGCCGGATCAATTCGGCCAACGCGAGCACTTCGCATTGATTGCCATTCTGCCTTGGGTGGCGTTGCAATGCACACGTCAGCGGAACCTGGATTTCAGCGCGGGCTCGCGCCTGGAGCACATGGTCGCGGGTTTCGGCGCGGCGGTCGTGGTCATGGTCAAGCCGCCCTATTTTGTGCTGGCCTTCATGTTGCCGTCGCTCTGTCTTGCGCTTGAAAGGCGGTCGCTGAGACCGCTCTTCGTCGCAGAGAACCTGGTGGGCGCTGCGATCGTGGCCGCCTATATAGCGTCCATCGCGCTCTTCGACCGCGCTTACGTCAGCGACGTCCTGCCCTTGGTCAGGGAGGTCTATCTTCCGTTGAGGGCCTCTGCCGCCGATATGCTGGCAAACTGGCCGAAAGTGGTGCTGCTTCTGGCCGCCGCCACCGTGCTTGCGGCCGGCGGCCTGAGAAAGACGAACTGGGACGTCAGGATTCCGCTCCTGACCGCCCTGGGGTTCATTCCGGCCTTCATTGTCATGGGCAAGGGTTGGCCCAATCACGCGCTGCCGATGGTCGTTGTTGCGACACTTGCATTTGGCATGCAGCTTGTGCGGTTCGGCACATTCGGCAGTGCAGGCTTCGTTCGCAAGGCCGCCCTGATCTTCGGCTGCGTGCTGGTGCTGCAAATAGCGGTCAGGGCACAGTACGCGGCGCTGACGACGGATAACGGCCCGATCGCCCGGTCTGTCGCCGCGATCCGCGCAACGGTCGAAACCCCGGCCATCATGTCGATTGCCGACCAGATGCAGGTTGCCCATCCCCTCGCCAGGCTGGTCGGCGGCAGGTTCATATCACGCCATCCGAGCGCCTGGGCGGTCTCCAACGCGGACACGCTCGCCCGCGTCACCGGCGATCTCGAACGGAGACCGGAACTTGAAAGCATCCGCGATCGGGTGATCGGCGAAAACGCCGCCGAGATATCAGCGAAGAAGCCCGATATCGTGCTGTCAGGCTCGCCGGCGTGGACTGCCCTGATGCTGCAGGACAAGCGGATCCAGGTCGCCTTGGCCGGCTATCGTCTGCTGCACGCCGAGCCGGAAATCACTGTCTATCTGCGTTACACGGCGCCTGCGCCGCTCCAAACCGATTGAGCAGGAGCCCCCGGAAACCCATGACACGGCTGGATCCAATCGCTCCACTGGACGACATATGGCTCGATCTCGAGAGCCTCGGTGCAACAGCATGAGCGTCTCGAACGACATTGGCGGCTTGAGCCGCTGGCGTGACCGGGATATTGCGGCGTCGCTGCTTCCTAGCCGCAATGTCCTGGCCATTGCCGCAGTCACCGTCTTCTCGATCTTCTGGCAGCGACGTTGGGGGACTGTTCCCGACACTAGCTGGCTGATCACGGTCTGCGAGCGTATGCTGTCCGGTGAGCGGCTCTACTCGCAAATCTACGAGACCAATCCCCCATTCAGCGTCTGGCTCTATCTGCCGCCAGTGGCTGCGGCCAGATTGCTGGGCACCGCCCCGGAAATCCTGGTTGAGGCCTGGACATACCTTGCCGTGCTTATCGGACTTTCGCTCTCGGGCGTGATCGTCAAGCGTGCGGGTTTCACCGAAACTGCATCATTGTTTGCACTGGGGCCAGCGTTTTGCGCAATGTTGGTGGTCTTCCCCGGAAATGCCTTCAGCGAGCGGGAGCATATCGGCATGGCACTTTTCATGCCGCTGCTTGCGCTTCATGCCTGGCGCGCGCGCAGAGATGCAGCTGCCCAACCAGACCCCGGGCTCGCCGTACTCGCCGGCCTGTCGGGCAGCATTCTGCTGCTGGTCAAGCCCTACTATGCGATCATGGTGTTGGCGCCGGCGCTGGTCGTTGCAGTGCGCCGGCGCAGTCTGAAATCGATCTTCGCCCTGGAACACTGGGTCATTGGCGGCATCTGCGTTGTCTATCTCGGCACGGTCACGCTGATCCATCCGGAATTCGTGCGCGACATCTATCCCCTCTTGGCGGACGTTTATGCAAAGATCGGCATCTTTTGGCCGATTGTGATCGGCTACGGTTTCTCGTGGTGTTTCCTTGTCTTCCTGATCTGGTGGCTGTGGCCTGCCAGACAGTTTCCAGAGCTGGCGGCGGTAGCGTTGGCGGCATCGATCGCTGGCATGTTTCCCCTGTTCTACCAAGCCAAAGGCTGGTCTTATCATGCCTATCCCGCGATCCTTTGCGCTGTGGCAGCCATTTTCTGCCTGTTGGCACTGCCCAGGATCGTGCAGCGGCCGTCGAAGCTGTTGACGTTCGTGACGGCTCCTTCGCGAGCTTGGGCATTGGCGGCGGTGGCAATCGCTTTCTTGCCGTACTGGAGTACCCAGAAACCAGGGCCGGCGCTGGTTGCCGCAATTCGCGCCGCCACCGATCGGCCGACCGTAGCGTTGGTCAGTTCGGATATTTCCTCGGGACATCCGTTGAACCGTATGATCGATGGGCAGTTCGTTTCGACCCACGTCAGCGATTGGCTTGGAGCGTTCGCACTTTCCCTGTCCCGGCAGGCAGCTCTCTCGGGTGACACCGCCGAAGCCATGCGTTACCAAGCCATCATGGCGCGCTACGTCGAAAGCAAACGCGAAGAGTTCGTGCGTCTGCGCCCGGATATCGTCGTCTTCAAGAAAAACAACACGATGTGGACAAGCCAACTGATGGGGCATTTTGGCTTTGACGCCATCCTGGCGCACTACCGCATTCTTATCGAGGACGAGACCGAGCGCATCTATCTGCGCGACGATTATGTCCGCCCGGGCCGCCGGCCACCCGAACAGCCTATTTCGGCATCGTCACCCGTCGCAGCGTCAGATTGATGCGGCCGCCACTCCTGAGCAATGCCGAGGTCGACGGGTAGATACGGTCGACGCCGTGAAAGCAGAGCCGCCCTTCGCCGCCAAGCACGACGACGTCGCCGCTCCTCAGCCTGAACGATTTGGTAGCGCCGTCGCGCGTCGTCTGGCCGACCCGGAACAGGCAATCGTCGCCGAGCGACACCGAGACGACAGGCGCGGAGAAATCGCTCTCGTCGCGATCCTGGTGAAGACCCATCTTGGCATCCTGCGAATAGAAATTGACCAGGCAGGCTTCCGGCAGGTGCGCATAGGCAGATACATCCCGCCACAGTTCGAGCAGCATCTCCGGGATCGGCGGCCAAGGCCTTCCGGTCACCGGGTGGGTCGGCTGGTAGCGATAGCCGTGCTCCTTGTCGGTAACCCAGCCCAGCGGACCGCAATTGGTCATGCGCACGCTCATCTCCTTGCCGGTACGCGGCATCGCCGGCACGAACAGCGGCGCCTTCTGCACGACCTGCCTGATATCTTCCACCAGCACTTCCTGCATGGCGCGCGACAGGTAGCCGGGCATATGGCGGACGCCTTTGGGCAGTACGAGCATCGCGTCGGTTAATCCGTTGGTCTGGAGAAATCAGAATGCCACCGTCAAATGAAAACGGCGACCCGAAAGCCGCCTCCGACGGTGGCGGCGCGCTTTAACCGGCGATCTGAGATCCGAAGCCGCTTCGGCTGTCACTCATCCCCGACCCGGCCGCGCAGTTTCTTGATCGAGCCGCGCCCGGCCTTGCTCTTGAGCCGTCTTTCGACCGCGCCTTTGGACGGCCTGGTCTTCTTGCGCGGCGGTGGTGGTGGTTCGGCGGCCTTGGCGACCAGTGCCGTCAGCCGCGCCCGGGCGTCCGCCCGGTTCTGCTCCTGGGTGCGGAAGCGTCCGGCTTCAATGACGATGACGCCGTCCTTGGTGGCGCGCTGGCCGGCAAGCTTGATGGTCCGTTCGCGCACCCGCTCCGACAGGCCAGCCGCATTGGCGGCATCGAAGCGCAATTGCACTGCCGTCGCCACCTTGTTGACGTTCTGGCCGCCCGGGCCGGACGAACGGATGAAGTCCTCGTGCAGGTCGCCCGGATTAATCACCGCATCGTCGGTAATGATGATCTTGTCGTCGGCGTTCATGCCGCACTCATGGCGCGGCAGGCGAAAAAAGAAAAGGCCCGATTGAAGCCGGGCCTTGAAGCATCACCAGGGGCGACGGCTATTCAGCCGCTACCTGCATGCGTGGTGCGGCGCCGAGCACGGTGGCGTCGACATGGGCTTCGAATTTTTCGAAATTGTCGACGAACATGCCGACCAGCCTTGCCGCCTGCCGGTCGTAGGCGGGCTTGTCGATCCAGGTCGATCTAGGGTCGAGAATGGCGCGGTCGACGCCGGCAACCGTCACCGGTACGTCGAAACCGAAATTGGCGTCGGTGCGGAAGTCGGCCGCTTTCAGCGAGCCGTCGAGCGCCGCCGCAAGCAGCGCCCGCGTTGCTTTGATCGGCATTCGCTTGCCGGTGCCGTAGGCGCCGCCGGTCCAGCCGGTGTTGACCAGCCAGCAATCGACGCCGTGGCGGGCGATGAGCTCGCGCAGCAGATTGCCGTATTCCGACGGATGCCGCGGCATGAACGGTGCGCCGAAGCATGTCGAAAATGTCGCTTCGGGTTCCGTAACGCCCTTCTCGGTCCCCGCCACCTTGGCGGTATAGCCGGAGAGGAAATGGTACATGGCCTGCGCCGGGGTCAGCCGCGCGATCGGCGGCATCACACCGAATGCGTCGGCGGTCAGCATGATGATGTTCTTCGGGTGGCTGGCGCGCCCCGTCTTGCTGGCGTTGGGGATGAAGTGGAGCGGGTAGGCGCAGCGTGTGTTTTCGGTCAGCCCGCCATCGTCGAAATCCGGCACGCGGCCTGCGTCGAGCGCCACATTCTCCAGCACCGTGCCGAAGCGCTGGGTGGTGGCGAAGATCTCCGGCTCGGCTTCGGCCGAAAGCTTGATCGTCTTGGCATAGCAGCCGCCCTCGAAATTGAAGATGCCGTGCGGTCCCCAGCCATGCTCGTCGTCGCCGACCAGCGTGCGCGACGGGTCGGCCGACAACGTCGTCTTGCCGGTCCCGGAAAGGCCGAAGAAAACGGCCGCGTCGCCGACGGGCCCTTCATTGGCCGAGCAGTGCATCGGCATCACACCCTTTGCCGGGAGCAGATAGTTGAGCACGGTGAACACCGACTTCTTCATCTCACCGGCATACGAGGTACCGCCGATCAACACGATCATGTGCGAAAGATCGACGGCAATCACCGTTTCGCCGCGCGTGCCGTGGCGGGCGGGATCGGCGCGAAACGACGGCAGGTCGATGATCGTCAAATCGGGCATGAAATGCTCGAGTTCGGCGGCGGCCGGTCGGATGAGCAGATTGCGGATGAACAAGGAGTGCCAGGCAAGCTCCGTGATCACCCTGGTCGGCAGCTTCAGTTCCTCGTCGGCGCCGCCGACCAGGTCCTGCACATAAAGGTCCTTTCCGGCCGCGTGGGCGCGAAAATCGGCAAGCAGCGTATCGAACTGGATCGGCGAAATCGCTTTGTTGTTGTCCCACCATATATGCGGCGCGGTGCTTTCGTCGCGCACCACGAATTTGTCCCTGGGCGAGCGGCCGGTGTGCTGCCCGGTCTCGGCGGCAAGCGCGCCATGCGCGGTGAGTCGGGCCTCGCCACGGCGGATTGCCTCCTCGTAGAGCGCGGCCGCGCCGAAATTATAGCGCACCACGCCCGTGGTTCTCAGGTCGATGCGATCGATTGCACATGCAGGATTGCGTTTGCCGGCTTCCGACATGGGGGTCCCTTCTTCGATTTACCGCGTCTTTACCGGCGAATTCCGGAACCCCCATTGCAGGAGCTAAAAACGTCAAAACCAGAAAAGGCGAATGATATCAAATCATTAATCGATTTAAATATTTTGAAAGTTGTTTAAATCGTTTATATGTGCAAAAACACTGATGGTTGCCCAAAGGATTGGCGATGTTCATTCGTCCAATCCATATCGAGGTACAATTGTAGCCGTCGACATGCCGCGCGTGACAGCGGATACAGCCTGTGCCACATTTTGTACCTAATTTGTCCTGCAAAAGCCCCTTCTCGACGAAAGAAGGGACAGCTCATGAGGGAGCCGCTTGAAATGGCAACAATCGCGCTTGTCGACGACGATCGCAACATTCTGACTTCGGTTTCGATCGCCCTCGAATCCGAGGGTTATCGGGTCGAAACCTACACGGATGGGGCATCGGCGCTGGAGGGACTGGCGGCGCGCCCGCCGAACCTCGCCATCCTTGACATCAAGATGCCGCGCATGGACGGCATGGAGTTGCTGCGCCGGATGCGTCAGAAATCCGACCTGCCAGTAATCTTCCTGACCTCCAAGGACGATGAGATCGATGAACTGTTCGGCCTCAAGATGGGCGCCGACGACTTCATCCGCAAACCCTTCTCGCAGCGTCTTCTGGTGGAGCGCGTCCGCGCCGTGCTGCGCCGCGCCAGCACCCGCGAGGCGGCGGCCAAGGCGCCCAACCAGCAGGCCCGGTCGCTTGAGCGCGGCCAGCTTGTCATGGACCAGGAGCGCCACACCTGCACCTGGAAGGGCGAGCCGGTGACGCTTACCGTCACCGAGTTCCTCATCCTGCATTCGCTGGCACAGCGTCCGGGGGTCGTAAAAAGCCGTGATGCGCTGATGGATTCGGCTTATGATGAGCAGGTCTATGTCGATGACCGCACCATCGACAGTCACATCAAGCGGCTGCGCAAAAAGTTCAAGGCCGTTGATGATGACTTCGAAATGATCGAAACCCTTTACGGAGTCGGATATCGGTTCCGCGAAGCTTGAGTCGAGCGGGAGCTGCTATTCGATGGCAGTGCAAGTAGAGCGAGTGAGACGGTCGGGCGCCGCCAGGCGCCCGCCGCGGATTCTGCCCGCCTTCGTGTCGAAAATTACGGTGCCGATGCGCCGGTTTCTCGGCCATCACATCTTTTCCAGCCTGACGCGGCGTATCCTCTTTCTCAACCTTGCCGGCCTTGCCGTCCTGGTCACCGGCATTCTCTATCTCAATACCTTTCGCGACGGGCTGATCGACGCCCGTGTCGAGAGCCTGATGACTCAAGGCGAGATCATCGCCGGCGCGATCGCCGCCTCGGCGACGGTCGAGACCGATTCGATCAGCATCGATCCGGAGAAGCTGCTCGAGTTGCAGGCCGGCGAAAGCCTCGGCCCGGGCTCCGATCAGCTCGACAACCTCGATTTCCCGATCAATCCGGAGCGCGTGGCGCCGGTGCTCAGGCGGTTGATCTCGCCGACGCGCACACGCGCCCGCATTTACGACCGCGACGCCAACCTGCTGCTCGATTCCCGCCATCTCTATTCGCGCGGCCAGATCCTTCGCTACGACCTGCCGCCGGTCGAAGAGGAGCAGCCGGACCTTCTGGAGCGCATCCAGAAATTCGTCTTTGATTTCTTTCGCAACAAGCAGCTGCCTGTCTATCGCGAGCAGCCAGGTGGCAACGGCGCCGCGTTTCCGGAAGTGGTCAAGGCGCTTACCGGCAGTCCGTCGACGATCGTACGGATCTCGGAGCAGGGCGAGCAGATCGTTTCAGTGGCGGTACCGATCCAGCGCTTCCGTGCCGTTCTCGGCGTGTTGATGCTGTCGACCGAAGGCGGCGACATCGACAAGATCGTCGCGGCCGAGCGCAAGGCGATCCTGCGCGTATTCGGCATTGCCGCCCTGGTTACCGCCATCCTGTCGATGCTGCTGGCCTCCACCATCGCCAACCCGCTGCGCCGGCTTTCCGCGGCGGCGGTCAGGGTTCGCCGCGGCGTCAAGAACCGCGAGGAAATCCCCGACTTCTCCGACCGCCAGGACGAGATCGGCAATCTGTCGATCGCCGTGCGCGACATGACCAATGCGCTCTACGCCCGCATCGAGGCGATCGAAAGTTTTGCCGCGGATGTCTCGCACGAGTTGAAGAACCCGCTTACCTCGCTGCGCAGCGCGGTGGAGACATTGCCGCTGGCCAGGAACGACAATTCGCGCAGCCGGCTGATGGATATCATCCAGCACGATGTGAGGCGGCTTGACCGTCTCATCACCGATATTTCCGATGCCTCCCGTCTCGATGCCGAGCTGGCGCGGGAAGATGCAGGAACCGTCGACCTCAAGAAGTTCATCACCGATCTGGTCGCCGTCTCGCGCGAGGCCACGCGCAACAAGAAGGCGGTCGAGATCGAATTCAAGGTCGCCAAACTGCCGCAGGGCGTGAAAGGCTACTTCGTCGTCGGTCATGATCTGAGGATCGGCCAGGTGATCACCAACCTGATCGAGAATGCCCGCTCGTTCGTTCCCGAGGAACGTGGCCACATCACCATATCGCTGGCGCGCGCCGGCAAGTTCAACATCGTCACCATCGACGACAATGGACCCGGTATCCGTGCCGATAACATCGACCGCATTTTCGAGCGGTTCTATACCGATCGGCCGGCCGGCGAGGCGTTCGGTCAGAACTCGGGCCTTGGCCTGTCGATATCCAGGCAGATCGTTGAAGCCCATGGCGGCACGCTGAGCGCCGAGAACATCCCGGGCACCAAGCCTGGCGAGATCAAGGGCGCGCGCTTCGTGGTGACGCTGCCGGCGGAAGGCTGACGGATGAATTCCAATCACGCCTGGTCCTATTGTGCAGCCTGAAAACATTCACGGCACCGCGATCCTGATAGGTGATCGCGGCATTCTCATCACCGGACCGTCCGGTTTGGGCAAGACGACGCTGGCGCTCGCCCTGATCGATCATTGCAGCCAGCGTGGGCTGTTTTCCCGGCTGATCGGCGATGACCAGCTCTATGCTGCAGATTGCGACGGGCGGCTGGTCTGCCGCGCACCAGCCAGCATAGCCGGCCTCGTCGAGGTCCCGGGATTCGGCCCCAAACCGATACGGTTCGAGCCAAGCTGCGTGATCGACCTCATTATCCGGCTGGTGCGAGCCGGCAAAATGGCCCGCTTCCAGGAAGACTGCTGCGAACTCGTTGTCGGCGTACCAGTGCCGCGCATCGATCTTGCCGGGCGCAATGTAGCGGCGGCCTTGCCGGCAGTGATGTCGCGCCTGTCGATTGCGCCTTTCCTGTGATCCGATTTCGATTTTTTGCTGCAATGCGTCAAATTGGCTTGGGCCGGCGCAATTTTGGGCTTGTCAACGGGCCTTGCGTCGACAAGATAGCGCTCCCGCCACCTGGAACGGTCGGCGAGCATAAAATGCGCCTGTGAAGCGGCGATGACGGGAGCCACCAAAGAATGATCGGACTCGTGCTTGTAACGCACGGTCAACTGGCCGCCGAGTTCCGCAATGCCGTGGAACATGTCGTTGGGCCACAAGACAATTTCGAGACCGTGGCGATCGGTGCCGACGACGATATGGAACAGCGCCGCCGCGACATTATCGAGGCAGTCGGCCGCGTCGATACGGGATCAGGCGTCATCGTTTTGACCGACATGTTCGGCGGCACGCCCTCTAACCTCGCCATTTCCGTGATGGAATCCGGGCGTATCGAGGTCATTGCCGGCATGAACCTGCCGATGCTGATCAAGCTGTCCAGCGTTCGCAAGGGCGACAACATGACGGCCGCGCTGGATGAGGCGCAGGCTGCCGGCCGCAAATACATCAATGTCGCCAGTCAACTCCTGAGCAGCAAATGAGCGCGCTGTTGCCGGAAAAGGACAAGATCGTTCGCGACTTTCCAATCGTCAACCAGCGCGGCCTGCACGCACGCGCCTCGGCCAAGTTCGTTCAAATCGCCAGCGGCTTCAACGCCACGGTCCAGGTCGAGAAGGACGGCGTCAAGGTCGGCGGCACCTCGATCATGGGCCTGATGATGCTGGCGGCGAGCCCCGGTTATTCGATACGCGTCACCGCCACCGGCCCGGAGGCCGAAGAGGTCATCGATGCGCTGGAGCAACTGGTTGCTTCCCGTTTCGGCGAGGAGTGCTGACGGCTTCGCCGACGGCACCTGCTACGGCATGTTCGGGCGCAACCTTGCGGCGGTGAAGGAAATCGCATTTTTGCGCGACCGTCGCGTATTTTGTTCTTGCTTTGTGCCGGCAGCTATGCTACTAATTTCACTATAGTGCCAATTGGCCCCGAAGACCCGCCCGCCGAGGCGGGTTTTTGTTTCCGGCTTTGAAAGTGTTGCCGATCTGAGGTCTGAGGGACGGCCACCTTGGACAGCACCCCTTCTGCGCGCTCTCATGGCCGCCGCCGCTGAAGACATGCACGGATAAAGATTTCTTTATATCCCATTGTCGTCCCACTCCCGATCTGCTAGTCAGGCCGGCAACTCGCGCCCTCCGAAATGCCTTCGGGGCGGGCGCGTCCCGCAATCAATTCGCATCGGAGCACTGCCATGACGGGTAGCAAGGACTATGTGGTCGCTGACATCGCGCTTGCCGGCTGGGGCCGCAAGGAGATCGAGATCGCCGAAACCGAAATGCCCGGCCTGATGGCCTGCCGCGAGGAATTCGGCGACAAGAAGCCGCTCAAGGGCGCGCGCATCACCGGTTCGCTGCACATGACCATCCAGACGGCGGTGCTGATCGAAACGCTGAAAGCACTCGGCGCCGACATCCGCTGGGCTTCCTGCAATATCTTCTCGACCCAGGACCACGCTGCCGCGGCCATTGCCGAGGCCGGAATTCCGGTGTTTGCCGTCAAGGGCGAGACGCTGGAGGATTATTGGGTCTACACCGACAAGATCTTCCAGTGGGCCGATGGCGGCACCTCCAACATGATCCTCGATGACGGTGGCGATGCCACCATGTACATCCTGATCGGCGCCCGCGCCGAGGCCGGCGAGGATGTGCTGTCCAATCCGGGCAGCGAAGAGGAAGAGATCCTGTTTGCCCAGATCAAGAAGCGCATGCAGGCATCGCCCGGCTTCTTCACCAAGCAGAAGGAAGCGATCCGCGGCGTCACCGAAGAGACGACGACCGGCGTCAACCGGCTCTATCAGTTGCAGAAAAAAGGCCTGCTGCCGTTCCCGGCGATCAACGTCAATGATTCCGTCACCAAGTCGAAATTCGACAACAAATATGGCTGCAAGGAATCGCTTGTCGACGGCATTCGCCGCGGCACCGACACGATGATGGCCGGCAAGGTCGCGGTTGTCTGCGGCTATGGCGACGTCGGCAAGGGCTCTTCGGCTTCGCTCAAGGGCGCCGGCGCCCGCGTCAAGGTCACCGAGGTCGATCCGATCTGCGCGCTGCAGGCGGCGATGGACGGTTTCGAGGTGGTCACGCTCGAAGACGCGGCGCCGACGGCCGACATCGTCATCACCACCACCGGCAACAAGGACGTCGTTACCCTCGACCACATGCGCCTGATGAAGGACATGGTGATCGTCGGCAACATCGGTCACTTCGACAACGAGATCCAGGTGGCCTCGCTGCGCAACCTGAAATGGACCAACATCAAGCCTCAGGTGGATATGATCACCTTCCCGGACGGCAAGCGGATGATCCTTTTGTCGGAAGGCCGCCTGCTCAACCTCGGCAACGCTACCGGCCACCCGAGCTTCGTCATGTCGGCGTCCTTCACCAACCAGGTGTTGGCCCAGATCGAGCTGTACACCAAGCCCGGCCAGTACGAGAACCAGGTCTATGTCCTGCCGAAGCATCTCGACGAAAAGGTCGCGCGCCTGCATCTCGACAAGCTCGGTGCCCGCCTGACCGAACTGTCCGGCGAACAGGCCGCCTATATCGGCGTCACTCCGCAGGGACCGTTCAAGCCGGAACACTACCGCTATTAACCACGGCGAAACTTGCCACTAGATATTGAAGCCGGGCGATTGACTTTTCGCCCGGCTTTATTTTTGCGCTGATTGATTCTTCACGCCGATTCGCGCAAGCGCTATGGTGCTGATTCGCGGTCCGGGGACGAGGCCCGGGCGCACGCATCAGGGCGGTCTTGCATTCAGGCGGCGAAGAGGACCAAGACATGCCGGGGGATAACCCGCCTTGCGCGGGACAGGCCGTTTCCGGCGGCCATAACGATTCGATCACGGGCTCCGCTGCCAGAGGCGGCAGCCTTCTATGGCGCGCCGGCAGCCGTGTCGGGGTGCTGCTTGCTTCTTCCGCGCTGGTTGGTCCGCTGCTTGGCTTTACTGCACATGCCCAAACCCGCGTGGCGCAAAAGGCCGGGCTGTCGGTCAGCACGGTCGAGGTCATGCAACTCGCCATGTTCGTCGGCGTCATGGGGGCGGCATTGCTGTCGGCCATCTTTCTGATCCGCGAACGGGCGCGCACCGCGGCGGAAAATGCCGAGCTCAGGACCCGTATCGCCGACGTCAATGCCGCGCTGCAGCGCTCGGAGGCGCTGCTCCATTCCCGCGATCAGCGCGTGGTGGTATGGGCGGCCGAGAACAAGAAGCCCGAGCTTGTCGGGACATTGCCGATCGAGAGCGGCGCGCCGGAGGACCGGGCGGCCTTCCTGGCTTTCGGCCGCTGGCTGATGCCGCGTTCGGCGGCCGCACTCGAACATGCCGTCGCGGCACTGCGGGACAAGGCAAAGCCGTTCGATCTGGTCATCGAATCGCAGGCCGGCCAGCCGCTCGAGGTTCACGGCCGCAAGAGTGCGGCGCATGTGCTGGTTCGCTTCGTCTCGCTTTCGGAGACACAGCGAAGCCAGGCCAGGCTGAAGATCGAGAACCAGCGCTTAGCCGCCGACCATGAGACGCTGATCGGTCTTCTGGATGCGCTCAAGATGCCGTCATGGCTGCGTACTGTCGACGGGCGGCTGAAATGGGTCAACCGCGCCTATGCCGAAGCGGTTGAGGCCGAGAATGCCGAAGCGGCGGTCCGCGATGGCAAGGAATTCCTCGGTGGCCAGGCGCGCGACACGATCGCTGCGCAGCACAAGTCGCGCGCGGTCTTTGAACAGACGCTCTCCACGGTCATCGAAGGCGACCGCCGTATGTTTGCCGTGACCGATTTTGCCGGGGCGGATGGTTCGGCTGGTCTTGCCTGCGACATCAGCGCTATCGAGGCCATTCGCGCCGAATATGAGCGGACCATGCAGAGCCACGCCGACACGCTCGATCAGCTCAACACCGCCGTGGCGATTTTCGACACCGACGAGAAATTGCGGTTTTTCAATCAGGCGTTCCAGAAACTATGGGGCCTCGACAGCGGCTTCCTGCACAGCGCGCCGGACAACGCCTTGCTGCTCGACCGCCTGCGCAGCGAAGGCAAGATCGCCGAGCAGCCCGAATGGCGGCGCTGGAAAGAGAGCCTGCTCGGCGCTTACCGCGCGGTTGAATCGCAGGAGCATTGGTGGCATCTGCCGGACGGCAAGACCATTCGCGTCGTCGCCAATCCGCAGCCCAAGGGCGGCGTCACCTGGGTGTTCGAGAACCTGACCGAGAAGATGGACCTTGAAAGCCGCTACCAGACCGCCGTCCGGGTCCAGGGCGAGACGCTCGACAACCTCGCCGAAGGCGTCGCTGTGTTCGGCCCCGACGGCAGGCTGAGACTGTCGAACCCGGCGTTCGCGGCATTGTGGGGGCTGGATGCCGATGCCTCAAAACCCAACGTCCATGTCTCGACGATCCGCGACCTTTGCGACCGCCGTGCCGTCGACAGTCCGTGGGGCGGGTTCGTTGCCGCCATCACCGGCTTCGACGACGAGCGCCGCGACCGCCACGGCCAAACCGAATTGAACAACGGCACCGTTTTGCGCTACGCCGTCATCCCTTTGCCCAACGGCCAGGTGATGATGACCTTCGTCGACGTTACCGACAGCGTCAATGTCGAGCGGGCGCTGAAGGACAAGAATGAGGCGCTGCAAAAGTCCGACCAGATCAAGAACGAATTCGTGCAGCACGTCTCCTATGAGCTGCGCTCGCCACTCACCAACATCATCGGCTTTACCGAGCTTCTTTCACTGCCGTCGACTGGTCCGCTGAACCAGAAGCAACGCGAATATATCGGGCATGTCGGCTCGTCCTCCTCGGTCCTGCTCACCATCGTCAACGACATCCTCGACCTGGCGACGGTGGATGCCGGCATCATGGAACTCGACATTTCCGAAGTTCACATCGATCGAACCATTACGGCTGCCGCCGAACTGGTCGCCGACCGGCTGGAGGAACATGCGATCAAGCTCAGGATCGACGCGGCGGCCGCGCCGAAAACCTTCCACGGCGACGAGATCCGCGTCCGCCAGATCCTCTTCAATCTGCTCAGCAATGCCGCCAATTACGCGCCGGAGGCGAGCACCATAACGCTCGCCTGCCGCCAACTTGCCGACGGCGTGGAATTTTCCGTTCACGATGACGGCCCCGGCATGCCGCCGGACCTGCTTGACTCAGTGTTCCGGCGCTTCGAGCCGCGCACCAATGGCGGCCGCCGCCGTGGCGCCGGGCTCGGCCTGTCGATCGTCAAGAGCTTTGTCGAACTGCATGGCGGCAGCGTCCGCATCGAGACCGGCAGGGATAAGGGCACCACGGTTGTTTGCGCCTTTCCCGACACGCCGTCCGGCATCCGCGCGGCGGCCGAGTAGCGCGTTCGATGGCGGTATTGGTGCTGGAGCGTTTTCTCGCCGACGAGGCTGCGACGGCAAGGTTCGGCGAGGATCTCGCCATGTCGCTGCGCGTTGGCGACGTGCTCGCCCTCAAGGGCGATCTCGGCGCCGGCAAATCGACCTTGGCACGGGCGCTGATCAGGGCACTGGCCGACGATGCCGGGCTCGACGTGCCGAGCCCGACCTTCACGCTGGTCCAGAGCTACGACGCGCGTGTGCCGGTTCATCATTTCGATCTCTACCGCTTGGGCACCGCATCCGAGCTGGACGAGCTGGGCTTCGAAGAGGCGCTGACGCAAGGCGCCGCGCTGGTCGAATGGCCGGAGCGGGCAGAGGCATATCTGCCGAAAACCTCGGTGCTGGTCGAACTTCTCCAGCAGGGCGACGGCCGACTGGCGAGACTATCGGGAGAGGGCGCCGCCTTCGAGCGCGCGGCGCGATCGCTGGCAATGCGCGATTTTCTCGGGCAGGCCGGTTGGGGCGAAGCGCAACGACGATATTTCATCGGTGATGCCTCGGCTCGCTCCTACGAGATCGTCACGCTCGCCGGATTTCCGCCGCGCGTGCTGATGAACTCGCCAAGGCTGGTGCTCGGACCGCCAGTCCGCGACGGCAAACCCTATGCCGAGATCGCTCACACCGCGCAATCCGTTTCGGCGTTCGTCGCCATCGACCGGGCCTTGCGGGCCGGCGGCGTCAGCGTCCCGGAAATCCATGCCCAGGATCTCGAGCAGGGTTTTCTTCTGCTGGAGCATCTCGGTTCCCAAGGCTTCCTCGACAAGCGCGGCCAGCCGGTGGCCGCGCGTTATGCGGCGGCGGCCGAACTGCTTGCCATGATGCACGGCAAAACATGGCCGGCCCGCATGCAGGCCGGCCCCGGCGTCTTCCACGACGTGCCGCCTTTCGACCGCGACGCCATAATGATCGAGGCCGAATTGCTGGTCGATTGGTATGTCCCGGCGATATCAGGCGCTCCGCCTAGAGAGGCGCTGCGCGCCGGTTACCGCAGCGAATGGAGTGCGGTGCTCGATCGGCTGGAGGGGCGCGAGTACACGCTGATGCTGCGCGACTTTCATTCGCCCAACCTGATCTGGCGCGCTGACCGTTCCGGTCACGACCGCCTCGGCGTCGTCGATGTCCAGGATGCGCTGATCGGTCCGTCAGCCTACGACGTCGCCTCGCTCGCCATGGACGCGCGCGTCACCATCTCACCTGAAATCGAAAAGCACACGCTCGCCGCCTACATCGCCGCGCGACGTGCTGCCGGTGCCTTCGATGAGAACGAATTCCGCGAAAGCTATGCAATCATGGCCGCACAGCGCAATTCCAAGATCCTCGGCATCTTCGTGCGGCTCGAAAAACGCGACGGCAAGCCTTATTATCTGAAGCATCTGCCGCGCATCCGCGACTATCTTCGCCGGGCACTGGCGCATCCGGCGCTGGCCGGGCTGCAGGATTTCTACATCGCCCACGGCTTGCTGGAGGAACGCTCGATTTGACGGCTAAGGATTTGGGCCTGAAGGCGGCGGATGAGCAGCCGATGCCGACGACCGCCATGGTGCTCGCCGCCGGGCTCGGCAAGCGCATGCGGCCGATCACCGACACCATGCCGAAGCCGCTGGTCAAGGTCGCCGGCAAGACATTGCTCGACTGGGGGCTGGACTGCCTAGCCGGAGCCGGCGTCGCCAAGGCCGTCGTCAACGTCCATTACCTCCCGCAACAGATCGTGGACCATGTAGCCCGCCGCAGTGCGCCGAGAATCGTCATCTCGGATGAGAGTAGGGGCTTGCTTGACTCCGCCGGTGGTATCGTCAAGGCATTGCCCAGATTAGGCGCGCCCTTCTATGTGCTCAACGCCGACACCTTCTGGATCGACAGCGGCGTTTCCAATCTCAGGCGACTTGCCCTTGCATGGGAGGGCGCGACAATGGACATTCTGCTGATGCTTGCGGATCTCCAGTCGGCAACCGGACATAGCGGCGGCACCGATTTCCTGATGGCGCCGGACGGCGCCTTGCGGCGTGCGAACAACGATCCGGCCGGCCTGATCTATGCCGGCGCCGCAATCGTCCATCCGCGCATCTTCAAGGATGCGCCAGCCGGCCCGCTGTCGCTCAACGCCTATTTCGATGCGGCAATCGCCGCCGGCCGCCTGTTCGGCATGAAAATGCAGGGTCACTGGATTACTGTCGGCACACCTGACGCGATCCCGCGGGCGGAAGCAGCGGTCGCCGCCGCGCTTGCCGGCACGCCCAATGCTGTCGGTGAGGCACCCGGCGCTCTTACCGAGTCGAAATGAGCGGCTCCCGCCGCGTTTTCTCGATCCCGCCCGGAGCGCCGTTCCTGCCGACGCTGGCCGAGGCGCTGCTTGCGGGGCGCTTGGTTCCCGGCTTCGCCTATGACGGCGATCCGCTGGCGCTGGCCGATCTCACCATCTATGTGCCGACGCGCCGTGCGGCGCGGGCGCTTCGCGGCGTCTTCGTCGATGCTCTCTCGCGCTCGGGAAGCCGCTCGGCGATCCTGCCGGTCATCCGCCCGCTTGGTGAGTTCGATGAGGATGAAGCCGCCTTCGAGGCAGGAGGTTCGGCCGCCATCGACCTTGCGCCGCCGATCGCCGCGGTCGAGCGTCTTCTGCTGCTTGCGCCGCTGGTGCGGGCGTGGAAACGCCGCCTGCCGGCACATGTCGCGGCATTGTTCGACGAGGAGATCGTCATACCGGCCTCCGCCGCCGACGCCGTCTGGCTGGCGCGCGACCTTGCACGCCTGATGGATGAGATCGACACCGAAGGCACGGATTGGGCAAGGCTCGCCGACCTTGTAACCGGCAATCTTGCAGGCTGGTGGCAGGTGACACTCGACTTCCTGACCATCGTGACGGAGAACTGGCCGAACCTGCTCGAGGAACACCATCGTTCCAATCCGGCCGCGCATCGTAATGCCCTGATAAGGCTGGAGGCGGCGCGGCTGAAGCGTAATCCGCCAGCCGGACCGGTGATCGCCGCCGGTTCCACCGGCTCCATTCCCGCCACGGCCGAGCTGCTTGCCGTGATCGCCGGCCTGCCCAATGGCGCCGTTGTGCTGCCCGGGCTCGACCTGGCGTTGGATGAGCCGTCCTTTGCCGCGATCACCGCACCGGGCGCGCGCCCAGCCGTGCTTGGCCACCCGCAATATGGCCTGGCAAAGTTGATCGGCAAGATCGGCGTGCCGCGCGCCGATGTCGAGGAGATTGCTGTTGCGCCGCGACCGCTTGCGCTGCGCGCCGCACTTGTCGGCGAAGCGCTGCGCCCGGCGGAGACCACCGAGCTCTGGGCCGAGACGCGCGCCCGCTTTAGGGCCGGCGATATTGCCGAGGCCTTCGCCGAGGTGACGCTTCTCGAAGCCGCCAGCGAACGCGACGAAGCCGTGGCGATCGCCGTCGCGCTCAAACAGGCTGTCGAACGGCCCGGCCAGCGCGCCGCACTCGTCACCGGCGACCGCGCTCTGGCGCGGCGCGTCTCAGTCGAGCTGCTGCGCTTCGGCGTTGCCGCCGACGATTCCGGCGGCACGCCGCTGATCAACACACCAGCCGCCAGCCTGCTCAGGTTGGCGCTTCAGGCAGCCTTCCGCCCGGGCGACCCCGTCGCCCTGCTGTCGCTGCTCAAGCATCCCCTGCTTGGCCTCGGCCTGGAGCGGGCAAGCGTGCGCCATGCGGCCGAAATCGTCGAACTTGTGGCGCTGCGCGGTGGCACAGGGCGTCCGGACGTGGCGTCGCTGCCGCAGCTCTTCGACACCCGGCTCCTCGAATTCGACGGCAGCGGCAATCGCCGCCCACCCTTCTGGTGGCCGCGGCTTTCGGTCAGGCGCATCGAACAGGCGCGCGACCTGCTGATCCGGCTAACGGCCGCGCTGGCGCCGCTGGTTGCTCTTCGCGGCGACGAGAATGCCGATCTTGCCACTCTTGTGCGCGCCAGCGTCGTTGCGCTCGAAAGCCTCGGCCGCGCCGCTGACGGCAGCCCGAGCGAACTCTATGCGGGCGATGCCGGCGAAAAGCTCGCCGAGCTCTTGCGCGGGCTGGTCGCGGCCTCGGTGTCGTTCTCCTTCGCCGCTGACGAATGGCCTGACGTGATGGAGGCGCTGATCGCGCCCGAGACGGTCAAGCCGGCGCAGGGCACCGACAGGAACATCGCCATCTGGGGTGTGCTGGAAGCGCGGCTTCAGGATGTCGACACGCTGGTCGTCGGCGGCCTCAACGAAGGCGTGTGGCCGCGCAAGCCGGAGAGCGACCGCTTCATGTCGCGGCTGATGAAGACCGGCATCGATCTTGAACCGCCCGAGCGGCGCATCGGCCTTGCCGCCCATGATTTCCAGATGGCCATGGGCGTCAAAAAAGTGGTGCTGGCTCGCTCCGGCCGCTCCGGCGATGCACCGTCGGTACCTTCGCGCTGGCTGCAGCGCATCCTTACATTCGTCGGCGAGGACCACGCTGCTGCACTTCGCCGACGCGGCGACGAACTGCTTGCCTGGGCGCGTGTGCTCGATGCCGGCGAAAAGCAGGACTTTGCGCCGCGGCCGCAGCCGAAACCGCCGCTCGCCGCGCGGCCGCACCACTTCTCGGTCACCGAGATCGAAACGCTGCGCCGCGATCCCTATGCGGTCTATGCCAGAAGGATACTCGGCCTGATGCCGCTCGATCCGGTCATTCGCGATCCGGGCGCTGCCGAGCGTGGCACGCTGTTTCACGCCATTCTGCACCTTTTCGCAACGACGGTGGCCGACCCGCGCGCGCCGGAGGCGCTGGACGGGCTCATCGCCGCAGGCCGCTCCTGCTTTGCCGAGGCGGCGCTGCCGGCCGATGTCGAGGCGGTGTGGTGGCCACGCTTCGAAAAGCTTGCCGCCGGCATCATCGAATGGGAGCGCGGCCGGGCCGCAGCCGTGGCACGGCGGCACGCCGAGGAACGCGCCGAAAAGACCGGTGTGGGCCGATCCGGTGTGACCCTGTCCGGCTATGCCGATCGCATCGATCTGCTGGCCGGCGGCATGGCCGACATCCTCGATTACAAGACCGGCTCCTCGCCATCCAAAGCACAGGCGCACACGCTGCTCGCGCCGCAACTGGCACTCGAGGGCGCGCTGCTCAGGCGCGGCGCTTTCAAGGAGCTTGGCGCATGCGAGCCGTCGCAACTGGCCTTCGTGCGGCTGAGGCCGAATGGCGAAGTGTTCGAGGAATCCATCCTCGAATACAACCGCAAGCCGCGAACCGCCGCCGATCTCGCCGAAGAAGCGTGGGCGCGGCTGGAAAAACTGCTGATCCACTACGCCGACCCGGCGACCGGCTATCTGTCGCGGGCGCTGCCGTTCCGCGAGGGCGAGACCGACGGCGACTACGACCATCTCGCCCGCGTGCTCGAATGGTCCGCCGGCGGCGACGCCGATGACGAGGGAGGGGAGGCATGAAAAAGGCCTACCCCATTCCAAGCGACACTGCCGCGAGCCAGGCAAGCGCGTCCGACCCGCGCAATTCCGCCTGGGTGTCGGCCAATGCCGGATCGGGCAAGACCCATGTACTCGCCCAGCGCGTTATCCGGCTGTTGCTGCGCGGCACCGATCCGTCCAAGATCCTGTGCCTGACCTATACGCGTGCCGCCGCCGCCAACATGTCGAACCGGGTGTTTTCGACGCTGTCGCAATGGACGGCCCTGGGCGATGCCGAGCTCTCGACACGGATAGAGGCGCTGGACGGCCGCCAGCCCGACCGCGAAACCATGCGCCGGGCGCGGCGGTTGTTTGCCGGGGCGCTGGAAACACCGGGCGGGCTGAAGATCCAGACCATCCACGCCTTCTGCGAATCGGTGCTGCATCAGTTCCCGCTGGAAGCCAATATCCCTGCGCATTTCGAAATGCTCGATCCGCAAATGGAGGCTTCGCTGTTTGCCGCCGCCCGCCGCGACATGATTTCGGGCGGCGTTGCAGGCGATGCGGCATTGTCCGAGGCCTTCGCCACCGTGCTGGAGCGCGGCGGCGAGCATGGGCTCGACGCACTGCTGGCCGAGATCGTGCGCAAGCGCGATAGTTTGCGTGCGTTCATCGCCGCGGCCGGCGGCGATGGTTTTCAGGCGCTGTTCGACGAGTTCCATTTCCGCGCCGGCCAGACGGCCGAAGGTATAGCCGCCTCGGTCTGGCCGCTGCCCGGCTTCCTGCCGGATTATCTCGTCACCTTTTCACGGGCAGCCGAGGCCGCCGATGCGCGCATCGTGCTGAACAATCTGCTGCCATACGCCCGCCTTGCCTTTGCCGAGGAGGATCCGGTACGTCGCCTGAATTTGCTCTCCAAGGCTTTCCTGAGGGCCGACGGCGAGCCTTACGATCCGGCAAAGACGTTTAAGAGGGCATTGCTGGACCGGTTGCCCGATCTTGCCGAACGATATCTGGCGGCGGTCGACGCCATTCTCGAAATCTCCGACCGGCTGGCCTTGTTCAGGATGCTGGAAGGCACGCGTGCGGCGCTGACCATCGCCGACTGGCTGATCGCCCGCTACGAGCAATTGAAGCGCGCCCGGGGCTTCCTCGACTTCAACGACCTGATCACCCGCACGGTCCATCTACTGGCGCGGCCCGACGCCGGTCCATGGGTGCAGTACAAGCTCGACCAGGGCATCGACCACATCCTCCTCGACGAGGCGCAGGACACCAGTCCCGACCAGTGGGAGGTAGTCAAGCGGCTGGCGGAGGAGTTCTTTGCCGGGCTCGGCGCACGCGACGCCGTCCGCCGCACCATCTTTGCGGTCGGCGACGAAAAGCAGTCGATCTATTCCTTCCAGGGAGCCGCCCCGGACTCCTTTGCCGACAGCCGGCTTTTGTTTGCCGGCAAAGTCAGATCCGCCGCCGCCGCCTTCGCCGATCTCAAGCTAACCTGGTCGTTTCGCTCGACCGACGACGTGCTTGCGGCGGTGGATCGTGTCTTTGCTGACCCGAACGTGCGGCGCGGCATCAGCCACGATCCCGATCCGCTCGACCACAAGGCGATCCGCAACGATGCGCCGGGCTATGTCGACGTCTGGCCCTCGCTCGGCGCCGACATCGTCGACGAACCGGACGACTGGACGCAAGCGGTGGATCACGCCCACGCACCGGCGGTGCGCGTTGCCGAAAACGTTGCAGCGACCATTGCCGGCTGGATCGGCGGCGGCGAGGTCATCGAAGGGCGTGGCAAGAAACTCCGGCCCGGCGACGTGCTGGTGCTGGTGCGCAAGCGCGACCGCTTCGTCCATGCGCTGACACGGGCGTTGAAGCGCCGCGACATCCCGGTGGCCGGCGCCGACCGGCTCAGCCTGCCTGGCCATATCGCGGTGAAGGACCTGATCGCACTCGGTCATTTTCTCATCCAGCCCGAGGACGATCTGTCGCTGGCCGCCGTGCTGCGCAGCCCGATCTTCGATGTCTCGGAAGAGCAGCTTTTCGCGCTTGCTGCGGAGAGGCCATCGGGCGTCTCGCTGATCGCCTCGCTGCGCCGGCATGCCGGCGAAAGCGAGGCGTTGGCCGCCGTCGTCAGCCGGCTCGGCACATGGTCGAACGAGGCCGCATTCAAGCCGGTGTTCGAATTCTATGCTGCAGCTCTCGCCCGCGACGGCCTGCGCAAGAAGATGATCGCGCGGCTCGGGCCGGAGGCCGGCGACGTCCTCGACGAATTCCTGAATTTCTGCCTGGCCGAGGAGCGGACCGGCCTGCCGGGACTGGAATCCTTCCTGTCGACGTTGGAAAACGCCGGCCCCGAGATCAAGCGCGAAATGGACCAGACCCGCGACGAGGTTCGCGTCATGACCGTGCATGCCGCCAAAGGCCTGGAGGCGCCGGTGGTATTCCTTGTCGATGGCGGCTCCGCGCCGTTCAGTGACCAGCATCTGCCGAGATTGATGCCGTTCGAAGGCTCGGGCGACTGCTGGGAGGACAAGGGCTATCTCTGGCGTTCGGCCAGCGATGTCGCAAATGGGTTTTCACGCGCCGCATCGGCCCGCGCCCGCGAGCTCGCCGACGACGAATACCGCCGGCTGCTCTATGTCGGCATGACCCGCGCCGAGGATCGGCTGATCGTCTGCGGCTACCACGGCAAGCGGGCGCCGAATATCGGTACCTGGCATTCGATCGTCAGCCGCGCACTGGTCGGTGCCGCAGAGAGCGAAGAACGCCGGCATCCCGCCACTGGCGAGACCGTGCATCGTTTCCAGGTGACGAAACTGCCGCCCATGCCACCGGCGTCAGTGGATGAGGCACGACAGACTGAACGCTTTGCGCCATTGCCGGAAACCCTGTTCCGGCCTCTGCCGCCCTTCGAGGAATTGCCGCGGCCGCTCTCGCCGTCCGGCGCCTCGGTGCTGATCGACGAGGCGCGGCAAGCGGTGGCCGACACGCGTTCGCCGGTACTGGATGCCGACGCCGAACCCGGCTTGGCCGTCGTGCGCGGGCTGGCGCTGCACAAATTGCTGCAGATGCTGCCCGGCATCGCCGAGGGAACACGCCGGGATGCCGCCGAACGCTATCTGGCAAGAGCCGGCGCGGCATGGCCCGACGACGAGCGCGACAAGGCCCTGGCTGGCGTTTTCAGAATTCTTGCCGACAGCCGCTTCGCGCCGCTGTTTGCGCCAAACTCGCGCGCCGAAGTCGCCATCATGGGCAGCCTGGAGGTGAGGGGCAAACTGCGCTCGATTTCCGGCAAGATCGACCGGTTGGCAGTAACGCCGGACAAGGTTTCGATCGTCGACTACAAGACCAATCGGCCAGCGCCAGCTACGCTCGCCGAAGTGCCGCAAGCCTATGTTCTGCAGCTCGCACTTTATCGCGCGCTGCTTCAGCCGCTCTATCCGGGACGCGAGGTCTCGGCGGCGCTGCTGTTCACCGAAGCGCCGCGGCTGATCGAGCTGCCGGCAGCGGCCATGGACGACGCGCTTGCTAGACTCACGGGAGCGTGACACAACACTTGCTTGAAGACGGACACGATCACCACCACATTTGGTGGGACGAATAAATCGAAAGGATCTCAGCATGGCCACCGTCAAGGTCGACAAGAGCAATTTCCAGGCCGACGTGCTCAACGCCAAGGAGCCGGTCGTGGTCGATTTCTGGGCGGAATGGTGCGGCCCGTGCAAGATGATCGCCCCGGCGCTCGAGGACATCGCCATCGAACTCGGCAGCAAGATAAAGATCGCCAAGCTCAACATCGACGAGAATCCTGAGCTGGCCGCGCAGTTCGGCGTGCGCTCGATCCCGACGCTGATGATCTTCAAGGGCGGCGAAGTCGCCGACATGAAGGTCGGTGCTGCGCCGAAAACGGCATTGTCGCACTGGATCAACGGCAGCCTCGCCTGATCCGATCAAAATTTTGCAGAAAAGCCCGGCCTCGCGCCGGGCCTTCTTTTGCTGGCGTCATTGGTGGGCCGCTCTGGCACTCGCGGCTTGCCGCCCGGTATTCTTCTCTTCTGAATTCAAAGGAGAAGCGATATGACCGGATCCGCCAAGGCCACCGTCTTCATCGACAATGAGCGCGTCATCGTCACCGAATACCGCTTCGCCCCGGGCGACAACACCGGCTGGCACCGCCATGGCCACGACTATGTGATCGTGCCGTTGACCGACGGCAAGGTGAAGCTCCTGACCAAGGATGGCGAATCCTTTGCCGAGATGAAGAAGGGCGCCCCGTATTTCCGCAACGAGGGCGTCGAACATGACGTCATCAGTGCAAACGATGGCGAATTCGCCTTCATCGAGGTCGAGCTGAAGTAGTCCACCAATCATCGGCTGCGCCGCTACAATTGTCCCGGCGAGGCGCGATCACCAATCCGCGACACGATCGCCGCCGACGAATTGTGCGCTTTTTTCAGTGTATTCGAACAGTTCTATCCTCACGCCGTTGGGGTCGCGGATCCAAGCCTGGTAGGTGTCATCGCACGCGCGTTTCTTGGAAGTGACATCAACCCCCTTTGACCTCAGATGGGCGATCGCGGCGTCGATGTTTTCCACTTCGAGGCAGAAGTGGTTGATCTGGTTCAAGTCGCCATAGCTGGCGTCGTCTTTCTGGAACACCTCGACATGGCTACGGCTGCCGCAATTGAGGTAGAAGCCAAAAATCTTCCCGTCGCGCAGGAAATTGAACTGGGTGTCCATGCCGAGGACGTCCCGATAGAAGCTTCGCGTCATCTCCAGGTCATTCGCGAAAATGCAAACGTGTGCGAGCTGCTTTACCTTGATCATGATTGGCTCCTCGCGGTGGTCTGACAAGTTTGGCGTCACCGTGGCCCGGCTGAAGCACGCCTCAAACCGGCGGCGTGCCGTTTTCGGCCAACACCGCGCCGGCCAGGTAAAGTGACCCGCCGATCAGGATGCGCGGCGGCGGTCCGTCCCACGTGTCGCGCAGCAGCATCAGCGCATTGGCGACGGAACTGACCGGTTCGGCCGACAGGCCGGCCTCGATGGCGCGGGTCGCCAGCTCGTCGTTCGGCACGCCCGCGTCGCTCAGGCTCACCGGCACGGTGTAGACATGCCGGACCAGCCCTTTGAAGGCGCGGAAATAGCCGCTCTGGTCCTTGGTGTTGATCATACCCGAGATCAGGAACAGCGGACGCGGGTTCTTTTCCTCCTGCTCGGCCAGCGCCTCGGCGACGACCACGCCAGCGCCGGGATTGTGGCCGCCGTCGAGCCAGATGTCGGCGCCCTTCGGCGCCAGTTCGCTCAGCCGTCCTTGCGGCAGCTTTTGCATGCGGCCCGGCCAGGCAACATTCGCCATCGCCTTCTCGGCAGCGCGGTGGCTGATCTCGAAGCCCGCCGCCTTGACCGCCGCGATCGCCGCCGCCGCATTGGCGAATTGATGGCGCCCCGGCAGGCGCGGCGGCGGCAGGTCCATCAATCCGTCTTCGTCCTGATAGACCATGCGCCCGTTTTCCTCATAGGCAAGGAAATCCTGGCCATAGACGAAGGCGGGGCAGTCGAGCCGCTCGGCGGTTTCGATGAGCACCTGCTGGGCCGTCTCGCTTTCCTGCGCGCCGATGACGACCGGGCATCCGCGCTTGATGATACCGGCCTTTTCGGCGGCGATCAGCTCGACGCGGTCGCCGAGATAGGCTTCGTGGTCGAGCGACACCGGCATGATCACCGACACGGCCGGCTCGGCGATGACATTGGTGGCGTCGAAGCGGCCGCCAAGGCCAACCTCGAGGATGACGGCATCGGCCGGATGTTCGGAAAACAGCAGGAAGGTGACGGCGGTGAGGATTTCGAAGACGGTGATCTTCTGGCCTTGATTGGCTTTGGCGACGCGGGCGATGGCTTCGGCGAAGACCTTGTCGTCCACCAGCCTGCCGCCGCCATCCGCGGCCAGCCGGTAGCGCTCGTGCCAGTTCACCAGATGTGGCGAGGTGTGGACGTGGACGCGGTAGCCGGCGGCTTCGAGCAGCGCCCGTGAAAAAGCAGCACAGGAGCCCTTGCCGTTGGTGCCGGCGATGTGGATGACCGGCGGCAGCTGGTCCTGCGGATTGCCGAGCCGCTCGAGCAGCCGCGAAATGCGGTCGAGCGAAAGGTCGAAGCCCTTCGGATGAAGCGCCATCAGGCTTTCGATTTCGCGGTCGGCGGCAAGCGTGGTCATGGCGAATCCTAGGCGCGCCACGGACGGCGCGCAATCGCAGTTCGTGGCGAATGCGTCAGGCGTGCGGCCGGGCTTCGGCCGGAATCACCGACGGCGGCAAGATTTCCGGTTCCTGAGATTTTTGCTCCTCCGGCAGCTTGAGCAGCATTCTCAGTAGCCGTGCAATGGTCTGGCGCATCTCCAGCCGTGACACCACCATGTCGACCATGCCGTGTTCCATCAGATATTCGGCGCGCTGGAAGCCGTCAGGCAGCTTTTCCCTGATGGTCTGCTCGATGACGCGCGGGCCGGCAAAGCCGATCAGGGCGCCGGGCTCGGCAATATGCACGTCGCCCAGCATGGCATAGGAGGCGGTGACGCCGCCGGTCGTCGGGTTGGTCAGGACGACGATGTAGGGCAGGCCGGCCTCCTTCAGCCTGTCGACGCCGACCGTGGTCCGTGGCAACTGCATCAGCGACAGGATGCCTTCCTGCATACGGGCGCCGCCGGAGGCCGCAAACAGGATCAGCGGCCGCTTGCGCTGCAAGGCGACCTCGAAACCATGCACGATGGCGTCACCTGCCGCCATGCCGAGCGAGCCGCCCATGAAGGCAAAATCCTGCACCGTCACCATCACCGGCACGCCCTCGACCGTGCCCAGCGCATTGATGATGGCGTCTTCCATGCCGGTCTTGGCCTTGGCATCCCTCAGCCGGTCTGCGTAGCGCTTCTCGTCGCGGAACTTGAGCGGATCCTGAACGACCTTGGGGTTTTCCAGCGTCTCGTATTTGCCGTCGTCGAGGAAGAATTTCAGCCGTTCCTTGGCTGATATCTTCATATGGTGGCCGGAGGACGGGATGACGAACTGGTTCTGCTCCAGATCCTTATGGAACACCATTTCGCCGGTCTCGGGATCCTTGATCCACAGGTTTTCCGGCATGTCGGTGCGGCGGCCGAGCATCGAATTGATCTTCGGACGGACGTAATTGGTGATCCAGTTCATCGCTTCGGCTCCTGTCCTTACGAAGAGTTAGACCATGATCCCGAAAAGTGGAAATCGGTTTTCGCTGGAGATCATGGCCAACCAGAAGATCAAGATTATTCGGCGGCAGCAAGGCGAGCCGCCCGAACCCCTTGCGAAAGCCCGCTGACCAGCGTGGCGACGGCCTCGGCCGGATCGGCGGTCTTTTCGCCCTTCGGCCCCAGCACGTTGGCGACTGCATTGACAATCGCGGTGCCTACAACGACGCCGTCGGCCGACGCGCCGATGGTGCGCGCCTGCTCGGCGGTCTTGACGCCGAAGCCGACACAGACCGGCAGGTCGGTATGGCTCTTGATGCGCTTGACCGCTGCCGCCACCTTGCCGGTGTCGGCCAGCGCCGAACCGGTGATGCCGGTCATCGAGACGTAGTAGACGAAACCCGACGTGTTCTGCAGCACCTTGGGCAGGCGCTTGTCGTCGGTGGTCGGCGTCGCCAGCCGGATGAAATTGATGCCGGCCTTGAGTGCCGGGATGCAAAGCTCCTCGTCCATCTCAGGCGGCAGGTCGACGACGATCAGCCCGTCTATGCCGCTGGCCAGCGCGTCGCTCAGGAAGCGCTCGACGCCGTAGATGTAGATCGGATTGTAATAGCCCATCAAGACGATCGGCGTTTCACTGTCGCCGGCGCGGAATTCCGAGGCCATCTTCAGCGTCTTGACCAAGGTCTGGCCGCCCTTCAGCGCCCGCAGGCCGGCCGCCTGGATCGCCGGGCCGTCGGCCATTGGATCGGAAAACGGCATGCCTAACTCGATGATGTCGCTGCCGGCGCGGGGCAGCGCCTTCATGATCGACAGGGACGTGTCGTAGTCCGGATCGCCGCCCATGAAATAGGTGACGAGTGCCGGTCGCCCCTCGGCCTTCAGCTTTGCCATGCGGCGGTCGATACGGGTGGCCATGATCAGATCTCCATGCCCAGCATATTGGCCACCGTATGCACGTCCTTGTCGCCGCGGCCGGACAGGTTGACGATGACGATCTGGTCCTTGTCCATGTCAGGCACGATCTTCACCGCCTGTGCGATGGCATGGGCCGATTCAAGCGCCGGAATGATGCCCTCGACGCGTGTCGTCAACTGGAACGCCTCCAGCGCCTCGCTGTCGAGGATCGGCACATAGTCGACGCGGCCGGAATCGCGCAGCCATGAGTGCTCGGGACCGACGCCCGGATAGTCGAGGCCCGCCGAGATCGAGTGACCGTCCATGATCTGGCCGTCGGCGTTCTGCAGAAGGTAGGTACGGTTGCCATGCAGCACGCCGGGCGCGCCGGCACTCATCGAGGCGCAATGCTCGATGCCGTCGAGCCCGCGGCCGCCGGCTTCGACGCCGATGATGCGCACCTCACTGTCGTCGAGGAAGGGATGGAACAGGCCGATAGCGTTGGAACCGCCGCCGACACAAGCGATGATGGTGTCCGGCAGCCGGCCTTCCTGCTCGAGGATCTGGGCGCGCGCCTCGGTGCCGATCACCGACTGGAAGTCGCGCACCAGCTCCGGATAGGGGTGCGGGCCGGCGGCGGTGCCGATCAGATAATAGGTATCCTCGACATTGGTCACCCAGTCGCGCAGGGCCTCGTTCATGGCGTCCTTCAGCGTCCCGTGGCCGGCCGTCACCGGCCGCACCTCGGCGCCCAGAAGCTTCATGCGAAATACGTTGGGGCTTTGCCGGGCGACATCGGTCGCGCCCATATAGACGATACAAGGAAGCCCGAAGCGCGCCGCGACCGTGGCGGAAGCGACGCCATGCTGGCCGGCACCGGTCTCTGCGATGATCCTCGTCTTGCCCATGCGCTTGGCGAGCAGGATCTGGCCGAGGCAGTTGTTGATCTTGTGCGAGCCGGTGTGGTTCAGGTCCTCGCGCTTGAAATAGACCTTTGCGCCGCCGCCTAGGCCCTTCGCCGAGGACACCTCACGAAGATGCCTGGTCAGGCCTTCGGCGAAATAGAGCTTCGACGGCCGCCCGGCGTAATGCGTCGAGAGATCGGTCAGTTCGGCCTTGAAATCCGGGTCGTTCTTGACCTCGTTCCAGTGCCGCTCCAGCTCAAGGATCAGCGGCATCAGCGTTTCGGCAACGAAACGACCGCCAAAAATGCCGAACATGCCCTGCTCGTCGGGGCCGGTGCGGAAGGAATTCGGTATCGCCGGCTTGTCCATCGCCGATCTCCTGGTCTGTGGTTTGAAGCGTGGTCAGGCGGCGCGGTTGTCGCGTGCTGCCCCGACGGCGCGGAAAAATTGTTCGATCAGCGCCGGTTCCTTGACGCCCGGCGCGCTCTCCACGCCCGAGGAAACATCTATTCCGGGCGGGTTCGCCAGCCGAAAGGCGTCGCCGATATTGCCGGCATTGAGCCCTCCGGAAAGCATGTAATCGACGCCGGCGTCAAGGCCAGCCAGAATGCGCCAGTCGAAGGCAAGACCGTTGCCGCCCGGCAATTCCGAACCCTTAGGCGGCTTGGCATCGAACAGGAAGCGGTCGGCAATGCCGATGAAGGGCTTGACTCGCCCGAGATCGGCGGCCTCGCTGACCGGCAGCGCCTTCATCACCGGCAAGCCGTAGCGGGCCTTCACCTCGGCCACCCGCTCGGGAGGCTCGGCGCCGTGAAGCTGCAGCATATCGGGCTGCATCTTTTCGACGATGTCATCCAGGAACGCATCGCTGGCGTCGACCGTCACGGCAACCGCCTTGGCCTTGCCGCGCGCCGCTTCGCGCAGGCGGCCGGCTTCCGCCGGCTCGACATAGCGCGGGCTTTTGGCAAAGAAAATGAAGCCGACATGGCTGGCGCCGCCGGCCAATGCCGCAGCCAGTGCCTTGTCGGTCTTCAACCCGCATATCTTGATGTCCAGCGCCATGGCGCGGGATTGGCATGAAACGGCCAAAGAGTCGAGAAAAAGCATCCTGTTTGCCGCCAGCGCGGAACGCGCTACCTTGCTAATGTAAGAGCGGAACGCGCTACCTTGCTAATATAAGCGCAACGCTACTTGCTCAGGCACAGAGGCGGGAGAACAAAGATCATGTCGGAAAAGACCGTCGCGGAACTCAGGCAAAAGCTGGCGCAGGCCCATGAGGTCATCGCTCATTTGATGGACAAGGCAGCCTTCAACGGCGCCGAGGCGCACCGGGCGCTGGCTTATTTCAGCAACGAGACCTTCGAGAAGGATTTCCTGCCCTGGCCGCGCCATGTCGATGAGGGGTTGCGGCCGGAGGAGTTGAACGCGGCCAATGACGATTGATCGGCAGTGCAGAATCTATTGAGGCCGGCGCGAAGGATCGCTACAGTTTCCATTTCGTTCCCCTACAAGCATCCTACTCGAACGCGATCGCCTGCAGCGCGCCGCCATTGCGCTTGAGCCAGTCCTTGCAGCGCTCGGTATCCGGGCAAAGCTGCTCGCATAGTTTCCAGAATTTCGGGCCGTGGTTCATCTCCTTGAGATGCGCCACCTCATGCGCGACGAGGTAGTTTATCACCGGCCGCGGCGCCATCATGATGCGCCAGGAAAACGACAGATTGCCGTCCGACGTGCACGATCCCCAGCGGCTCGACGTATCCTTGAAGCGGATCGCCTTGGCGCGCTTGCCGACCGCAGCACTGTGCTTGGTCACCAGCGCTTCGATCTCGCGCTTGGCTTCGCGCTTCAGGAAATCGGCGATGCGGCGCGGCAGATGCACGCGTTCGCCATGCACGATCATCAGCGGCCCGCGCTCGTCGCGCGACAGCGTGACGGTGCCGCGTTTCGACGGTTCATGGACGATGCGATGCGGCACGCCGCGCACCGGCACCTTGATGCCGGGACGCACCTGCGGCCGGTTGGGCACTTTGGCCAGCCTTTGCTCCAGCCAGTCCTGATGGCGGTCGAGAAATTTTTCCACCTCGCCGCGGCGCAGCCCCGGCGGCACGGTGATGCGCAGACCACGGCCGCCGGAATCGATGCGCAGCGTCAGGCGCCGCGCCCGGTCGTTCTCGACGATCTTGAGCGGCAGCGTGCGGCCGGCAACGCAATGCTCGCGCTCCACGACGGGCGTGGGCTTGGGTTTCGTCGGGGTGCGGAAGAAGCCGAAGGACATTCCGGGACGATACGTGATTCGAGGGAAACG
Source organism: Mesorhizobium sp. M0898 (assembly GCF_040319695.1). Classification (NCBI taxonomy): domain Bacteria; kingdom Pseudomonadati; phylum Pseudomonadota; class Alphaproteobacteria; order Hyphomicrobiales; family Phyllobacteriaceae; genus Mesorhizobium; species Mesorhizobium sp. M0898. The sequence continues at coordinate 10,598 of NZ_JAMYOE010000008.1, read as the reverse complement.
ACTAGAACAAAAAAGAAACGGCGCCGCTGACGCGACGCCGTTGGATTATCTATCTGGGCACGGGACCTTACTCGTCGAGCAGGCCTGGCGTGGAGTTGCCGCCGCGTTTGTTATTCGTCGTCGAGCCAGTTGACCCACCTGTCGTGGGCGACGTCGACTTGTTGCGGTTGGCCATGAAGCGATCGAACTCTTCCTGGTCCTTGGCGCGGCGCAATTCGCGGGCATATTCATCGAACTCGCTCAGCATCTCGTCGAGCTTGCGGCGTTCCTCGGCAAGCCGCTCGAGTTCCTTTTCGCGCCAGTCGTCGAAAGCGACGTTGCCGGTGCGTGCGGAGCCATGGCCCCAGCGCGCGGCCCTGTCGGAGCCGCGGCGGCAGCCGGCGAAGATGCCGTCGGTGGCGCGGTTGACGTCGCGCTTGAAGCCCTCGAGCCGATCGCCCCAGATGATGTAGGCGAGCATGGCGAAGCCGAGCGGCCAGAACACCATGAACCCGATCACCATCAACGCGATGGTCGCCGGCGTCCAGGCCGGACGGATCAATGCAGATGTGTTCATTTCTTCCAATCCTTCAGTTGGAGACAGCCAAATCCGGCTGCGTGGAATCGAAATGGGATGAAGAAAACGGCGATTCAAGACAGCAACCGCCAAAACCGGACAAGCGGCTGAAATGATTATCGCTTTTTGAGCATTTCAAGAAAAAGCACGACCAATCCGGCGATCAGGCCCCAGAACGCCGCACCGACGCCGAACAGCGTCAGCCCCGATGCGGTGACGGCGAAGGTGACGGTGGCGGCCATCCGCTCGTCCTCGTCTTTCAAGGCGATCGACAGTGCATTGGCGAGCGGCGCCATCAGCGCCAGGCCGGCGACCAGCGCGATCAGGCTCTGCGGCAATACGGCGAAGATCGCCACCAGCGAGGCGCCGAACAGGGCAAAGACGAGATAGGCCAACGCATAGAACGGCCCGGTCTTCCAGCGCTCGGCCGGATCGGGATGCACGTCGGGCCCGGTGCAGATCGCCGCCGAGATTGCCGCCAGATTGGTGGTCGAAGCGCCGAACGGCGCCGTCAGCAGCGAAAACAGGCCGGTGACGCCGATCAGCGGCCCGGGTTCGGGATGATAGCCGGCTGCCCTCAGCACGGCGAGGCCGGACAGGTTCTGCGAGGCCATGGTGACGAGGTAGAGCGGCAAGGCGAGGCCGATGATCGCAGTGGCGGTGAACTGCGGCATCACCAGCGTCAAGCTCGAGAGTTCCGGTGCCGGCAGACCGCCGACCCGGCCGGTGAGGAAGGCGGCGAGACCGCCGCCGATCAGCACCAGCAGCACCGACAGGGCCGGGTTGAACAGGCGGATGACGAAGAACGCCGCAACCAGCGGCAGGATCAGCCAGGGGTCGACGGGAACGGTTTTCACCGCATTGATGGCGAAGGTGACGACGATGCCGGCCAGCATTCCGGACGCGACGGACGCCGGTATTCTGGCGATCAGCTTGGTCAAGGGCCCGAACAGGCCTGTGGTGATCAGCAGGACCGCGGTGACGACGAAGGCACCAACCGCCTCACCCATCGAAAAGCCGGTCGACGCGGCGATCAGCGCCAAGCCTGGCGTCGACCAGGCGGTGATGACCGGCATTTTCGTACGCCAGGACAGCCACAGGCTCTCGATCGCCATCGCCAGGCAAAGCGCCGTCACCCAGCTTGCGGTCTCGACCTGCGTTGCGCCGACCGCCTTGGCGGCGGCAATGACGATGGCCAGCGTACCGCCGAAGCCGACGATCGCCGCCACGAAGGCGGACACCGGAATGGAAATGCGCATGTCTCTATCCCGCCTGCCGCACCATCGCGTCCACCGCCCGCACCAGCATGTCGAGATCCTGCGGCCGCGACAGGCGGTGGTCGCCGTCGGGAATGAGCGACAGCGTGACGTCGTCGGCCGGCAGCAGGCTGACCAGCTTCAGCGCATGGCTCGACGGCACGTCGGGATCGGCCAGCCCTTGCAGGATATGGACCGGACAGTGCGTGTCGATCGGCCCGGTCATCACCCGGTTGTTGCGGCCGTCCTCGATCAGTGCGCGCGTGTAGATGTACGGTTCGGCTGAATAGTCCGACGGCTCCTCGAAAAAGCCCTTTTTCCTGAGGTTGCGCTTCTGCGCCCCGGTCAGCACCGGCTCCACCAGTTCGAATGTGAAATCGGGCGCCGGCGCCAGCAGCACAAGGCCGGCGACGCTGTTCTCGCCCGCCTTGCGCAACTCCTGCACTATGCGCAGCGCGATCCAGGCGCCCATCGACGAACCGACCAGGATTTGCCTGCCCTGGGTGAAACGGCGGAAAACCGCCAGGCTCTCGCCCAGCCATTTCGAGATGGTGCCGTCGGCAAAGGCGCCGCCCGATTCGCCGTGACCGGAATAATCGTGGCGCAGGAAGGCGCGGCCTTCCCCGAGCGCCCATTCCGACAAGGTTTCGGCCTTGGTGCCCAGCATGTCGGATTTGTAGCCGCCAAGCCAGACGATGCCGGGCTCGGCACCTGCCGCATGCCTGACGGCGATGCTCGTCCCGTCGACGTCCAGGAAGATCGGGGTGGTGCTCATGGTGTATTCCCTCACGCCGGTCTTTTGGCACAGCAAGGCATTCAACGAAAAGTGCTCCGCCACTTTCTTCGCTTGGTGCAGAGGAGCATTCCATCGAGCAGGTGATTTCCTGAGAATGCTGTGCTATTGACTCCGACCGCGCGCTCACCACATTGCGCGTTCGCAATTCTGAACCGAAGAACCCCTTAACGAAACGGCTCAAGGAGACCACGACCATTCGCAGACCTTTCAAAGCAGCGGCGCCCACCAAGGAAGGCCCGCGCTCCAACCGTGACATCCGGGTTCCCCGGGTCCAGCTAATCGACGCCGAAGGCCAGAACCGCGGCGATGTCTCCATCAACGACGCATTGCTGCTCGCCGAAGAGGCTGGGCTCGATCTGGTCGAGATATCGCCCAATGCAGTGCCGCCCGTCGTAAAGATCCTCGATCTCGGCAAGCTGAAATACGCCAACCAGAAGAAGGCGGCCGAGGCGCGCAAGAACCAGAAGGTCATCGAGATCAAGGAGATCAAGATGCGCCCGAACATCGACAGCCACGACTACGAGACCAAGATGAAGGCCGTCCGGCGCTTTTTCGAGGAAGGCGACAAGGTCAAGCTGACATTGCGCTTCCGCGGTCGCGAGATGGCGCATATGGAACTCGGCATGCAGCTTCTGAACAAGGTTCGCGAGGAAGTGGCGCCCATCGCCAAGGTCGAAGCCGAACCGAAGCTCGAAGGCCGCCAGATGATGATGGTGCTGGCGCCCCGCTAAAGCGCGTTGTGCGCTTTAGTTCTGTTTGTGCATGTCGTTGTCGCAAAACCGCTGCGCACTTTTGGGCGACGTGCATTAAATCCGCCTGAATCATGTTGCAAGGCGTCCCGGCGATCGGCGGGGCGCCTGTTTCTTGGCCAGACGCTGCGATCGCCGGCGAGAGCAAAGACGCTCTGGTTCCCTCGACGATCGGATTCCCGACATGGTCAATGACGTCAAGCATTCGGAAGCCAAATATGGGCTGGGCAGCTACCAGCACACGCGCAGGATGGTGCTTGCCGTCGTCGTCGTCGTCCTTTTCGCGATGCTTTTGTTCGGGCAGTCGGTTTTTCCGCCCGATACGCCTGTGCATGAAACGATCGAAATGGTCGGCGTCCTGCTGATCTTTCTCGGCGTTGTCGGACGCTTGTGGTCGACGCTCTATATTGGTGGACGCAAATCCTCCGAAGTGGTGACCGGCGGACCCTATTCGATCACCCGCAACCCGCTCTATGTCTTCTCTACTTTAGCTGCCGCCGGTGTCGGCGCACAGATCGGCTCCATCACCGCCACGATCGGCTTTGGAGCGCTCTGCGCGGGTGCATTTTACATCGTTATCCTGCGCGAGGAGAAATTCCTCAGGCAGGTTCTTGGCGCGCCATACCAGGCCTACCTGTTGAAAGTGCCGCGCTTCTTCCCGAAACTGTCGCTGTATCAGGAAGGCGACACCGGCGGCTTCAAGCCGCGCCTGCTGCGAACCACGCTGCTCGACGGTCTGGTCTTCCTGGTTGCCTTGCCGGCTTTCGAACTGATCGACGGCGCCCAGCAGTCCGGCATATTGCCGGTGCTGTTCCGTTTCCCCTGAGTACGGTGTTGCTGAGTACAGTGTTGCTGGGCACGGGGTGTTGCGCGCGCCCCCGCTTTGACGTATAGGACCGCCGTTCCCAAAAAACCGCCCGGCAGGGCATGCCGTGGCGGTTTCATTTGCTTTTCGGGCTTTGGTCGGCCTGAAGCGAACAAAAAGCGCATTGGTGCGCATATAAACGGAGTAGCAAAATGCCCAAGATGAAGACCAAATCGGCCGCCAAGAAGCGGTTCAAGATCACAGGTACGGGTAAAGTTCTGTCGGCTGCAGCCGGCAAGCGTCACGGCATGATCAAGCGGTCCAACAAGTTCATTCGAAATGCCCGCGGCACGATGGTTCTGGCTGAACCGGATGGCAAGAAGGTCATCAAGAATTTTCTGCCGAACGGCCTCTGAGCATTCGGTCTGGACAGCGTTAAGGAGATCATGACATGGCACGCGTAAAGAGAGGCGTCACCTCGCACGCCAAGCACAAGAAGGTCCTGAAAGCCGCCAAGGGTTTTTACGGCCGTCGCAAGAACACCATCCGCATCGCCAAGCAGGCGGTGGAAAAGTCGCTGCAGTACGCCTATCGCGACCGCAAGAACCGCAAGCGCTCGTTCCGCGCGCTGTGGATCCAGCGCATCAATGCGGCGACGCATGAGCATGGCCTGACCTATGGCCGTTTCATCGACGGTCTCAACAAGGCCGGAATCGAGATCGATCGCAAGATCCTGTCGGACATGGCCATCCACGAGCCGCAGGCCTTCGCCGCACTCGTGGCCAAGGCCAAGGTCGCGCTCGAATACCTGAAGAATACCACGCCGAATGCTTTTGAAAGCGCTGTCGCTTAAGACCAGCGCTTCCCAAGCTATTCGATACTTGATTTGGGAAACCCGCGCTGGCAGGGCTGGCGCGGGTTTTTCTTTGCTTCCAATCGGATCTGGAACATGAGTGACATGGAAACTCTCGAAAATTCCCTGATGGCCGAGATTGCCTCGGCCGCCGACGAGCAGGCGATCGAGGCGGTGCGTGTCTCTGCCCTTGGCAAGAAGGGCTCGGTTTCCGAGATGCTGAAGACACTCGGCTCGATGAGCGCCGAGGAGCGACAGGTCAAAGGCCCGGCAATCAACGGCCTCAAGAACCGCGTCACCGAGGCACTTTCGGCGCGCCGCGCCGAGCTGAAAGATGTGGCGATCACAGCACGGCTTGCCGCAGAGAAGGTCGACGTCAGCTTGCCGGTCAGGCAATCGCCGGCCGAGCGCGGCCGCATCCATCCGATCAGCCAGGTTATCGACGAGATCGCGGCGATTTTCGGCGATCTCGGCTTTGCCATCGCCGAAGGTCCGGACATCGAGACCGACTATTACAATTTCACCTCGCTGAACTTCCCGGAAGGCCACCCGGCGCGCGAGATGCACGACACGTTCTTCTTCCAGCCGGACGAGCAGGGGGAGCGCAAGCTTTTGCGCACCCACACCTCGCCGGTGCAGATCCGCACCATGGAGATGCAGAAGCCGCCGATCCGCATCGTCATCCCTGGCAAGACCTACCGGCAGGATTCCGATGCCACCCACTCGCCGATGTTCCATCAGGTCGAGGGGCTGGTGATCGACAAATCGGCCAACGTCGCCAATATGAAATGGGTGCTGGAGGAGTTCTGCAAGGCCTTCTTCGAGGTGCCGAGCGTCAAGATGCGCTTCCGGCCGTCTTTCTTCCCGTTTACCGAGCCCAGCCTCGAGGTAGACATCCAGTGCGACCGTTCGCGGCCCGGCGAGGTGCGCTTCGGCGAAGGCTCCGACTGGATGGAGATTCTCGGCTGCGGCATGGTGCACCCCAATGTGCTCCGTTACGGTGGCCTCGATCCTGACGAATACCAGGGCTTCGCCTGGGGCATGGGCATCGACCGTATCGCCATGCTGAAATACGGCATGCCGGATCTGCGCGCCTTCTTCGACGCCGATGTGCGCTGGCTGTCGCATTACGGTTTTAGGCCGCTTGACATGCCGACGCTGTTCGGGGGCTTGAGCGCGTGACGACTGGGCCGCAGCAAATCCGCGGGCAGCTTGCCTTCCTGCACATGTCCGACGCGCGGCCGCATAGCTTCAAGTGCAACGTGCCCAGACCAGACGGAACACATTCATGAAACTCACCCTCTCCTGGCTCAAGGATCATCTCGAGACAGACGCCTCGCTGGCGGAAATCGTCGAGCGTCTCACCTCGATCGGCCTCGAGGTCGAGCATGTCGACGACCGGGCGAGCCTGGCTCCCTTCGTCATCGCCAAGGTGGTGACGGCGGTCCAGCATCCCGACGCCGACCGGCTTCGCGTGCTGACCGTCGACACCGGCGACGGCAAGCCGCCGGTGCAGGTCGTGTGTGGAGCGCCGAACGCCCGCGCGGGCCTGATCGGCGCCTTTGCAGCACCGGGCACCTATATTCCCGGCATCGACGTGACGCTGACCGTCGGCAAGATCCGCGGCGTTGAAAGCCATGGCATGATGTGCTCCGAGCGCGAGCTCGAATTGTCCGAGGAGCATGACGGCATCATCGACCTTCCGGCCGATGCGCCGGTCGGTACCAGCTTCGCCGCCTATGCCCATCTCGACGACCCGCTGATCGAGATCAATCTGACGCCGAACCGGCCGGATGCGACCAGTGTCCATGGCATCGCCCGCGATCTGGCGGCGAGCGGGCTCGGCACGCTGAAGAGCGCGCCGATAGAGCCGATCCCCGGCACGGGCGAGACGCCGGTCAAGGTGACGATCGAAGCGCCGGAGCTCTGTCCCGGCTTTGCGCTGCGCCTGGTGCGCGGCGTCAAGAACGGACCGTCGCCGAAATGGCTGCAGCAAAGGCTTCTCGCCATCGGCTTGAGGCCGATCAGCGCGCTCGTCGATATCACCAATTACGTCACCTTCGACCGCGGTCGGCCGCTGCATGTCTTCGACGCTGCGAAGGTCACCGGCAATCTCGCCGTGCGCCGGGCGCGTGATGGCGAAAAGGTGCTGGCGCTCGACGGCCGCGAATACACGCTGACGCCGGAGATGTGCGTCATCGCCGACCAGGACGGCATCGAATCGATTGCCGGCATCATGGGCGGCGAGCATTCCGGCTGCAACGAGAACACCACCGACGTGCTGATCGAGTCGGCGCTTTGGGATCCGATCGCGACTGCCCGCACCGGCCGCACGCTCGGCATCATCACCGACGCGCGCTATCGGTTTGAGCGCGGCGTCGACCCGGAAATGATGGTTCCCGGCCTGGAGCTGGCAACGAAGCTGGTGCTCGATTTCTGCGGCGGTACGCCGGCGCAAACCGAAGTCGTCGGCTATGCCGGCCATCAGCCGAAGATCGTCTCGTTCCCATTGTCGGAAGTGAAGCGGCTGACCGGCATCGAAGTGCCGCGCTCGACAAGCCTCGACATTCTTGCCCGCCTCGGCTTCAGGCCGGAGGGCACGGGCGATGTCGTCAATGTGGCGGTCCCGTCCTGGCGGCCGGATGTCGACGGCAAGGCCGACCTGGTCGAGGAGGTCATGCGCATCCACGGCGTCGACAACATCGCGCCGCAGCCGCTCGGTTCGCACGATGCGGTCAACGCCAGGATCCTGACTGTGCTGCAGATCCGCACCCGCGCCGCCAAGCGGGCACTTGCCGTGCGCGGCATGATGGAGGCCGTCACCTGGTCGTTCATTCCGGCAAAACACGCCGAATTGTTCGGCGGCGGCCAGCAGGCGCTGAAGCTTGCCAACCCGATCGCCGCCGATATGTCGGACATGCGGCCGTCGCTGCTGCCGGGGCTGATCGCGGCAGCGCAACGCAATGCCGACAAGGGCATCGGCGATGTCGCGCTGTTCGAAGTTTCGGGCACCTATGAAGGCGACGGCGCCGACCAGCAGCGGCGTGTTGCCGCCGGTGTGCGGCGCGGCACCGCCAGGCTCGAAGGCTCCGGCCGCCATTGGGCCGGCAATGCCGGCGCCGTCGGCGTCTTCGATGCCAAGGCCGATGCGATCGCAGCACTCGAAGCCTGCGGCGCGCCGGTCGAGCGGCTGCAGATCGAGGCCGGCGGCCCGGCCTGGTATCATCCCGGCCGCTCCGGCACGATCAAGCTTGGGCCGAAGGTAATCCTTGGCACGTTTGGCGAGTTCCACCCGAAGACGCTGGAGGGGCTTGACGTCTCCGGCCCGCTTTGCGGCTTCGAAGTGTTCATCGATACCGTGCCCGAGCCGAAGGCCAAGCCGACGCGAACAAAGCCGAGACTGGATCTGTCCGCCTTCCAGGCGGTCAAGCGCGATTTCGCCTTCGTCGTCGACAAGGCGGTCGAAGCCGGCACACTCGTTCGCGCCGCCCTTGCCGCCGATCGAAAGCTGATTTCCGGCGTCTCGGTGTTCGATGTTTTCGAGGGTGCAGCGCTCGGCGCGGCGAAGAAATCGATCGCCATCGAAGTGTCGATCCAGCCGGTCGAAAAGACGCTGACCGACGAGGATTTCGAGGCGCTGGCCAAGCGCATCGTCGATAATGTCGGCAAGCAGACCGGCGGCGTGCTGCGGACGTAAGGGGATGCTCTGATGGACCACAAGCTCTCCATCAACTGGCTGGCAACGCATATCGGGACTGTCAATGGGTTCCTGGACGACCAGGAATGCGCCGATCTGATCGCCGACAGCGAACGGCGTGGTTTTGAGGCAGCCAAGGTAAACAGCGCCGGCGGCGCGAGCGTGATGACGGAACTCCGCAACAACGACCGCGTCGTTTTTGATGACGAGGATCTTGCCGACCTGCTTTTTGCGCGGGCGCGGCCTCTGCTCTATCGTGGTCTCGGCGACTGGCGCTTGACCGGGCTGAATGAGCGTTTCCGTTTCTATCGCTATGGGCCGGGCCAGAAGTTCGATTGGCATCATGACGGCTATTTCGAGCGCCACGCCTTGGAGCGCAGTCAGTTCACGTTCATGATTTATCTATCAGATGGATTTGAAGGGGGAGGAACCTCGTTTCGTGGCGAGATGCCGGGCTATGCCGGTAGCAGTCTTCTGGTGAAGCCGAAGAAAGGAATGGCTCTGGCATTCTACCATCCGATCGAGCATCGCGGCGACGAGGTGCTGTCGGGGCGCAAGTACGTCATCCGAACGGACGTGATGTACAAGCGCCAATGAAACGCTGTCCGTTCTGCCGCTGAGCTAAATGCACCTGACCCCGCTGGAAGTGTTTTTCGTCAAGGAGTTCTGCCGTTCCGCCGGCGTTTCTCCTGACATGATGCGTGCGCTGAAAGTCAAAGAACGCAGCCGCGATCCTGTAGGATTCATGACCAGAGTCACTCCCTCATCGGTTCCCCCGGAATTGCGCTTTGAGAGTCGAGTGTTCAGTTCGCTTCGGGTAGCGTGCGTTGGACCTGACCAGCTTCTTTGCGGCATGGTGCTGTTCTTCGATGAGTTGAAGGAAAGCTAGAGGCGATCGAGGGCTTTGTGTACGGCGAAGAATGGCCGTCAATCGAGGAGCCAGTCTTCTGGTCCGAGACCGACCGAACAATGAGCCTTGGGCGGGAGGGAAACTAGCCTGCAGAAATGGGCGTCACGACGCCCTTTCCGATAATTGCACAATGGATGGCGCGCTGAGGACCTAGAGGGGTTGCCGGCAGGTGGCGAATCGCCGTCCAAAGGGCGATGGACCATTTGCGCTATTCAGGGCTGCCCTTCGAGGAACAGCGTGCAGCCTTTCTCGATATCGTCTCGGCCGATCCGCTGGTCAGTGAGACGCTGTCGCGGGTACGGGTGCTAGGCCTGCCGGACTGGCTGGTCGTCTCCGGCGCGCTTTACAACAGCGTCTGGAATCATCTGACCGGAAAGCCCTCGGGGTACGGCATCCGGGATGTCGACCTGTTTTATTTCGATGAGAGCGATCTGTCCTATGAAGCCGAGGACACGGTCATCCGCCGGGCGGCGAAGCAGTTCGAAGGGCTGAAGCTGCCGGTCGAGGTTCGCAATCAGGCACGGGTGCATCTGTGGTTTGAGGCGCGCTTTGGCGGTTCCTATCCCAGACTGTCGTCGTCCGCCGAGGCGCTGTCCTATTTCGCTTCGAAAACCCATGCGGTCGGCGTTAGATTCGGCACCGATGGGCAACTCGCGCTCGTGGCGCCGTTCGGGCTCGACGACATCTTCTCGTTTCGCGTTACCCCGAACCGTGCACTGGATAATCGGCAGACGCACGAGATGAAGGGCGCGCGTGCCAGGGAGAACTGGCCGGAGATCAGTGTCATGCCTTGGTAGGAAATGTCGGCGCGAGGCACCCCCCTCTGCCCTGCCGGGCATCTCCCCCTCAAGGGCAGGGGAATCGCATATGGCGATTTTGGGGTTGAGTTTAGGCTGAGAAAGGATTCTTTGGAGAGGCAGTTGAGCGAAGGAGCGACTGCCATTTCCTGCCTTGAGAGCTACTTTGGCGCGGTGCC